>DATKUA010000172.1:0-51466 GCA_035530855.1 Acidobacteriota bacterium | reverse complement strand
ACGCTCGATGAATCCGTCGAGGAAATAGGCCGCCACGGCGGCGAAGGGCCAGACCTGCGGCAGGCCGCCGCCGAACATCCTGCGCATGTGGTAAATCCCATCCAGCATTTCCGCCGGACCTGCCAGGACGGCGCCGGACGCCGCGTTGAAATACTTGTAGAGCGAGATATAGACGGTGTCGAAGAGTTTCGAATAATCGATGATGGGAATGCCGGTGACCGCCGAGGCGATGAACAGGCGCGCGCCGTCGAGATGCATTCTGATGCCCTGATCCCTGGCCAGAGTTGCGATCTTCTTCATCTCCTCATAATCGAAGACCTCACCCAGTTTCCTTCGCACGGGATTCTCGATCGAGATCACGCCGACATTCGTCTTAACCCGGCCCGCTGAGGTCCGCCGTAAAACCCCCTCAACTTCTTCAACGCTGAACGTTGCTTCGCCTTTGGCGAGAGGTATCAAATTGAGACCGCTGACTGTCTGAATGCAGTCGCCCGAATCGTTGTATACGTGGCTCTCGGCCTGGACAATCACACGCCGGTCGCTGCCGGCCAGCTCGCGGACGGCCACGTGGTTGGCCAGCGTGCCGGTGGGAAAAAACACTGCACGCTCCTTGCCGAGGATTTCGGCAAACCGCTTTTCCATCTGCTCCACGGCGCCGCCGTTCGAATAGTAATCGGCCTCGACTGCGCCGCTTTCAGTCAGCCGGGCCAGCAGGCGGGAATACTCTTCGGGGGACAGAGCCAGTCCGTCTCCCCTCAACTTCACTTCTTTTCCGAGCATGAGTTCGTTTTCCTCGCGTTGTGAGCCGTGTTTGAATCCAAGTGCCGGTGCCGAAGAGAGAGCGCAGGCGCCGAGACCGGTTTTAAGCAGTTGCCTTCTGCTCATGGGGGCCATGTGTTGCTCCTTTCCTCGGGCATGGGGGAGGCTTTTCCGTTGTCAAAGCTGGGAATATTGCTGTGAGTGTTTATTGTAGACAGCCCGACTATAAAATTATGAGCAATGATAGCACCTGCCCGGCAAGGCTGCTATCACTGACAAATTAATCGTATCGGATTATCGAGAGTTTGTATTAAACGTGCTAACATTCCTTAAAAATTGCGAATGCCTCAGGCAAATGGGAGGGGAGCGCATGGAGTTTGAGGTAGTAGCAGGCGTCGGCGTTATTTCGGTTGCCCTGGTCACGATCGTGTATCTCACGATCTGGAGCCGGCGGATGATCAACAAACTGGCAGCGAGGAATTTTCCCTCTGCCCGCGACGCCAAGCTCGGATTGCGCGATGAGTAACGGCACGCAGCAAGTCACAACCGAGCTCTCGCGCGAACTGAATCTATTCCACATAACGATGATGGGCCTCGGCATGATGATCGGGGCCGGTGTATTCATCGGCGTCGGCAATGTGATGCACAAGGCCGGGCCGGGCGGCCTCATGCTTACCTTTGCCCTCAACGGCCTGGTGGCCATATTCACGGCAATGTCATATGCGGAGCTCAGCTCGGCCATCCCGAGGGCGGGGGGGGCATATAACTTCGCGCGCATCGGCTTCGGCCGCGGAACCAGCTTTCTCGCCGGCTGGATGGAATGGTTCGCATCAAGCGTGGCCGGCAGCCTCTACGCCGTCGTTTTCGCCACTTACACTCTCGATTTCTTCTACCAGCTGGGATTTTTAGACGCATCCATAATTCCCATCGGGCAGAAGGTTGTTGCTCTGCTTGCCGGACTTTTCTTCATTTATATCAACTACCGCGGCGCTTCCGAGACGGGAAAAATCGGGGCGTTTTTCACCCTCGGCCAGATGGTGCTGATCGTCGGCATCGGAGTTGTGGGTATCATCACGGCTATTTACGACCCGTCGAGATTGCACAATTTCAAGCCGTTTATTCACCCCGACGGGCTCCTGACAATCCTGGTGACGATGGGCTTTACATCGGTGGCCTTTGAGGGCTACGAGGTCATCGCTCAAGCCGGCGACGAGACGATCGATCCCAAGCGCAACATACCGAAGGCGATGCTCTACTCTGTCTGCATTGTGACGGTAACTTACATCGCTGTCAGTTTCGCCTCGGTGGTATCCGTGCATGCGGACAACCCGGTGCTCGACGGCCTGGCACCCTGGGAATGGATTGCAAGCTTCGGCGACACCGGCTTCGGCCAAGCCGTGGCGAAACTGATGCCGACGGAGTTTATCGGCTACATGGTCGTTGCTCTCGCCGTCATTTTCGCTTCCACATCGGCTCTGAATGCAACCATCTTCTCCGCAACAAGAGCCTCTTATGCGCTCGGGCGCGACCGCATGCTGCCCGCCGTATTTTCGAAGATATCGCGAAAGCGCAAGACTCCTTATATGGCGCTGGCATTTACCGGCGTGATCGTGATCTCCATTGCGATTTTCCTGCCGACAAGGGACGTCGGCTCCAGCGCGAGCATCATGTTCCTCCTGCTTTTCTTCCTGGTTAATCTCTGCGTGATTAAGATACGCCGCGACATGGGAGACGAGCTGCACTACGGCTTCCTCATGCCATTGTTCCCGTTGTTCCCGATCCTGGCGATTATCACCCAAGGCGTCCTCGTGGTGTTCCTCCACGAGATGAGCTGGGTGGCATGGGTAGTGGCGCCGGTGTGGATCGGCGCAGGCGTCTTAATATACCTGGCCTACTCGAAATCCCGGGCGATTGCGACGGAGGACGAGATTTTGGTGCTGGAAGAAGAGGAGGCGCCTCTCGTAAAGGGTTACAAGATCATGGTATCGGTCGCCAACCCCGAGAACGCGCTCGGCCTGGTGCGCAACACTTACAAACTGGCTAAAGCCAAGGAAGCATCGATAGAACTGCTGCATATGGTTCCCGTGCCACCGCAGGTTCCTCTCGCCGACGCCCACGAATACATGATGGAGGGAAAGGAGGGTATCGTCGAGGCGATGCTCTACCTGGCGCCCCTGTTCCCGCTGAGCTCGACGCTGCGCTACTGCCGCAGTCTTCCGCGGGGCATAGTGAGTACCGCCCGCGAGAAAAAAGCCGACATGCTGATCATGGGCTGGCACGGCAGGCCCGGTTCGCAACGTTTCAGGCTCGGGTCGACGCTCGATCCGATCATCGAGCGCACGCCTTGCGACGTGGTGATCTTCAAGGACTGCGGTAAGGGCGATTTCAGGCGCGCGCTGGTGCCGGTTGCCGGTGGTCCGAACAGCGCGCTGGCGTTGGAGATAGCCAGCATTCTTGTAGACGGGGATGAGGGTGAGGTGGTGGCGTTGACGGTTACCGGCGGTGGTTCGCGATTCGATGTCGAGCGCTTCCTGGATCGCAATGAGGTGCGGCTAAATATCCCTAGAGAACGTGTTACATCGATGGGAGTAAGGTCCGACAGCGTAGTGGAAGCGATAATAAAGGAATCCGAAGATTTCGATCTGATCGTCGTGGGCTCGACGGCTAAGCCGGCCCTATCCAGAATGGCTCAGCCTACCGTGCCGGAAATGCTTGCCCGCCGCAGCGGCAAACCGATGGTGATGGTCCGCTCGGCAGCCGGATTCCGAACCCTGATTAGGCGCTGGATTTAGACTTCAGGCGCAGCCCCGAATCAGGTCCACGTGGAGAGCGCGAGATTCTCCGGCCCCGCGATGTTGGCCCGGCGATCTTCTTTACTCTCTTCGGCCACCTCTCGAATGGATCCCATCAGCTTTTCGAGCGGCTTCTTTCCTGGTCCCTTCACTTCGAACGAGTGGGCACCTGCGAGCAACGCCAGCTCCGTCAAATCGGTGTAGTCGTGACAGGAGAAGAAGATGAACGGGGTGTTGTCCCCTGAGTTGCGGAGCGTGCGAAGCAGTTCCAGACCGTTCATACCCGGCATGTCGAGGTCACTGACGATGCAATCGGGTTTCTCGCTTCTGATCGTCTGGATGGCTTCAGCCGCCGACGCTGCAGGGCGGACCCTGATATCATCGGACAGCCGGGCGATGCTGATTCGCAAGATGTCCCTGTCGTCGGGACTGTCGTCGACATACAAAACCTTTATCATTGGATCCCCCATGAATTTAATTTATTCTCCTCCGACACAACGCGGCGTGAGATCAGTCACAAAATCCAATTTTTTTGTGCCTCACGTCACTAATGAATTGTTTCGCGTATCACTTTTAATTCCATAGAGAACATCCATTTGTTATCTTCATTTCCGAGGATTGGAGTGTTGAGATATCCTTATCAGCTAGCGGCTGGAATCCAGCGGATCGGAACGCAAGATAGCTCCGATGCGTTCTGTCGAGTTGCACAAATTCCACCCGGGCGGATAGGATAGCTGCGAATGGAAAATAGAAATCGAGGAAGGGGTCTAAATGAAAGTTAAAATCCTCTTAGGTGTGGTGTGTTTTCTTGCGCTTCTACAGACACAGGTGTTTGCCGACGGCTATCGCAATCCCGAGGCCGTGAAGGCTGCGCTTGAGCGCTGGCAGGGGGAACATCCGGAGCTGGTCAAGGTGATGTCAATCGGGAAAAGCGGAGGGGGGATCGAGTTGCTGGTTGCCCGAGTCGCCGCGAAGGGCCCGGTCGAGCCTGACAAGAGACCCGCCGTTTTCATCGGCGGCAACATCGAGGGGACTCGATTGCTGGCAACCGAGGCTGCCTTGGCCGCCGTTGAGTATCTCATCGGCAATGCGGGAGATGAGGGTATCGCAAAGCTGCTGTCGACGCGGACGTTTTACGTTGCTCCGCTCCTGAATCCTGACGTCGCTACCATGACTTTCTCAGAACCGAAGTGGGAACGCGAGACAGATCTATCCCCGTTCAACGATGATCGCGACCTCGAGACCGACGAGGACGGCCCCGCCGACATCAACGCCGACGGCTTCATCATCCAGATGCGAATCAAGTCTCCCGACGGTGAGTACATTGCCGATCCCGACGATCCGCGATTGATGCGCAAGGCCGACAAGATGAAAGGGGAGCGCGGCGAGTACAAGCTGATGACCGAAGGCGTCGACAATGACGGCGACGGTGAAATCAACGAGGACCCGACGGGCGGCGTGGTGATCAACCGCAACTTCACCCACGATTACCAGTACTTCTCGCCCGGCGCGGGACTCTACCCCGTCAGCGAGGTCGAAACGATCGCGATCATGGAGTTCTTCATCAACCATCGCAACATCGCCCTCGTTTTCAGCTTCGGCGGGCAGAACAACCTGCTCAACCTGCAGCGCGGCAGGGGACCGGCCACGATCGGTGCGGAGAAGGTGAAGATCCCCAAGGATATCGCCGAGATGTTCGGTGCCGATCCCGAGCAGGAATTCACCATCAAGGAGATCGTCGATCTGGTCAAGGACATGCCTTTCGCCCGCGGCATGGATATCACCGAGGAGATGGTCGCGGCGTTCTTCGGCCTCGGGCCCGTGATGAGCATTACCGATGACGACTATCCCTACTTCGAGGAGATCTCCAAGCGCTACAAGGAGATGATCAAGGAGAAGGAGATAGACGACGAGTCGCGTCAGGCGAAAGATGCCGTCGGCGACGGCTGCTTCCCCGCATGGGGGTATTTCCATTACGGCGTTCCGACGTTCACCGTCGACCTCTGGGCCGTGCCCAAACCAAAAGCGGAAAAGAAGGAGGGCGAGGAGGAAAGCGGCAGCGGCATAACCGTCGAGAAACTGAAAGGGATGTCCTCGGAAGAGTTCCTGGCTCTCGGCGAGGAGAAGATCGCTCTCTTCCTCAAGGAGATCAAAGCCCCTGCTCAGTACAATGCCCAGATGGTGATCGGCGGCGTCAAAGGCGGGATGATCACCCCGAAGAGAATGGCCGAGATGATCGAGCAGATGGGCGGCGGCAAGCAAGCCGAGAAGAAGGAGGGGGAAGCAGAGGAGACCTATATTCTCAAGTGGGCGGAGGAGAACGTCGAGGGCGGCGGTTTCGTCCCCTGGACCGAATTCGACCACCCGACACTGGGCAAGGTGGAGATCGGCGGCATGCAGCCCTTCCTCAAGATTCTGCCTCCTTACGAGGTCGGCCAAAAAGTCCTTGAACCCAACGTCGAATTCGCGGTCAGGCTGGCCGGTGAGCTGGCGCAAATTGAGGTCACGGATGTCTCGGTCAAGGCGTTGGACAGCGAGGTTTTCGAGATAACCGCCTTCGTCAGGAACAACGGCTTCTTCCCGACCGCTTTGCGCCACGGAACGACGACGAGATCGGTCCCGCCGATAATCCTCAAGCTCGGAATCGATCAGGACAAGATAATCGGCGGGCAGAAGATCCACCGGATCAACTCTATCCCCGGTCATGGTATCAGCAACGAGTTCCGCTGGATCGTCAAAGCCGCAAGAGGATCGAAGGTCGAGCTGACGGCGCACAGCATCAAGTGCGGCTCCGATTCCGAAACCATAGTGCTGCAGTGAGGAGGACGAGATGAAAAAGTATATTCTAGCTGTTTTGTTGGTCTTGATTCCCGCCTCCTTACAGGCGGCGGTGCTGCCCGATGCTCCCAAGGTCGCGATTGATTTCAACAGCTATCACACCTACGAGGAGCTTACAGACATTTATAAGAAGCTGGCGCAGGCCTATCCGGAGTTGGCGACCATCGAGTCGGTGGGTAAGAGCTACCAGGGGCGCGACATCTGGGTGATGATCATCAACAGGTCCGAAACAGGCCCGGTGCTCTCCAAGCCGGCGTTTTATATGGACGGCAACATTCACGGCAACGAGATCCAGGCTTCGGAGGCCTGCCTCTACACTCTCTGGTACCTGCTGACCAACTACGGCAAGGTGGAGCGGGTCACCAAAATTGTCGACCGCGCTGCCTTCTATTTCATCCCGAGCGTCAACGTCGACGGCCGCTCCTACTTTCTTGAGCAGCCCAATAATCCCAGCAGCTCCCGCTCCGGCCAGCGCCCTGTCGATGACGACCGCGACGGCCTCTTCGACGAGGATGGTTACGACGACCTCGACGGCGACGGCAGCATCACGATGATGCGTAAAAAAGACTCCGCCGGCCGCATGAAGCCCGATCCCGAGGATCCGCGCCTGATGGTCATGGCCAAGCCGGGAGAACCTGGAGGCTGGGAACTGCTCGGGATGGAGGGCATCGACAACGACGAGGACGGCCGGATCAACGAGGATCCGCCGGGCGGCTATGATCTCAACCGCAACTGGGGCTACAACTGGATGCCGGAGTACGTGCAGAACGGCGCCGGCGACTACCCGATGAGCCACCCCGAAAGCAGGGCGATCAGCGAGTTCCTGCTCAGGCACCCGAACATCGTCGCCGGCACGACCGGCCACAACAACGGCGGCATGATGCTGCGCGGCCCGGGAGCCAAGAATATGGGCCAGTTCATGCCGATGGACGTCCGCGTTTACGACTACCTCGGCGAGCGCAGCGAGCAACTGCTCCCCGGATACAAATATTTAATTGCTTACAAGGATCTCTATACGACCTACGGCGATTTCGACTCTTACCTGCACGGCACCTTCGGCGCATTCGCCTTCACCATCGAGCACTTCCCGGATGAGTGGGAGGATGTCACCGGCGACCGCAAAGTCGACGAGAAGGAACGCCTGAAATTCGACGACTACCTGCGCATCGGCGAGGGCTTCAAGGAGTGGAAGCCCTTCAAGCACCCGACGTACGGCGAGATCGAGATCGGCGGCTGGACCAAGATGACACAGCGACCGACGCCGGAATTCTTACTGTCCCAGGAGTGCCACCGCACCGCGGCCTTCGTCATCTTCAGCGCTGAGAGCATGCCATTGTTGAAGTTCGGGGATGTCGAAGTCGAGAACGTCGGAGGCGGACTGTTCCGCATCACTGCAGCTGTGGTAAATGAACAGGTGATACCCACCCGCTCCGCGCAAGCCGTGCGCAGTAACATCGGCCGACCCGATTTCGCAGTCATCAGCGGTTCGAATTTAACCGTCGTTTCCGGCGGCGAGGTGAGCGACAAGTACCGCGGCATCGTGGAGCCGCAATACAAGGACCCGGCGAAATTGCGCGTCCGCGCGCTCAACGGCCAGAGCGAAGTAATCCTGCAGTGGCTGGTCAAAGGCAACGGCAGCGCCATGCTGACCTACAATTCGCTCAAAGGCGGTCTGCTCGAGAAGACCCTGGAGCTAAGGTAAACTTGATTCAAGCGAAGTTTTGGGAAGGGCCGGATGCCTCCGGCCCTTCTTTTCAATGAATTGATTTCTCGGTGGATGCTGGAGAATTTGAAACGATTCCTTGACGCCACAGAGATCCTGTGGTGATATTTAGTTACGAAATATTTGCCCAAATCACTTGGTTAAGGTCATTTCAAACTGACGGGAGGAACATATGCGTGCTGTATCCAGGAAACTAACTTTGGCAGTGGTCCTGGCGTGTGTAATTACTGCGAGCGCGCTGGCAGCCGATGAAATCAGAGTGGTGGGGAACCAGTGCCGCGCCATGTATGACGGGACCTTCGAGATGTTCTTTCTAGTTGCCGATCCTGCCACAGGCGCCGTCCACGAAGTAAAAGAGAGCGATTTCAAACGAATTTATCCGGCAGCGTGGCAGAAACTGGTCGTCACCCAGAACATCCGCTGGGAGGGAGTCACCCAGGTGAATTGGGCCATGTCTCCCGATGCAAAGGCTCATAAACGGCAATATAAAAAGATATTCAAGAAGCTGATCAACAAAGGCCGCGGCACTCCGAATCTGCCGACATTCAAGCTCACCAATAGCGTCGTCCAGGTCACTTCGGCAGATCCGAGAAACAATACTGATGGGAAGAACGTCATCTACATGACCGCAGATGATCGTTTCTTTTACGGCAAGTCAGGCGTTGCTGCTTACATGAACACATGGTTCGGTGGTAGCACCAGTCAGCTGCAAAACGGCAAGTATATCAACCCGCATAAGATAGTCGAAACGGACGGATTTTTCAGATCGGATCACTTCTCTTCGACGCCCAATCCCGCCCGGGGCATCGGCGCGAGTTTCAATTCCGACCTGGTGGTCGTCCACGAATTCGGGCATGCCTTCGGATTTCAGCACACACCGTACACAAACGATTACATGTCTTACCGAAGACAGCACATCAGTGCAAACACATTGAAAAACAAGAACAGCAACATGTGGAAGCTGAACAACGAGAAGGACAAACTCTATTACGATGACAATTACGCCTCGACACCGCGAATTATGCCGCTCGACGGCACCGTGCTGGACCTGACCTACCTTCACGCTCCGGGGACGTCTGACGATTCGTTAAATATGAATTCCTACCACCCGATCGTCGTCACAACCCTAAAGGGTTTTTCAGGAAAGCAGATGTCGCTGGCTGTCTTCGAGGGCGATGTCACTGCGACTCCGCCCCCTGCTAAAGCTCTGTTCAAAATCCAGGGCGACTCCATCGATTATTTAATCCAGATGTACAATGGATATCCAGTTGTCAGGAAATACAGATTAAGCCTGCTAAACTTCGGCCAGGAAAAGTACTGGAAGAAACTCTCGCTGCTCGTTAGCAACAAAGGTATGGCCAAGAATATCAATGGCGTGTACTTCGCCAAGGCCGTGCAATGTACGATCAGGGTATCCGGCTATATGGGCGAAGATTCGACTCAGAAGAAGTCGGTGTCGGCTGTGGTGTGGTTCGTCAGGAACTGAATCCTCTGACGAGGTAAATCAAAGCCCGGTTGCGAATCAAGAACAGCCGGGCTTTTCCCCTCTGTTGTCGGAGAACCTATTTTTCTTCCTTTTCCTCGGGTTCGATTCCCAGGATGTACTTGTCGAACCAGGCCAGCTCGGAGAGCACCTTGTCTTTCTGGTGGGCCAACTTGCGCAGGCCGTGCGGTTCGCCGGGATAGAGGTGGAACTCAGAGACCACACCATAGCGCTGCAGGCCGACGTACATCTCCCAACTCTGGGGAGCAGGCACGCGGTTGTCGGCTGCGCCACAGAAGATGATCGTCGGCGTAGAAGCGTCGCGAATGTAGTTGATAGGACTCTTGGCGCGGAAGAGTTCCGGCTTCTCATAGGGAGGGGCTGTGAACCAGATTTCCCTGATGTAGTGCATGTCGGTCTGCGCGTAGAAGCTGGACCAGTTTGCGCCGCCCGCGCCGGAGCCGGCGGCCTTGAAGCGGTCGCTGTAGTGGGTGACCAGCCAGTTTGTCAGGTGGCCGCCCGCGCTCCAGCCGTGACATGCCAGCTTATCGGGGTCGGCGATCCCCTCGTCGATCAGGTAATCAAGACCGCTGATGATGTCATTGATGTCGTCCTCGAAATAGCGGCCGATGAGCGAGCGCATATGGGCGTCACCATAACCCGTGGAGGCCCTGTAATTGGGCTGGAAGAGGACATAACCGCGCCCCGCAAGCACGTGGGGATAGGTGCCCCAACTGGTGGAGAAGGCGTTCTTGTACGAGCTTTCCGGGCCGCCGTGCAGTTGCGCGATTGTCGGATAGCGCTTGCCCTCCTCGTAATCAGGCGGCAGGATCAGGATGCCTTCGCAGTCATAGCCGTCAGACGCTTTCCAATGGATCGTGCGGTACCGGGCGAGCTTGATATCTGTGATGTGAGGATTCATCTCGGTAAGCTTCTCAAATTTCAGCGATTCGAGGTCGGCGATGTAGACATCGGCGGGGGAGAGGGGATCGGTAATCGTCGCGACGATCTTGCCGAGTTCCTTGTTCACCTCTCCAGGGGAGATCACCTTTTCACCCTCGGTCAACTGCGTCACCTCGCCGGAAGCCGCGTCGAGCATGAACAGATGGACGTTTACACCGGTATTGGCGGAGAACAGAATTTTCCCCTGACCCATACATTCATGCCCGTAGACCTCCTCCTCGAAACCCGGCAGCAGGTCGGTTATCTCGCCGCCGTCGAGCGGAAGCAGGAAGATCGAGCCCTGGTAGTATGTCTCCAGGTTTTCGCTGGAATCGGAGACAAAGGTGATGGCGTTGCCGTCGAGGCGCCAGCGCAGCCCGCCTTCGGTGATCTTGTTGTCGGTAAGCTTCTCTACCGCTTTATCCCCCAGGTCGAGCAGATAGATCTCAATCTTGAGATTGTCGTCGACCTTCGGCGTTGGTGCGGCGGTGAAAGCAATACGGCCGCCCTCGGGCGAGATCACAAACGATCTGATGGAGAAATCACCCTCAGTCAACCGGTGCTCTTCTTTCGTCTCGAGATCGAAAGCCCACAGATGGCTGTTCTTGAGGTTCTTGTCGACGACAATCACCTCGTTCTTAGCCTCCTCCCTCGCTTTGTCTTCCTCGGTCTTCGGGTCCGAGGCCAGGAAGTAGATGGTCTTGCCGTCTTCCGACCATTCGAATCCCGAGACTCCCGGATCGTGGTCGCTCAGCTGGTAGGCTTCACCGCCGTCGTTGCGCATCAGCCAGATCTGGGTTTTGTCGGAGCGGCTCGTGAGGAACGCGAACATCTTGCCGCAAGGGCTCCATTTGGGTGATCTGCAGGATTCCTTCCCCTGTGTCATCTGCACCTGGCCGGTGCCGTCAGCGCCCACGCGCCAGATTTGTGTCACGGTGCCGTTCTGCTCCCAGTCAGCTTTGCTGACCGTGTAGAGGACGTATTTCCCGTCGGGAGAAAGCTGCGGGTCGCCGGCTCGAGAGAAGGTGAACAGGTCGTCCACGGTCATCACCCGCTTCTCTTCCTGCGCGATGGCGGGAATTGTCCACAGAATGATTAGTGTTAATGCTGTCAATCTCATGAATCTCATTGGCCTCCCCCTACATAGAGATCTGAGGATTATCAGATTAAATTGCCCGATGGCTGCTGAAAAAAGCCGCTGCAAATTAAAACGGGCCACACTCTTGGCGGCCCGTCTGAAATCTCCAAAGAAGCGGTCTATTTTCTTCCGATGAGTGAGCCGATAAAACTGATTACAAACGTGACGCCGAAGAAGTAGCCGCAGCACGTGAGCAGGTTGAGAATCCGATCCATGCCAAACGGCAGGACCTGCGGCGCGATGCTGAGCCAGAGATCGAAGTTGAAACCGAGAACTGCGATCTGCGCCACCAGGGCGATGGCCACGTAGAAGATGCTGAACAGCAGGGCGGTGCCGAAGCGATTTTTACGAGCGATGCTTTGCATGATCAGGCCGCCGAACAGCAATGCCAGCGGCAGCATGATGATCGTGATGATGTCGCTGACACCCCACTGCACGCTCATCCACGGCACATGGTTGTGGAGAAATGGCACGCCGGCAAGAATCGTCCTGAACACGTCGATTACGTTGCTGAACACCGAAGAAATAGTCCCGTACTGGGCGGCTGCGACCAGCGCGGCGACGAACATGCCGCCGTACGAGAACAGAAAAGCGATGATTAGACCCACAATTAGTCCACCCACTAGACTCCCCCTCTTTTCAAATGCCGCAGGCTGAACCTTCGGCTGCGGCCTGTCATGTTCTAGCTGGCCCGCCGGCCTTGCCATGGGTGTAGGCTCGGACGGCGGCGGTGCGGCATGTAGCGGAGGCTCCTGGGGGCGCACAACAGTTTGTTGATCCGAGAATTCCGGGGCTTTGGCGACGATGGTGCGGGGAACCTCGGCCGGATTGACGTACTTGAATTCGACGACATCGATCTTAATCACTTCGTTGGTGCGCAGTGGTTTCTTATCGATTTTTACACCGTTGACGAACGTACCGTTGGTCGACTTGAGGTCCGTGATTTCGTATGAATCTCCGACTTTGCTGATCTTGGCATGTTTTCCGGAAACCGTGGTTTCATTGAGCACCAGGTCGCAATCCGGAGCGCGCCCGATCAGGTATTCGTCCTTATCGATGAAGTACTCGTTGTCCTGATAGGCTCCGGTAATCCCAACGAGGTGTGCCCCGTCGCTGTTTCCGGGCCTGATTGTGTCGTCCGTGGCCATTAGTTTTTCTCCTTATTAAGCCGGCAAGAGCCGGTGATTCCCACCCTTTTACGCCGACTATAGGCGCGTTCCCGAAAGGGACTCGTCGACGTCGCTGCTGTAATCTTAGGTTCTCCTTTCAAGAGATACCGAGCCGGTGATTCGCGAATCAGGAGCAACCTCGTGCTCTTTACGATGCTCTTCACGACTAAAGACGAAGTTTGGGGGCATATCTCTCGGTTGTGGATTTATAAACAATAGCAAAGGGTTGTGAACGGTGTCAACGCGCTATTGCATGATCTGCGGCGACCAGCAGGCAAGCGTATTGCTCCCTCTCACGGCGTAAACAAGGACTGAAAAACCCCGCCGGCGGTGGCACGGCAGGGCGATGTAACACTTTGTATTCTTGCTGATTACTCTTCGGGCTCGGCCAGCTGGTGATAAGCCTCGTGCACCAGC
The DNA here is from genome assembly GCA_035530855.1 of Acidobacteriota bacterium. Lineage (GTDB taxonomy): Bacteria > Acidobacteriota > DATKUA01 > DATKUA01 > DATKUA01 > DATKUA01. The sequence goes on along the minus strand of DATKUA010000172.1, from coordinate 38,205 downwards.
TCCAGAGCCGCCAGGATTGCCGTCCCGTCGTCGGCAGCGACGGCTTCCTCGAGCGTCGATATCGACTCGAGCAGCTTGGTCGCGGCATCAGTCAACACGGCATCCTCAAGGCGGCCGGCAACAGACACGAGCAGTTTCGTGCGAACCTTCAATTTCGGCACTCCGGCCTTGATCGCCTCGACATCTTTGGCGGGATACGCCTCGTGCCACAACGGCTGCAGAATCTCATGGATGGCCTCGATCATTTCCTCGGGGAGGATCAGGGCCTGGCGCAAGGCGCGGTAGGACACATGCATCTTAGAAAATGCCGCCTTGATCTCTTCGTCGCTGCCGTTGTTTTCAGCCAGCTGTTGCAGGGTATCGACTGAATCGAAAAGCGTTTTGGCAGAGGCCGAGATGTCGGCGCAGTGTTTTTCAAATTTCGTCGGAAGGTTTGCCGACATGATTGCAGCCTTGGCGCTAACCAGCGCTCCGACCTGCTCTCTCACCGGTTGAAAGTTACCCTCCTGAACTGGACCGTGCACCAGCTCGGCCATGATGCCATGGAAGGCCTCCAGAGCCTTGTCGAGAGATTCATCGTCGCCGAGGCTGAAGAGGCAATCCTCGGCATGCAGGGCAATCGCCGCCGTCAGCATAAGAATTGTTGCCAAGAGTGTTTTCTTCATTTTTGTCACCATATCAAGGAAATCGCACGCTGTTTCCGTTGTTCTTCCGAGTTGCTTTTCTGTCTTGCAGGAGTGGATATACTAGCTGAAAACACTGGCGTGTCAATGGCTTAAGTTCCGTGATCACTAACAGATGCGCGGCAGTTGTTCGCCCGTCAGCATGCTGACTACCCGATGGCTGCCGAAGGGTGTTTTGACAGCGAGAGGCACGCGGTCGAATTCCTTCACTACGCCGATTATCGCCGCCTCTCTTCCAAGTGGATGGGATTTAAGCGCCTCCAACGCGTCTTCGGCCCTTTCGCCCGGAACGACAGCCAGCACCTTCCCCTCATTGGCAAAGTAGAGCGGATCGAGGCCCAGCAATTCGCAAAGACCGGCCACCGGTTTGCGCACGGGAATCGCTTCTTCATTGAGGACGATCGTCATCCTCGACGCGGAGGCGATCTCATTCAAGGCGCTTGCCACCCCGCCGCGTGTCGGATCCTTGAGGCAGTGTGCTTCCGGGACAGCCGCCAGCAGAGTTTCGATCAGATCACTGAGCGGCGCGACGTCCGAGGAGATCTCAGCCCTCAGCGCGTATTCCTCCCTCTCGGCCATCACCGCCGCGCCGTGGTCGGCTATCGGACCGTTGACCAGGACGGCATCTCCGGCAACGGCCTTGCCCGGCAGGGGGGCGCGATGCCGCGGCAGCAGGCCGATGCCCGAGGTGTTGATGAAAATCTTGTCGCCCTTGCCGTGCTGCAGCACCTTGGTGTCGCCGGTGACTATTTCCACTCCGGCTTCGCTCGCGGAGGATTTCATCGAATCAAGAATTCTCTGCAGGTCGGCTGTGGGCAGGCCCTCCTCGATGATCAGGGCGCAGCTGAGCGCGAATGGTACAGCGCCGCAAACTGCCAGATCGTTGACGGTGCCGCAGACAGCCAGGCGGCCGATGTCACCGCCGGGGAAAAAGATTGGGTCGACAGTGTAGCTGTCGCTGGTGAAAGCGACTGTCCTGTCGCCGATTTGGAGCAGAGCGCTGTCGTCGAGAGGCTCCAGGCGGGGATTGCTGAATGCCGGCACGATCAGCGACGATATCAGGTCGTGCATCGCCTTGCCGCCGGAGCCGTGCGCCAGCATGATTTTATCGAATTTCGTTTTCTTGCTCACCCCAAACCCCTTGCAGATATCAGCCGTATTTGAATGCGGCCGCGCAAGCACCCTCGCTGGAAACCATGCAGGCCCCGACGGGCTCGTCCGGCGTGCAGGCTTTGCCGAAGAGTCCGCAGTCTCTCGGGCCGGCTGTGCCCTTCAGGATTCTACCGCAGATGCAGCCTGGAGGTATGAACTGCGGCTCCGCCTCCACAGGCCAGCGAATCTCGGCATCATACTTGGAGAAAGCATCTGCAATCGCCAGACCCGAGAGCGGGATCGCGCCGATGCCGCGCCATTCATCGTCTTTGGGTGTGAAGACCTCGCGCAGGATTCTCAGCGCTTCGGGATTGCCCGCTCTTGTCACGACGCGGCTGTACTGATTACGGACATCGGGGCTGCCCGCGGCGATCATCTCCAGGAGCCAGAGGACTCCCTGCATGATGTCGACTGGTTCGAAGCCCGCGATCGCGCACGGCTTGTTGTATCGCTCGGCCAGAAAGAGATAGGCATCGCTGCCGATGATCGCGCTGACGTGCGGCGGGCAGATGTAGCCGTCGATCCGGACTTCCGGATCCGATGCCAGCGCGGCCATCGCATTGGGCATCGTCTTGTGGCCGGACAACACCGCAAAGTTGCCGATGCTCTTTCCCCGGGCCGCGAGGATCGATGCGGCGATCGTGGGCGCCGTGGTCTCGAAGCCGATGCCGAGAAAGACAACGTCCTTCTCCGGATTGCTCACCGCGATTTGCAGCGCGTCCATCGTCGAGAGTACGATCCTGACATCCGCTCCGCCGGACCGCTCTTTCTCCAGGCTGGATGATGAGCCGGGTACGCGGATCATGTCGCCGAAAGTGGTTACGATCGTCTCCGGCCGGCGGCAATAGGCGATTGCCTTGTCGACGAAACTCTGGGGCGAGACGCAGACCGGACAGCCGGGGCCGCTGGTTAATTCGATGTTCTCGGGGAAAAGTGATCGCAGGCCGAAGCGGGCGATGCTCATCGTGTGGGTGCCGCAGACTTCCATCAGCTTGATGGTGCCGAGGTCGCCGGCGAGCGTGCCTATGCGGCGGGCCAGTGCGCGCACCACACCCGAGTCGCGAAACTCGTCGATGTACTTCATTCAGGGGGTTCCTGCTCGGCAATCTCGCGAAACAACTCGATCGATTTGCGCGCTTCTTCTTCGTCGAGAAGCTGGATCGCGAAACCGGCGTGGACGATCACATAATCACCGATCTTCGCTTCCGGCAGCAGAGTCGTGTTCACGTTGATCATCACGCCGTCCTGCTCGGCGACGCCGCTTTGCCCCTCGAGGCTGGTCAACTTCATCGGCAGAGCCAGGCACATATCAAACCTCGCCGCTTGCGCGGAAATCAGGAATCCGTTCTCGAATAACTTAGTTTACGTGATCGCTGCTGCGAAACCAAGTACTCGGTTAAAAGAATCCTTCTCGTCGTTTTAGTGAAGCGAGCCGCCATGTGTTAGCATCTGCTGGAGAAGGGTTCAATTCACTTCCGAGGGCTCCAGAAATGTTCGTGGTTGCGGCGGTTCTGTTTGCATGGACGGCGGCCTGCTGGTTCTCGCAGCCCTTCCTCGAACCCTTCCTGGGACTCTGGATATTCGAAACGGACCCTGCGGCGGCGATTGCCATTACGCTTATCTGGTCCGCGGGTGCGATGTTGGTTTGGCTCATGCGGTCGGGTAAAGAGAACCTGATCAGGATGCTCAAGGCACTGCAAGAGAATCCCCGACATTACTTCCTGCTTGCCTTGATAATTTTACTGTTTTTCTCAATGCAGGCCCCGACGATCATCGCCTTCCGCGGTACTCATGACTCCGATTCAGCCCTGGTCGGCGTGACCGGTTATCACATCGTCGACGGCAAGACGCGACCGATCTATTTTTACGGCAATCATTTCAACGGCTCGCTGGTTGCGCACGCAAGTGCGCTGTTGCACCAGTTGTTCGGCAAGTGCCCGGTTCACCTGCAGATAGTCAATGTAATTTTTTATTTCGGATTTCTCGTCTTGCTCTACCTGCTGGCCCGACGCTTGTGGAATGGGAATGTCGCCCTGCTGGTCGCGCTGCTGGCGGCCATCCCACCCGGTTGGGTGCATAAGCTGATTCGAAACACACACGTCGCGCCGTTTGTATTCTTCGGTGCGTTGTCGCTCTACCTGGCTCTGAGAATCATCGAGTTGGAGAAGCCGATCTGGCGACAATTCTTCTGGATCGGTGTGGTCCTTGGCATAGGATTCTGGGTCCAACTGCAGATGGTTTTTTATGCGATAACAGTGTTGATAGCACTCTTCATCAAGGACAAATTATTTTTCATCCGTCCGCGGTCGGCGGCAGCGTTGCCGGGTCTGCTGGGCGGGGCGGTGCCCGTGTTCGTCGATCTGTTCTACTATCCCGGCGTGATGCTCAGCCGCTTCTCCGACCAGACGGGAACGCCGCTGGATCTGGCCGGGAGATTCCTGCCGGCAACGCTCGAGCTTCTCAAGAATATCCCGAACGCTTTCGGCCTGCCCCTGATCCCGGCCGCGGGAGATGCGGTCAACCTAATTATCAGCGCAATCGTGCTTGCCGCAGCGCTCGCATGCTTGATGATCGTGATCGCGCGCAACCGCAACCTGCTCGTCGACGCCGTCATGTTGCGCAATGTCGACGCGGGTCCGACGATCTTCATCATCTTCCTGTTTGCCACCTGGTTCTTCATCTCCTTCACTAGAGAGGCGTCCGACAAGCCGCCCTTCCGGTATTTCTATCTGCTCTGGACTGCCATCCCCCCAATCCTGGCTTTAGGGTTGGGCAGTATATGGAAGCGGACGAAAGCCCTGGCGGTGGCCGGCGTTCTGCTCTTCGTCATGGCATTCCTGAGCTCGGGAGTGATGATGAATGTACAGATCGCGCACAGGGACGGCTTGCTACGCGGGTGGGTGGAGTTCTGCGACGAGCACGGAATCACGCGATTCTACGGCTCGTATTGGAGAACCTACCTGACCAATTTCATCACCGAGGAGCGGATCATAGGCAGCAATGTGTTTCACTGGCAGTATGAGCAGTACCCGCCGTACTACTACAGCGTGGCATCCTCCAGCCTGCCGCCGGTTTACCTGTTCGACCGCTCGACGAGGGGGCTGCAGTCTGTTCTGGAGAACAACCTCACGAACCTCGGAGTGTCGTTCATAGAGGTGAGCGCGCCAATTGGCACGGTGGTAATGGACCTCAGCCGGGAGGTTCATCCCAAGCAGATGCTGAACCTCGAGAATGCCTCGTATAACGCTGTCATCGAGAGCGTGAACGTCTCCCTGCTAAGACACGGGCGTTTGGGCGGGGAGAGGATCTACAGCCTGGAATTTGCCGTTGCCAACAACGGATCGGCCGCGCTGAGGCCCTCGGCGGAGAACGGATTCGTCGAACTCGTGCTGGCGTGCGAAGACGGACGGGAGATCCGCCGCCAGCCGCTCTGCGCCGACATTCCACCGGGAGGAAAGATCAAGTGGCGCTCTCTGATCTCGCGTTCCGAAGCCGGCGGGGAAACCGTGTTTGCCCGACTGGAAGTCAACGGTGTGCCGATCAGCGGAGGCGGGCGGCCAGCAATCGTCAGCCTCGCAACCGATGGCGAGAAGATCGATCCCAAGAGCTTTGATCCCCACCTCGAGCGTTCCGGCGGCCCGAACATGATCAGCGAGGATTATTTGTTCTTCTCCGGCTGGGGACCGCTGATATCTAGGGGCGACAGACTGTTGCGCGAGAGCAGCGGGCGGGAATCGGTGCTCGGATTCATACTTAGCCGGATGGAACCGCTGCTGGTGACGGCAATCATCGCGCCCGTAAAGTTGCGAGGGTTCCCGCTGAGGCCCGTCGGTGTGAAGGTGAGGTGCAACGGCAAGGTGATCGTCGAACGCTTCGCTCTCTACTTCCCTGTAAGGTTGCAGATGAAAATCTCAGAGAGCGAGCTTGTGGCCGGCCTCAACACATTGTCGTTTAACTACGACCAGATCGAGCCGGAGTACCGGCGCTCGAGCGGCATGGTCATCATCAGGAATACCAAGCGGGCGGTGTTGCTCAACCGCCTGATCTTCCGGCATGCAAGGGGTGAGAGGGATTCGGTGCCCGAGGTGTCGATCGAGGTGGCTCAGTAGCTCAATCGCCGAGCGCGGCGATGACGGCCTGGCCGAGGCTGACGCCGCCGTCGTTGGCCGGCACCTGGCGATGAGTCAGAACCTCGAAGTCCTTCTTCTCGAGTTCGGAGACAAGTTTCTCGAAGAGTAGTTTGTTTTGGAACACGCCGCCCGACAGCGCAACCCGGCCGATACCGGATTTCTTTTTCAGCAAAATACAGGCTTCAGACATGATCGCGACAAGTGTGTTGTGAAACCGTGCGCTGATGATCGCCGCACCGACACCCTTCCTGACATCGCGGACCACGGCGACAATCAGAGGCTCGGGACGGATTTGCCACGGTTCGGCTGTGGTGTCTATCTCGAAGGGATATCTGCCCGTTTCACGGGAATCGGCCAGCGCTTCCAGCTCCATCGCAGCCTGCGCTTCGTAGCTGATGACGTTGCGGACACCGACGATGGCGGCCACGGCGTCGAACAAGCGCCCTGCGCTCGACGTCAGGTGCGTGTTGCTATCCGTCTCGATCATTTTCTTGATTGTGGCCAGAGCCGAAGCATCGATCGATTCCAGGAAAGGCAGCGATGGGATTTCATGGAATGCCGACGATAGATGCGCCACCGCGCAACGCCAGGGCTCCCTGGCTGCCGCGTCGCCGCCAGGTAGGGGAACGTAAGCCAGGTGAGCGGCGCGCTCGAGGTCGCATGGGCCGCCGATGAAAATCTCTCCACCCCAAATCGCCCCGTCGTCGCCGAAGCCCGTGCCGTCGAGGGCGATCCCTATCACCGGCTCGAGCGAGCCCGCGTCGGCCATGCAGGAAGCGACGTGAGCGCGGTGGTGCTGGATACCCACGGTCGGCAGCCCCGATTCCTCCAACGCCCAGCCGGTCGAGAGGTAGTCGGGATGGAGGTCATGGGCCACTATTTCCGGCTCGAGTTCGAAGACCGAGCGCAGGTGGTCGATGATCTCGCGGAAGAAGCCGAAGGCCTCGAGATTCTGCAGGTCGCCGATGTGCTGGCTGATGAAGGCGCGGTCGCCGCGGGTGAAGCAGATGGTGTTCTTAAGCTCGGGACCGACAGCCAGCACCTGGCGCAGTTCCGCGGGAACGAAGACCGGCTGGGGTGCGTAACCGCGTGAGCGGCGGGCGTGGCGCGGCAGGCAAGCGTCGCGGCGCATGACCGTGTCGTCGGCGCGCAGCACGATGTCGCGATCGTGCATCAGAAAATAATCCGCCAGCGATCGCAGCCTGCTTAAAGCCTCGGCGTTGTCTATGGCGATCGGCTCCTCGCAGAAATTTCCGGAAGTCATCACCAGGGCGCATTCAAAGCCCTCAAGCAGCAGGTAATGCAAAGGCGTATACGGGAGCATCACGCCGTAGCTGCTCTGGCCGGGCGCCACGGCGTTGGAAAGCGTCGAAGCCGATCTCTTCGGAACCAGGACGATGGGACGCCGCGGCGATAGCATCAAAACGGCGTCTTCCTCGGTTATCTCGGCAAAAAGGCGTGCGCGCTCGAGATCAAAGGCCATCACGGCGAAGGGTTTGCCGACGCGGCCCTTGCGCCTGCGAAGCTCCAGCAGGGCCTCTTCGTTTGCAGCATCGCAGGCGAGATGGAATCCGCCGAGACCCTTGACAGCCACAATTCTGCCCTCTCGAAGGGCTGCGATTGCCGATAGAAGCGGATCACCCGGCAACGGCTCGCCCTCCGTATCAGTGAACTGCAAACTGGGTCCGCAGGCGGGGCAGGCATTGGGCTGGGCGTGGAAGCGGCGGTCGGCGGGATCGTCGTATTCCCTCTGGCACTCCGGGCACATCGTGAAAGGCGCCATCGAGGTCAGCGGCCTGTCGTAGGGCAACTTACGGATAATGCTGTATCGCGGTCCGCAGTTGGTGCAGTTGATGAATGGATAGCGGTGACGGCGATCGGCCGGGTCGAACAATTCGTTCAGGCAGTCGTCGCAGATGCCGATATCGGGGCTGATGAGGGTGTCGACCGACTCTTCCGCTTCGCTTTTCTCTATCAGAAAGCTGCTGAAGCGATTCTGCTGCGCCGGCTCGACGGTCAATTCGGTGATAACAGCCAACGGCGGAGCCTGGGAGGAGATGGCCGACTGGAAGCTGTCCAGATCGGCATGCTCGCCTTCGGCTTCGATGATCACGCCGGAGCCTGAGTTCCTGACGCGGCCTGAGATGGAATGCTTCCGAGCCAGGCGATAAATAAAGGGGCGGAATCCGACGCCCTGGACGATACCGCGGACGCGAATCAGGCGAGCTTCAGGCACCTTTGCCTTCCGCCTCTGCCAGCAGCCAATCGCACCACTCCTCGATCCCTTCGCCGGTCTTGCAGGAAAGCTTGAAAACCCGAATGTCCGGATTAAGCGCGCGGGCATAGCCGATTGCCGCCTGGGTATCGAAATCGACGTGGGGCAACAGGTCGGTCTTGTTGATCACCAGCACTCCGGAGCGGGCGAACATCGCCGGGTACTTCTGCGGCTTGTCGTCTCCTTCAGTGGTGGAGACGATCGCCACCTTCATGTCTTCGCCGAGATCGTAGCTCGAGGGGCAGACGAGGTTGCCGATGTTCTCAATGAACAGCAGCTTGAGACCGTCGAGCGGCAGGTTTTTCAGCGCACGGTTGATCATTTTGGCGTCGAGGTGGCAAGCACCGCCGGTCTCGATCTGATGCACCGGAACGCCGTATCCGGCCAGGCGCCGGGCGTCGTTGTCGGTGTGTACGTCGCCCTCGATTACGCCGATTGAGATCTTCTCGCGCAGGCGTTCGAGCGTCCGCTCGAGCAGGGTGGTTTTGCCGCTGCCCGGAGAGCTGACGAGGTTGAGGCAGAGAATCCCCGCTGCGGCAAAGCGGTTGCGAAGCTCGGCGGCGAGGACGTCGTTTTCGTTGAGAACCTTGCGTTGCAGTCTGATGGTTTCCACTTCTCACCCTCCCGCAACAATATACAGTCGTTCAAATGGGGCTACAAGGTGGCGCGTAAGCTTTCACACCCCGAGAGCGGACAAGTTGATTTGCTATTCCGCGGGAGTTTCGATTCTCGGGAAGATCGGTTCTGGTTTGCTGACCACCACTCCCTGCGGGAAGTTGCCCCAGACGAGGTCGTCGAAGCGCGCCTGATCGATGGAACCGGGCATGTTCAACTGTTCCCAGATCCTGGCGGAGGCGCCGGGGATGATCGGGAAGGCGCAGAGGGCGATCCAGCGGAGCGCCTCGGCGATGTTGAACATCACGGCCAGCAGGGTCTCGCGCTTGTCCGGCTCCCTGTTCAACGCCCACGGCTGTTGTTTGTCGATGTAAAGATTGACGCCGTCGACCATCGCGATCAGCCGGTCGGGCATCTCGTGCAGGCGCCAGTTGTTCATGCTGTCGAGATATTTCTCCAGCAGCGACACATCGAATACATCGTTTTTCCCGGCGGATGGATCGCTGGGAATCTCCACCTTGCCGTCGCAGTACTTGCGTATCATCGTCAGGCTGCGGTTGACGAGATTACCCAGATTGTTGGCGAGGTCGGCGTTATAGATGTCGACAAAGCGCTCGGGCGTGAAATCGCCGTCCTGCCCCCAATGAATCTCCTTGGCCAGGAAGTAGCGCAGGGCGTCGGCGCCGTGGCGCTCGACGATTTCCAATGGATCAATCACCGTGCCCCGCGTCTTGCTCATCTTCTCGCCGCCGAAGTGCACGAATCCGTGACCGAAGATCGTTTCCGGCAGCTCCAGACCGGCACTGAGCAGCATCGCGGGCCAGTAGATGCAGTGGAAGCGGGTTATATCCTTGCCGATAATCTGTAGCTGTGCAGGCCAGTACTTGTTGAAAGAGTCCCTGTCGTCGGCATATCCGACGGCGCTGACATAGTTAATCAGCGCGTCGAACCAGACGTAGGTGATGGCGGTTTCATCCCACGGAAGCGGAACACCCCACCTCGAGCCGGAGCGGGAAATCGAGATGTCATCGAGGCCGTCCTTCAGCACGTTAACAATCTCGTTTCTGCGGATCTCGGGTTGGATAAACTGCTGATTCTTCTCGATGTGCGCGAGCAGCGGGTCACGGTAGCGGCTGAGGCGGAAGAAATAATTTTCCTCTTCGAGCCAATCGCAAGGCAGCTCATGCACGGGGCAGCGATAATCGGCGTCGTCTTTGATGAGGTCCTTGGTCTGGTAAAAGCGCTCGCAGCTGGCGCAATAGTAGCCTTCATACTTCCCGGTAAAGATGTCGCCGTTGTCATGAATCCGTTTGAGCAAATCGCGAACAGTCGCCTCGTGGCGTTCGCTGGTCGTGCGGATGAAGACATCGAAGCTGAGCTCAAGCTTCTCCCAGACGGTGACAAATTTTTTCACCATGTCGTCGCAGAACTGCAACGGTTCCATACCCAGCTCGTCCGCCTTGCGGGCGACATTGGTGCTGTGCTCGTCGGTGCCCATCTGAAAGACAACGTCACGACCGAGCATTCGCATCGCACGGGCGATGATGTCGGCACCGATCTTCTCGTAGGCATGGCCGACGTGCGGCACGGAGTTGACAAACTCGATGGCGGTCGTGACATAAAAATGCTTACTCATCTCACTGGGCTCCCGTTTGATCCCGGCGTGTATTCCGCAATCCTGCGTGTCGAGATAGTCTTTGGAACTCCTACCCGGAATAGTCCCTGCTTATAGCACTTTAATTCCAGCCGTGTCAATGAATTGGCCCAGGTTAATTATCCGCGCCGGCCGGGAAAAGAGGCATAATGGGTATGATGAGATTAACCTATAATTCACTTGTTTTTTTGGAGATCGACAGATTGTGATAGTCCTTGTATCATGTTAAATATAAACGAGATAAATGAACGGATTGGAACAATAATGGCTGGGATTCGCGTTTTAATGGTTGATGATTCTCCTGAAGATTTAACCCTCATGTCCGCCACGCTCAACAGATACGATAGCAATATCGAGATTGAGGGCGTCAGCAATTCGGCACAGTGCCTCGAGGCATTGGAGCGTGAGAACTTCGATTTGCTGGTGATCGATTACGATCTGGAGGCCGGTGAGAACGGGATCGAGCTGATCAGCAAGATAACAGACAGGGGCTGGTCGCTGCCTGTCATCTTCATGACGGGGTGGGGAAGCGAGGAGGTCGCGGCTGAGGCTTTCCGGCAGGGTGTTGTCGACTACTTCGTCAAGGAAGTCGATTTCAGCCACGTCTCCCGTCTGGCCAATTCGATTCGCAATGCGGTTGCCAATTCGCGCGCCGAGGTTGAGAAGGAGTTGCTGAGCAAGCGACTCGAGGAGAGCGAGCAGCGTTACCGCGCGCTGGCCGAGAGCACCTACGAAGCAATCATCGGATTTCAGGAGGACGGTTCGATTACCTTCGGAAATACAGCCCTGAGCCGCCAATTCGGCCTTGATCCTGACGAAGTAAAGGGGATGGGCATCCTCTCCTTCCTCAGGATTACGGATGAGAACGGAGCTGCGCTGCAAGGCGACCAGGCATTGTTCAACAAGCTGTCAGGGCGGGAGAATCAGGGCGAGTGGCTCCATCCCGACGGCATGTCGATACCCATTGAGTTCAGTCTGTCCCCGGCCAACAGCGCATCGGGTTTCGATTATGTCCTTGTTGTCAGAGATATAACGGCCCGTAAGAAGATGGAGATGGAACTCTACCAGAAGCAGATGGAGCTGATCCAGGCCGGCAAGATGGCTACGCTTGGAGAGATGGCCGCCGGCGTGGCTCATGAGCTGAACCAGCCGCTGAATACCATCAGGATTGCCGCCAGCCGACTGCGCAGAAAGCTGGGCGCGGACCGGGCGGAAGCGGATTTCTTCGAAGAGAAATTGAAGTTGATCGAGAATCAGGTGGACAGAGCGGCTGGTATCATCGAGCATATGAGGCTTTTCGGGCGCAAGCCGCGGCAGGAGATGGAAGCGGTGAGCATCACCGTGGCGATTGATGGCGTTTTCACTATTCTTGGAGAACAACTGCGATCGCAGGGGGTGGAGGTCCATTACGAAGCCGAGGAGAACCTGCCTCCTGTTTGCGCCGAACAGTCAAGGCTGGAACAGGTTTTTCTTAATATAATTGGTAATGCGCGCGAAGCGATGGAGGCCAGGGAGAACGATAAGGCGACGGATGAGATCTACAATAAGCGTCTCGAGATAAAAGCATATACCAGGAAAGATCACGAAGTAGCGATTGATTTTAAGGACAACGGCTGCGGCATGCCCTGCGAGGTTTCGGAGAGGATTTTCGAGCCGTTCTACACCACCAAGGAGGTAGGGCAGGGCACCGGGCTGGGATTATCAGTGAGCTACAGTATAATCAGAGACTTTCAGGGGAAAATCGAGTGTTTTAGCACTGAAGGCGAAGGGACCGTCTTCAGGATCACTCTCAAACGCGCGGAGGAGGAGATGGCGGCGCTTAATGGGGACTTGAAATGAGCTCCACGGCAATATTGGTCGTCGAGGATGAACGCAGCACGCTGCAGGAGCTGTGCGAATTCCTCGAGGAGGAGGATTATGATGTCGTGGGAGCCACCGACGGGAAGGAAGCCCTCGAGAAGTTTCAGCAGAGGCAATTCGATATCGTCATAACGGACGTCAAGATGCCCAACATGGACGGCATCGAGCTCCTGCGCAGGATAAAAAAACTCAATCAAAAGACCAGTGTCGTAATCGTAACAGGGCACGGGACGGAGGAGGTCGCCGTTTCCGCGTTGCGTGCGGGAGCCAGCAATTATCTGAAAAAGCCAATTGACCTCAGGGAACTCGAGCGTGTGACATTTTCTCTGGTCTCGCTGGCCATGGAACGCGAGATCGATATCGTCGAGGAGCGAGTACTCAGGGAAGAGACACGCCGGCTGGTCATTCCCAGCAGGGTGGAGATGGTGCCCGCGATCGTCAACAACATCTGCCACTCCCTGCGTCTAATATTCGACCTCACGACCATAGAGAGAATCGAGATAGCTCTGGGTGAGATGGTGATGAATGCGCTGGAGCACGGCAATCTCGAAATCTCGTATGATGAGAAGGCTAGAGCGCATGATAGCGGAACATACTCGGACCTGCTGAACGCCCGTCTGAAGGATCCGGACCTGGGATCGCGAAGGATAGACATCTTCTATCGCTTGTGGCCTGAAGGCGTCGAATTCATCATCCGCGACCAGGGCAAGGGTTTCGACTGGCGCGGCGTGATGGACGCTATCTACGCCGACGGTATTGTGAGGCACTCCGGACGGGGGATCATCCTGACTTCATACTTTGTGGATGAGATCAAGTATAACGAGCAGGGTAACGAGGTCAGGCTGTTGAAGCGGATTTCCCAAAGGCCGGACGTCAAGGCGCAGTCTAACTGATATCGCCCGGAGGCAGCATTTCCAGGAAGCCTTCCTCGTCCACAACCTTTATCCCGAGTTCCTGCGCTTTGGTCATCTTGCTGCCTGCTCCCGGACCAGCGACAACCAAATCCGTTTTGGCCGAAACCGACGTCGTAGCTCTCCCCCCCAGCCGCTCGACCAGCTCTTTTGCTTCGCTTCTGCTGAGTTTTTCCAGGCTGCCGGTGAACGCCACGACTTTGCCGGCGAAGTGGGATGCTTCTTGCCCAGTCACCCTCTCGGCCTCCATGTTCAGGCCGGCGGCCTTGAGACGAGCGATCAGTTCGAGGTTCTTTTCTTCAGAGAAGAAACGGACGACACTCTCGGCAACCTGCGGCCCGACTTCGTGCGTCGCTTCCAACTCTTCACGCGTTGCTTCGACAAGCTCATCGATGGAGGGAAACGCTCGGGTAAGCACGCGGGCCAGGTGCTCTCCCACATGGCGGATCCCGAGTGCGAACAGGAGCCTGGAATAGTCGCGCCCGCGGCTCTCGGCTATGGTCTCTACGAGGTTGGCTGCGCTGATTTCGGCGAATCGATCGAGCCCGACCAACCGTTCAGTCGTCAAATCGTAGATGTCTGCTACGTCCTTTACCAAACCTGCATCGACAACCTGGTTGACAATCTTGGCGCCCATGCCTTCGATGTCCATTGCGCCGCGGGAGGCGAAATGGCGAATCGATTCCCGCACCTGGGCGGGGCATGAGCTGTTGGGGCAACGCGCCACCGCCTCTCCCTCGGGCTTGAAAACGTCCGATCCGCAGGCGGGACAGTGCAATGGGAAAACAAATTCTCGCTCACTGCCGTCGCGACGGTCCTCGAGAACCCGCACAACTTCGGGAATGACATCGCCTGCGCGCTGGACGATCACCCGGTCGCCGATGTGGATATCCTTGCGTCGGATCTCGTCCTCATTGTGCAGCGTGGCCCGGCTGACGGTCACTCCGGCAACCCTGGTAGATTCCAGCTCGGCGACAGGGGTCAGAGCGCCCGTGCGTCCGACCTGGATGGTGATCTCGTTGATCTTCGTCTCGGCTTGCATCGGCTTGAACTTGAAGGCTATTGCCCAGCGCGGAGAGCGGCTGACTTCGCCGAGGATGTCGCGCTGATCGAAGCGGTCGACCTTGACCACAATGCCATCGATCTCGTAATCGAGCTCTTCTCTTTTTGCTTCGATTTCCCGATAAAAACGGATAACTTCATCAGCACCGCGGCATGACCGGCCGAGCTCATTGACCTTGAATCCCCACTCGCGCAACGCAGCGAGCGTGTCGCCATGCCGCTCGAATTCAACGCCCTCGGCCAAGCCCGTGCCGTAGCAAAACAGGTCGAGTTTGCGGCCGGCGGTGGTCCGGCTGTCGAGCTGGCGGATTGATCCAGCAGCCGCGTTTCGGGGGTTGGCGAACAGCGGCTGGCCGTTTTCTTCTCTGCAGGCATTGAGGCGGCGGAAGGCGCTGTTGAGCATGATCACTTCCCCGCGCACCTCGAGCAACGGCGGCAGCGGGAACCTTGCGCTTTCCCGCAGCCGCAAACGCACAGCTTTGATGGTTCTCAGGTTGGCTGTGACGTTCTCACCGGTTACCCCATCGCCGCGGGTCGAGCCGACTTCGAGGATCCCGTCGCGGTAGACAAGCTCCACAGCCAAGCCGTCGAATTTAAGCTCGGCGAAGTACTCGACAGCCTTGTCGGTTTCGAGGTTTTTCCGCACACGCGCATCGAAAGCAAGGAATTCGTCTTCGTCCATCGCGTTTGCCAGCGAGAGCATTGGCAGCGTGTGGGTATACGGCTCAAACTTGTCGAGCGGCGGGGCGCCGACGCGCTGGGTAGGGGAATCGGGGCTGGCGAATTCGGGATAGCGCGCTTCGAGTTCTTGGAGTCGGCGGAAGAGGGTGTCGTACTCCGCATCGGTTAGCGATGGTTCGTCGAGAACATGGTAGCGATAGTTATGCTCCTCGATCTCGCGGCGAAGCCCCTCGATTTCCGCTTTCACATCCCGGTCCAGGTTCATGCCGTAATCTTAGCCTATCAGATCGTGGGTTGGAATAGCGCCGGCAATTCATCAGCCTGGGGATTACAGAAATGAGGGCCGCGCTTGCCGCGTTGCTTGTGCCCGGTTCGATCCCGCACGCAGCAACGGGGAATAGTACTGTTTGCAGGATGCTCCTGGAAGAGCCGTTTCCTCTTTGAGAGTCCCTCTCGATCGCTTCTGATCGTCCGCTGCGCCGTCTCACCCTGTTTCATTGTAAAAAATCGCAAATATGTGCTTGTAGAGCGGGAATTGGAGGATATAATCGTAAACCTTTGGGCTCTTTTCAGGGAGCCCAGGGAGGCTTGACAATAATTTTCAGCGCATGCTAGTGTGTCGCCTCTTTTAAGCAGGGTTGAAATGATTATTGAAGTCAACAAGTTACTGAATCAGAAGCTACGTATAGCGCGGCCGATTCCGATGGGCGGCCAGAGGCGCCCCCTGGATGAAGTGAGCTACGCAGGCCCTGTTGATGTTGACTTCACTTTGGTAGGCAAGGACCGCGATGTGAAGCTCACCGGCACGTTCTCAACCCGGCTGATGCTCACCTGCTATCGCTGCCTCGCCAGGTTCGAGCATGTTGTTGAGCAAGAGCTGGATCTCCTGTTCATCCCGCGTGACAGCATGCCGGACGAAATCGATGTGGAGCTTGCCGACGAGGATATGAACATCGCATCTTACCTCGAGGTGATCGACCTCGCCCAGGTGATCGACGAGCAGGTGGTGCTGGCACTGCCGATGAAAATCCTCTGTGATGAGAATTGCAGGGGTATCTGCCCCAAGTGCGGTGCGGATCTGAACAAGATTACTTGTAGCTGTGGCACGGAGGCGGTCGACGACCGCTTGCTTGTGCTCAAAGACATAAAGGAAAAGATGTTCGGAGGCGGAAAGGACTGATTATCCCGCCTTTGAGATTTTTTGTTTGTATTGAGAGAGACATAAAATGGCGAATCCAAAGAGAAAGATTTCAAAAGGCCGCCGCGACCGCAGGCGCAGTCACGACAGCCTCAAAACTCCCGGCATGTCGATTTGTCCGAATTGCTATGAGACAAAAATGCCGCATCGTGCTTGCGCGGCATGCGGCTATTACAAGGGCCGCGAAGTTATCAAGATTGAAGAAGAGTAATTATCGGGTGTGCAGGAATTGAGAACTGATAGCGGCGTAAGGGTCGATAGACGATGATAGTAGCTGTCGACGCCATGGGCGGTGACTATGCTCCAGCTAATCCAGTAGCAGGAGCAGTCAAAGCCGCTCGCGAGGAAGGAATCGAGATTGCCCTCGTTGGCGATAAAGATGCCATCCAGAATGAACTTGGCAAACACGACACCAACGGGCTTCCGATTCAGATAGTGCACGCCTCGGAAGTCATCGAGATGAAGGAGCCGACACTTACGGCTCTGCGCTCCAAGCGTGATTCTTCGATTCGCGTCTGCGCGCGTCTGGTCAAGGATGGCCGCGCCCACGGCATCGTCACTGCCGGCCACACAGGCGCGGCGATGGTGATTTCCAAGACCATTGTAGGCAACGTCGAGGGTGTCAACCGCCCAGCGCTGGCAATTGCCGTTCCCACGCCCAAGAGCACACATCCCGCGGTCTTTCTCGACATCGGCGCCAACGTCACCTGCCGCAGCATTCACCTCGTCCAGTTCGCCGTCATGGGCAACGTCTTCTCCAGGGATATCCTCAGGGTGCCCGAGCCGCGGATCGGGGTGCTCAGCAACGGCGAGGAAGCCACCAAGGGTAATGAACTGGTGCGCAAGGCCGTGGACAGGCTCTCGCGCGGCAACTTCAACTTCATCGGCCCCGTGGAAGGACGCGATCTCTTCAACGGCAACTGCGATGTCATCGTTACCGACGGCTTCACCGGCAACGCTGTTCTGAAAGCAGCCGAGGGTATCGCCGAGCTGGCCTTTTCGGTGCTCAAGGAAGAGCTGCTCAGCACCTGGGTTACCAAGCTCGCGGCGATGATGATGCGCAGGTCATTCAAGCGGCTAAAAAACAAATTCGATTACTCCGAGTACGGCGGTGCCTTGCTGTTCGGCCTCAAGGAAATCTGCGTCATCTGCCACGGGCGCTCCAACCCGAGAGCGATTCAGAACGCCATCAGGACCGCCGCTGAATTCTTCGATATGAATGTGAACCAGGCAATTCAGAAGGGGATTCAGGAACTCTACCAACATAACATAATATGATTAAAGGGAGAGATAGAGTGTCCTTCAGCGCGGGAATCATCGGGACCGGCATGGCGCTACCTGAGAAGATAATTACCAACGCCGACATTGAAAAAATGGTAGACACCACCGACGAGTGGATAGTCAGCCGCACAGGCATCCGGCAGCGCACAATAGCCAGGGAGGATGAGAGCACCTCCACGTTCGCCGTCAAGGCAGGGCGGGATGCTTTGGAAGCGGCCGGTGTCGCGCCGGAGGCGATCGATCTGCTGATCTGTGCGACAGTCACGCCCGACTCGCCGCTGCCGGCCGTCGCCTGCACAGTGCAGGCGGAGCTCGGCGCCTCAAACGCAGCAGCCTTCGACATCTCCGCTGCCTGCACCGGCTTCATCTACGCACTCACGATCGCCGACAATTTCATCAAGACCGGCGCCGCCGAGCATGTTCTCGTTATTGGGGCCGAAGTTCTGAGCAAATGGACCGACTGGACCGACCGCTCCACCTGCGTGATCTTCGCCGACGGCGCAGGTGCCGCCGTGGTCAGCCGCGTTCCCGAGGGACGCGGAATCCTGGCCAGCATGATCCGCAGCGACGGCAACTTCACCAGCGTCCTCAACATCCCGGCAGGTGGCACCAAGGAGCCCTTCAGCCAGGAGGTCCTTGACAAGAGGCGTCACTACATAAAGATGAAGGGTAACGAACTCTTCAAGGTCGCCATACGCAATATGACCTACACCAGCAAGCAGGTGCTGAAAGAGGCCGGCTACGGGTCCGAGGATCTCGATTTGGTAATCCCACACCAGGCCAACCAGCGGATCACCGCCGCGGTTGCCGAACGGATAAATGTCACCGACGATAGGATGTACGCCAATATAGACAGGATCGGCAACAGTTCATCGGCCACAATTCCGATCGGCCTGCACGAGAATGTCGCTTCAGGGAGGCTGAAGCAGGACGATCTGGTCCTGCTCACCGCCTTCGGCGGCGGAGTGACCTGGGGCTCACTCCTGATGCGTTGGTAAAGCGCGTAAGAGGGGTAGGGACATGGAGTATTTCTTCACGGAGGATCAGAAAGAGATCCAGCAACTTGCCAAGGCGATTGCAGACGGGGATGTCAGGCCCGCAGCCGCGGAACTCGATGAGAAGGAGGAATTTCCCCGCAAGATTTTGGATCATCTTGCCAAGTCAGGATTGCTCGGCGTCTATCTGCCGGAGGAGCACGGCGGATTCGGCGGGGGAATTACTGAGCTCTGCATCGTGACCGAGGAACTTAGCAGGGCCTGCGTCGGCGTATCGACTTCCTACGCCGCAAATGCACTTGGGGTTTTCCCGATAATTATCAGCGGCAGCGAAGAGCAGAAAAAGAAGTATCTACCACCGACGGCATCCGGAGAGTCGTTGTTGGCTTTCTGCCTTACCGAGTCCGAAGCAGGCAGCGACGCCACCGCGATGAAGACAACCGCGGTAAAAGACGGCGACGAATGGGTGCTCAACGGCACCAAGCAATGGATCACCAACGGCGGCGAAGCCGACATTTACTCAGTGATCGCAGTGACCGAAAAGAACAGGGGCGCCCGTGGCATCAGCGCCTTCGTGGTTGAGAACGGCACGCCGGGGCTCAGCTTCGGCGCCAAGGAGAAGAAGCTCGGCATCCGCTGCTCATCCACACGCGAGGTCATCTTCGAAGACTGCAGAATCCCCGCAGAAAACATCCTCGGGCGGCCGGGGACAGGCCTGATGACTACCGTCAGGACGCTCGACCGGGCGCGAGTGGGAGTGGGAGCGCAGGCGGTAGGCTTGGCAGCCGGCGCTCTCGATTATGCGATTAACTACGCGCGGCAGCGCCGCCAGTTCGGCCAGACGATTTCATCCTTCCAATCGATCCAGCACATGCTGGCGGATATGGCGACTCGGATCGAGGCTGCTCGCGCGCTCGTCTACATGACCGCTCTCAACATCGACAAGGGAGTCCGTTCCTTCGCCAAGGAAGCGGCGATGGCCAAATACTTCGCTTCCGACGTTGCGATGCAGGTCACCATAGATGCCGTCCAGATCTTCGGCGGATATGGTTATATGCGTGAGTATCCGGTCGAAAAGATGTTGCGCGACGCCAAGATATTGCAGATCTACGAGGGCACCAACCAGATACAGCGCAACACCGTGGCGCTCGCGCTGATCAAAGAGGCCGCCAAGCGCGAGGAGTAGTCGATGGGTAAACTCGCTTTCATCTTTCCCGGTCAGGGATCGCAGTACGTGGGCATGGGTAGCGATCTCTATCAGGGCAACTCGGCTTTTCGCGATGTGATGCAGGAAGCCGACGCGCGCCTCGGCTTTCCGCTCAGCAGGATCTGTTTCGACGGCCCCGAAGATCAGCTGACGCTCACCACAAATACGCAGCCGGCAATTCTCGCTCACAGTGTGGGCGTATGGAGCATTGTCGCATCAGAGGGTATTACTCCGGATGTGGTCGCCGGGCACAGCCTGGGCGAATATTCCGCCTTGGTGGCGGCGGGCGGAATCTCTCTCTCCGACGCTGTTTATGCCGTGAGGCGCAGGGGTGAGATGATGCAGGAGGCCGTGCCGGTGGGCGAGGGCACAATGGCCGCTGTTCTCGGCCTCGATGCAAGCGTAGTGAACGAAATCTGCTATTTGGCAGCCGAGGGAGAAATCGTCGAGCTCGCGAACCTGAATTGCCCAGGCCAGATTGTAATTGCCGGTAACGTCAGCGCGGTGGGCAGGGCGTTGGTACTGGCGAAGAAAAAAGGCGCAAAAAGGGCGATTCAGATTAACGTCAGCGCACCGTTCCATTCGAGCCTGATGAAGCACGCGCGGGACGGTATGGTCGATGTCCTCGGAGAAATCCGGTTCAGCGATCTCAAGTTTCCCCTGATCAACAACGCCGACGTGGAGGAGATCTCCGCGGGCGACGCGGCGAGGGAAGGCCTGATCAAGCAGATAGTCTCGCCCGTCCGCTGGGAGGAGACAATCCTGCGGATGAAAAAGATGGGTGTCGACACCTTTGTCGAGCTCGGTCCCGGGAAAGTGCTGTGCGGCTTGGTCAAAAGGATTGTCAAGC
This sequence comes from Acidobacteriota bacterium, assembly GCA_035530855.1. GTDB lineage: Bacteria > Acidobacteriota > DATKUA01 > DATKUA01 > DATKUA01 > DATKUA01. The sequence continues at coordinate 17,651 of DATKUA010000172.1, read as the reverse complement.
GAGTCAAATGCCTCAATGCCGAGGACGGAGAATCGCTGCAAAATACCCTCGCGGAATTGAGATGATAATGGGGGGCGGAGAATAAAAATGGCTGGACTCGAAGGACGGGTTTCGATTGTCACCGGAGCGGCCCAGGGAATCGGCCGGGTCATCGCGCTCGAACTTGCGGCGGCAGGGGCGGATGTGGTGGTGGCCGATATTCTCGAAGAGGGTATGGAAACGGTTGCTGCGGAAGTCAGGAAATTGGGAAGGCGCGCTCTTACGGTGCGTCTTGACGTCTCCGATGAGGAGAGTGCTAAAGCCGCGGTTGAAGCCACAATGTCGGAGTTCGGCCAGGTAGACCACCTGGTGAACAATGCCGGCATCACCCGCGACAACCTGCTCATGCGGATGAGACCCGAGGAGTGGTCCTCGGTACTGGCCGTTAATCTTTCAGGTGTATACAATTGCACCCACTCAGTCGTGCGCTATATGATGAAGCGCCGCTACGGCAGGATAGTCAGCATAACCAGCGTTGTAGGTCAGATGGGTAATCCCGGACAGACAAACTACGGAGCGACCAAGGCCGGTGTGATCGGCTTCACCAAGAGTGCCGCGCGCGAGCTCGGCTCTCGCGGGATAACCGTAAACGCCGTGGCACCCGGCTTTATCGAGTCCCCGATGACGGATGTCCTCTCGGACGAAATCCGAGAGCGCTTAATGGCCAACGTTCCTCTCGCACGCTTGGGCTTGCCGGAGGACGTGGCCAAGGCAGTGAAGTTTCTCGTATCCGACGACGCCTCGTACATCACCGGCGCCGTCATCAACGTAAACGGAGGGATGTACATGTGACGGCCGGATGCCGTTGCATTACGCTTCCATGAGGAGCGTCATCAAGAAGTCAAGAGGACCTAAGAGGAGGAATACAAGATGGCTTCAATTGAAGAACGGGTACGCAAGATCATCGTAGAGCAGCTTGGAGTTGATGAGGAAGAAGTGACTCCTTCGGCTCATTTCGTGGACGACCTCGGCGCCGATTCGCTCGACACAGTCGAGCTGGTAATGGCCTTCGAGGAGGAGTTCAATCTCGAGATCCCCGATGAGGACGCGGAGAAGATCGCAAAGGTTCAGAACGCCATCGACTACCTGAAAGAGCACATCGACTGACCCCGGCTCAGGATACCTGTGCGCCGGCTTGATCGGCGCAGACTTAAATCCGGCACGAGGTGAACCCAGTGCAAGCCAGAAGAGTTGTCGTCACCGGCATAGGTCTCGTTACCCCCGTGGGCAACACTACCCAGGAGACCTGGGATTCGCTGCTTCAGGGAAAGAGCGGTGTCTCGCGGATAACTCACTTCGATGTTGATGGCTGGCCGGTGCAGATTGCGGCAGAGGTCAAGGGCTTTGATCCTGGCCAATACATTCCTCAGAAAGAACTCCGCAGGATGGACAGGTTCACCCATTTTGCCATCGCCGCTGCCGTGCAAGCCGTTGAGGATTCCGGCATCGTCATTGATGAAAGCAATCGTAATGAAGTCGGCGTCTACATCGGCTCCGGTATCGGGGGTCTTCCGGTTATCGAACGTCAGTACATCAAATTGCAAGGCAGCGATAAACCCTGGAAGAAGTTCTCACCTTTCTTTATTCCATCGTTGATCGTCAACATGGCCTCGGGGCTGGTTTCGATCCGTTTCGGAGCCCGCGGCCCCAATTCCGCAACATGCACGGCCTGCTCTACCTCCTGCCACGCGATCGGCGACAGCTTCAAGATCATCCAGCGGGGAGACGCCGATGCAATGATCTGCGGTGGCACAGAGGCTGTGATTTCGCCTCTGACGGTTGGTGGTTTCGCTGCGGCTCGCGCTCTCTCTTCGCGGAACGACGAACCCGCGAAGGCAAGCCGCCCATTTGATGCTCAACGAGACGGCTTTGTCATCGGCGAGGGTTGCGGCATTATCGTGCTGGAGGAGTTGAGATCAGCGGAAAAACGGGGAGCGAAGATCTATGCCGAAGTAGTCGGCTACGGCATGAGCGGCGACGCCTACCACATCACGGCGCCGAGCGAGGATGGAGACGGTCCGCGCCGAGTGATGCTCAACGCCATCAGGGACGCCGGCATCCAACCACACCAGGTCGATTACATCAATGCGCACGGCACATCGACTCCGCCGGGTGACAGGATAGAGGTGTTGGCGATCAGGCAGGCGTTCGGCGAACACGCAGATAAACTTGCCGTGAGCTCTACAAAGTCGATGACCGGCCACCTGCTCGGGGCTGCAGGCGGCGTTGAATCTGCAGTGATGGCAAAATCGATCGCCGAGCAGATCGTCCACCCGACGATCAACTACGAGTTCCCCGACCCGGAATGCGACCTCGATTTCGTACCCAACGAATCGAGAGAGATGGCAATCGAATACGCCCTTAGCAATTCTTTTGGTTTCGGAGGCACAAACGCAGCTGTGCTGATGAAACGGTTCGACGGCTGAGAGCGGACCGCATGCGCAAAGACAATCAGGCGGGAGTAGCGGAATGAATATTATCGTACCGATCAAACAGGTGCCGGAGACCGAGATCAGGGTCAAGATGGCGGCCGACGGCCGCTCGCTTGACCTCACCGGCGTGAAGATGGTCGTCAATCCTTTCGACGAGTTCGCCATAGAAGAAGCCTTGCAGATCAAAGAGAAGCTGGGCGAGGGATCGGTGACAGTCGTGACCGTCGGCGACTCGGGTTCGACACAGGCGCTTCGCACGGCTCTGGCCATGGGCGCCGACGCGGCGGTCAGGGTGAAACTCGAGGAAGCGCCGGGCAGCGACAGCCTGGCGATAGCCTCGATGCTGGCGTCAATCATCAAAGACAGGCCCTGCGACCTGGTGCTCTGTGGGAAAATGGCTGTCGGCAGCGACCAAAGCCAGGTACCCGCGATGCTCGCCGGTCTGCTCGGCTGGCCGCTTGTGACTGTCGTCGGCAAGCTGGAATTGGGCGACGGTTCGTTTACAGCCCAGCACCAGATCGAAGGCATGGGAGAAGTGGTCAAGGCCTCCCTGCCGGCGGTCATCAGCGCGGAGAAAGGCCTTAACGAGCCGCGTTACCCGTCGCTGAAAGGAATCATGGCGGCAAAGAGGGCGCAGATCGAGGAGATTTCGCCGGCTGAGCTGGGAGTTGATGCGGCGATCTTGGGTGAAGATGGTGCCGCGCTCGAGCTTGTCGGCATCGAAATGCCCCCGGAGCGAGGGGAGGGCATTACGGTTGACGCCGGCGACGATCCCGCTTCGGCGGCCAGGCAGCTGGCCGATTGGCTGAAGAACCACGCCAAAGTGATTTGAGGTAGGAATAATGGCTGAAGGTATTCTGGTTGTTTTGGAACAGCGCAAGGGGCAGCTCAAGCTCCAATCAATGCAAGCGCTGACACTGGGGCGGGTTCTGGCGGGCGACCTGGGCGGCAAGCTTAGCGCACTTCTCATCGGCAGCGGCGTCTCAGGTCTGGCCGAGCAGTGCAAGGCCTACGGCGCGGATAAGATCTACGTCGCCGATGATCCCGGCCTCGAGCACTACGTCAACGCCACCTACGCCGACATCGTTGCCAAAGCGGTGAAAGAAGCCGATCCCCAGGTGATCATCCTGCCGGCTACTGTTATGGGCAGGGAACTGGGCCCGATGAGTGCGGCGCGCATCGGCTGCGGCATCTGCACCGACATAACAGCAGTTGGTGTCGATGGCGGAGCGTTGGCGATACGCAAGCCGATTTTTGCTGGAAAGTGCTTCGCAAACTTCCGCTCAAAAAGCTATCCGGTGATGATCAGCATCAGGCCCAACGTTTTCGCCGCGTCGGAGGCGGATTCTCCAGGCGCGGGGGAGGTGACCGCCCTCGCCGTCGAGGCATCGGCAGCCGATCCGAAGGAGGTGTCGCTGGTCGAGTCAGAGTCCGGCGAGCTCGATGTTGCCGAGGCCTCGATAATCGTGTCAGGCGGAAGAGGCATGAAAGGCCCTGAGAACTTCGCGATCCTGCAAGAGCTGGCTGCGCAGCTTGGCGCCGCTTTGGGCGCATCGCGCGCCGTGGTCGACGCCGGCTGGATCGAGCACAAGCACCAGGTCGGGCAAACGGGAAAGACCGTTTCGCCCAACCTCTATATTGCAGTGGGGATTAGCGGCGCCATCCAGCATCTTGCCGGCATGTCATCGTCGAAGCTGATTGTCGCAATCAACAAGGATCCCGACGCCCCGATTTTCCAGCACTGCGACTTTGGTATCGTGGGAGACCTGTTTAAGGTGCTCCCGGAGCTCAACGAGGCGATCAAGGAAGCGCGGAGCTAAACATTCGCTGAGGGTTCGCGCGCATCTTTATGCTTGCCAAGATGTTATGCGCATGCTAGTATTTCCGCGGATTAAAAGACTAGGACTGAGCGTATATTTTAGGAGTCCGATTTAAGTAGCAGCGTAAGAGGAAGAGAGACGTGCCACTGAGTAAAGAAAACAAATCGGAAGTTATTAACCAACATCGGATCCACGATACTGATACGGGCTCCCCGGAAGTGCAGATTGCGCTCCTAAGCGAGCGTATCAACCAACTATCCGAGCACTTCAAGGACCATAAAAAAGACCATCACTCCCGCCGTGGGCTGTTGAAGATGGTTGGCCAGCGTCGCCGGATGCTGGATTATCTAAAGGCTAAAGATATTGATCGGTATCGCGTGATCATCAAGCGTTTGAAGCTAAGAAAGTAAGCTTTGTTTGCTTTGTCGGCCGGCATGCGACCGGCGTACATCCCCGCAAGGAAGTGAGCGCCACAAAACCATTCGTCCGTCCGACAAGCGGAGGTATCAATGAAAGTACACGAAGAAATCCAGGTAGGGGGGAAGAGTCTGTCCTTGGCTACCGGAAACGTAGCAAAACAGGCTGACGGTTCAGTAATTGTTAGATATGGCGACACGGTGGTATTAGTCACAGGCTGCGCCAAGCGGGATAAAATGGAGAACGCCTCCTTCCTGCCGCTAACGGTTGATTACCGTGAGTACACATTCGCCGCAGGCAAGATTCCCGGCGGCTTTTTCCGTCGCGAGGGGCGGCCTTCCGAGGCCGAAATCCTTTCGGCGAGGCTGATCGACAGGTCACTGCGACCGCTGTTTCCAGAGGGGTATACACACGAATCGCAGGTGATCGCATCAGTACTGTCCTATGATCAGGAAAACGACCCTGATGTGTTAAGCATAATTGGGGCTTCGGCCTCCCTTTATCTCTCGGAAATCCCCTTTGCAACACCGCTGGGCGCAGTCCGCATCGGCTACATCGATGGCGAGTTTGCCGTCAATCCGAACCACGAGGCCATGGAGCGCTCCGACATCGACCTGGTGGCCGTCGTCAGCGAAGAAGCGGTAGTGATGGTCGAGGCGGGCGCGAAGGAAGTGAGCGAGGACCTGATTGTCGAAGCGCTCGAACTCGCCCGCAAAGAAGCGCAGCCGATCATCGAAATGCAGAAACGGATGGCCGCGGCACTCGGCAAGGAGAAATGGGCCATCGAACCGGTGGCGCTCCCTGAGCAGATTCAGAAAGATGTCGTCGAGAAGATGACAGAGCCGATTCGGCAGACGCTGGCGATCGCTGACAAGCAGGAGCGCGGCAGACGCTTCGACGAGGTCAAGAATGAATTCGTTGAGCTATATCCCGAGGACAGCGACGAGCGCAACTTGGCCAAGGTCGCCTTCGGGGAGTTGAAACAGAAAATCTTCCGCGAGGGAGTTTTCAGCAACAAGAAACGTTTCGACAACAGAGGTTTCGAGGATGTCAGGGACGTGAGTTGCGAGCTGCAGTTCCTGCCGCGCACTCATGGCTCCTCCTTGTTTACCCGAGGCGAAACCCAGGCGCTGGTAACAGCGACCCTTGGTGCCCGCAGCGACGCCCAGATAATGGACGAGTTGGAGGGCGAGTGGAAACGCCGCTTCATGCTGCATTACAACTTCCCGCCGTTCAGCGTCGGTGAGGTGAAGTTCCTGCGCGGTGCCAGCAGGCGCGAAATCGGACACGGAGCCCTGGCCCACAGAGCGCTCGCTCCTGTGTTGCCGACTGAGGAAGAATTCCCCTACACCATCCGCTTGGTCAGCGACATCCTCGAGTCCAACGGCTCGTCGTCGATGGCCACTGTATGCGGGGGCTCGCTATCGCTGTTCGATTGCGGCGTACCCGTGCGTGCGGCCGTGGCCGGAGTGGCCATGGGTTTGATGAAGGAAGGCGACGAGTTCATCGTGCTGACCGACATCGCCGGGGAAGAAGATCATTACGGCGACATGGATTTCAAGGTCGCCGGCACGCGCACCGGCATCACCGCGCTGCAGATGGATATCAAGATCACCGGTGTGACCACCGAGATTCTGCGACGGGCACTCGAACAGGCGAAGCAGGCACGGCTGCACATCCTCGATATCATGGACGCTACGATCGACACGCCGAGAGAAGAGCTCAGCCCCTACGCGCCGCGCATCGTCACGATTAAGATCGATCCGTCGAAGATTCGCGACATCATCGGCAAGGGCGGAGCCACAATCCGCGGTATCGTCGAAGAGAGCGGAGCCGAAGTCGACGTGGAAGACGACGGCACCGTGCTCATCTACTCGCCCGACATGGCGGCGCTCGACAAGGCGAAAAGCATGATCGAGTCGATCATCGAGGAGCCCGAGGTCAACAAGACTTATCTCGGCAAGGTGGTCAGCATCACCGATTTCGGCGCCTTCGTGCAAATCCTGCCCAGCGTGCAGGGCTTGCTGCACATCTCGGAGATCGCCAATTACCGGGTCAACCAGGTATCCGATGAGCTGTCGATCGGTGAGGAAGTCCCTGTCAAGGTTATCGAGATTGACAAGGCCAACGGCAAGGTTCGCCTCAGCCGCAAGGCCCTGCTCAGCGATAAGGATGGCGACAGGGGTGGAGCCGGCGGTCAGGGCGGTCAAGGTGGTCAGGGAGACCGGAGAGACCGCAGGCCCAGTGGCCCCCAGCGGAGCAGCGGCGGCCGTCCCCCGAGGCGCGACGACCGCAACCGCGGGAACCGCAGCCGAGATCATTCCGGACCCGGCCAGAGCGGCCAGAGCGGCCCGAGTGGCCAAGGCGGCCAGAGCGGCCAGACCGACCAGAGCGGCCAGACCGACCAGAGCGGCAGCAGACGCCGCGGCGGTCGCGACGCCAGGGGAACAGCTCAGGGCGGCAGCGGTGGACGAGGCAACAGCAACCGCAATGATCCCAACCAGGGATTCCGCTTCCCGGGCAACCTCGGCCCTGATCCTAACGGTCCAGGAGGGATGGGCGGTAGTAGGAAACGCTGGTAAGAAAAACCCGGCCGGATGGCCGGGTTTTTTTGTGCGCCGCTAGGGCAGGAAACTGCGACGGGAGAGCTTATATCTCCAGCCTGCGGCTGAACCTGAATATCGCCACCGAGAAAATAACCACCGAGATTACAGCCAGACTGATGGTCTCCGGAATCAGAGCTTCGAATCCGACACCCTTGAGGAAGATTCCCCTGATCATGATGAGAAAATACCGTGCCGGGACAATGTATGTCAGCCACTGCATCGCCTCGGGCATACTCTCGATCGGGAAGATGAATCCGGAGATGATAATCTGCGGCAGGATAAAGAACATCGCCAGCATCATAGCCTGCTGCTGGGTGTGTGCCAGCGAGCTGACAAACATCCCGATTCCCAGCGCCGACACCATAAAGAGGCCGGCCAATAACAGCAGCAGGACGAAGCTCCCGCGCACAGGAACGTGGAACCACATCGTGCCGGCAACCGTGATCAACATGACCAGCGCGTAGCCGATCACGACGAAGGGCAGCGTCTTGCCGAGAACCAGCTCCCAGATGCGGATCGGCGTGACGGTGAGCTGCTCGAATGTGCCCTGTTCCCGCTCGCGCACGATGCTGATGGCCGAGAGCAGCACGAGCAGCATGATCAGCAGCACCGCAATGATGCCGGGGACCAGGTAGTAAATGCTCTCCATCGTCGGGTTGAAGAAAACTCTGGTCTTGGGTTCGAAGGGGATTCTCAGCTCTTCGAGACCAGAGTTAACCGTTGCAGCGGCTACGTTTATCGCGAAACGGGTTGTTATCCCGATGAAATAATTTCCAATGGTTACGGCATTGTTGGAATTGGAGCCGTCGACGGCGCCCATGACCTCGGTCGGCTCGCCGTTGACCACGCGTTCGGCGAAATCTTGCGGGATTACGATCGCCAGCTCGACTTTGCCGCCGTCCAACAGCGGGCCGATCTCTTTCTCGCTCAGGATGTAATGTGTGAAAGTGAAGTAACCGCTGTTCTCAAAATCGCTCAGAAGCCTGCGGCTTTGCGGGCTCTTGCTGTGATCCAGAACTGCAGTGGGGATATCGGTGACGTCGAGGATGGCAACATATCCGAAGAGCAGCAACTGCACGATCGGCACCACGAAAACCATTCCCAGAGTGATCCGGTTGCGGAAAACCTGAATCAGTTCCTTGCGCAGCATGGAAAAAAGTCTTCTGATCATCTTCAATCGAGCCTTTTCTTGAAACGGGTGGCGGCGAAGCCGAAGACCAGCAGAGCGAAGCCGGCGAGGAACAAGCCCTCGATCCAGAGGATTTCCACACCGATTCCCTTCATGTAGATGCCTCTCAAGACGGAGAGGAAGTATCGCGCCGGAACGATGTAGGTCAGCCACTGAAGCGGCAACGGCATGTTTCTGATCGGAAACACGAATCCCGAGAAGAACACTGAGGGCAGCATCGAGATTAGCATAGCAAGGAGCATCGCCGACGACATGTCGCTGACAATCGCCGATACGAGGATGCCGATCCCCAGGACGCCCACGAGGTAAACCAGGGACATCAACAGCAATTCATAAATGTTACCTTTGAGCGCCAGGCCGAATGTCCAATACGCGGTTATCAGCACGAGGATCAAGGCGATGAAAGAGAGAAAGACAAACGGCAGCACCTTCCCCAGAATCATCTGATAGGGCTTTATCGGCGAAACAATCAACTGCTCGATCGTGCCGCTTTCCTTCTCATTGACCAACGTTAGCGAGGTGACGACGGCGCCGATCATCATCATGATGATTGCGATGCTGCCGGACACGATGAAGTGGCTGCTCTTGAGTTCCGGGTTGTACCAATAGCGGTTCTTGACCTGGACGTTCGGCAACACCTTGGGCGGCTCGAATCCGGACGCCACCATCCGTTGCCGGAACTTCTTCAGCGTGTACATGTTCGAGGCGCCGGTGATATAGCCGTAGGCTATGTTGGCCATGTTGCCGTCGCTGCCGTCCACCAGAAACTGGATGCTGGCGGTCTCGCCGCGGGCCAGGTCGCGCTGGAATCCGGGCGGTATCACCACACCGACTCGTGCCGTCCGCAGGTCTAATACTTCGTCTATCTCCCCGATGGAATCGTAGTAGCCGGTAATCCGGAAGTAGCCGCCGGCGGTGAACGTCTGCAGGAATTCACGGCTGGCGGGGGATTTGTCATAGTCGACGACTGCCAGGCTGATGTTCTTCAGATCGAAGTTGACGGCAAAGCCCCAAAGCAGCAGCATCATGATCGGCATGATGACGATGAAAGCCATCGTGCGCGGGTCACGGCGGATGTGAATGAACTCCTTCTTGGCGATCGTCCAGATAAGCCTCATGGCTGCTCTCTTTCGTCACTGAGGACGCTGATGAAGACGTCCTCAAGGGAAGGTGCTACTCGATCGATGGCGAAGATTTGTATCCCTTCACGCGAGAGGACAGAGGCGGCTCTCTCGCGGCCCGACTCCTCGTCACGGACGTTGAGGTGGATTCTGTTGGCGAAAAGGGCCGTCTCGCCGATGTCGGCCGCCTTCAACAATCCGAGGGCTCTCGCTGGATTGTCAGAATTGATCTCGAGCATCGCGCCTTTCATGATGTCGCGCTTCATCTCTGCAGGCGAACCGACGGCGCGCAGCCTTCCCTGGTGCATCAGCGTGATCCGGTGGCAGTACTCCGCCTCGTCCATGTAGTGAGTTGTGACGAACACCGTCACGCCCTCGGCGGCGACTCGGTGGATCAGATCCCAGAACTCCCGCCTTCCACGCGGGTCGACCCCCGCAGTAGGTTCGTCGAGGAAGAGGATTTTCGGGTGGTGCAGCATCGCGGAGGCGAGTGCCAACCGCTGCTTGATCCCGAACGGCAGGGAGCCGGTTACCGTCTTTTCGCGATCCGTCAGCCCGGTTGCTTCAATTGCCTCTCTGATCCTCCCCCGGCGCTTACCCTTGCTGCTGTACATGCCGGCAAAAAATTCCAGGTTCTCCCTGACGGTTAGGTCGTTGTAGAGGGAGAACTTCTGGCTCATGTAGCCGATCTGTTGCTTGATATCGTTGCGCCGGCGGACGACGTCCATTCCCAACACGGTGGCGTTGCCCTCGCTGGGCTCGATGATGCCGCACAGCATGCGGATTGTCGTCGTCTTGCCTGCGCCGTTCGAGCCAAGGAATCCGAATATCTCACCGACCGGAACACTGAAACTGACATGATCGACAGCCGTGAAAACGCCGATTTTTTTAGTGAGATTTTCAGCTACGACGGCATGGTTCATCTGCCGGCCTCCGCTTGCTGTAGGAAAACGCTTTCCAGGGTGGGGGCCACCTTGCGGATCGAATCCGGGGCAATATCGAACTCATCGAATAATGGAGCCAATGATGCTACGCCGTCCGCGAAGTCGGCGATGGAAACGTGGAGCCTGTCGCCGTAGAGATGGACGGCGGCGACTTCTTCACGAGCCTCGAGCTGCGCGGCAAGCTCCCGCGCCCGCGGGGTAACGATCTCTGCGATCTGGAAAGGGTAGTGGCTCTTCACTTCGTCGGGCGTGCCGAGGGTGATGATGCCGCCGTCGCGGATGAATGCGATCCTGTTGCAGCGCTCCGCCTCGTCCATGTAAGGCGTGGAGACGAAGATGGTAATCCCGTCATGCCACAGGTCATATAGCAATCCCCAGAGCTCACGACGCGAGATCGGATCGACGCCGGTCGTCGGCTCGTCGAGAAACAGCACTTTGGGTTTGTGAGTTAAAGCGCAGCTGAGGCCGAGTTTCTGCTTCATGCCGCCGCTGAGCTTGCCGGCGCGGCGGCTGATGAATGGCTCGAGCCTGCTGAACTCGAGTAGCTTCCGCCGCCGCTCCGCGCGCTCCCCCTTGGGGACACGGTAAAGCTCCTCGAAGAAGCGCATGTTCTCCCCGACAGTCAGATCCGCGTAGAGGCTGAAGCGCTGGCTCATGTAGCCGATGTGGCGCTTGACCCCCTCAGGATCCTTGACTATGTCCGCGCCGAAAACGCTTGCCGTCCCCTCAGTCGGCCTCAGGATGCCGCAGAGCAGACGGATCATTGTTGTTTTGCCGGCGCCATCGGGCCCGACAAGGCCGAAAATTTCGCCCTCTTCGACGCTCAGGTCGATCCCTTTGAGAGCCTCGACTTCTTCATAGTTCTTCCGCAGGCCCTTGATTTCGATGGCAGGCACATTCGGCTCCTATTGATCGAGGCGGATCCTGGCGTCGACCGGCTGGCCGGGTTTCAACTCCTGGTTCGGATTGTCGACATAGACCTTGACGGCATAGACGAGCTTGACCCGTTCCTCCTGCGTCTGGACGTTCTTGGGGGTGAACTCGGCGTCGGTCGCGATGTGGCGGATGATGCCTTTGTAGACCTTGTCGGGGAAGGAGTCGGAGAGAATCTCAGCGGTCATCCCGAGCCTGACTCGGCCGAGTTTGTGCTCGGGTACGAAAACGCGTACCCACGGCCGGTCGAGATCCACCAGAGTGACAATAGTCGAGCCGGCCCGGGCGATTTCACCCTGCTCCATGTTCTTGACGCTCACGCGCCCGGAGAGTGGCGAGATCACCTCAGTGTCAGCGATTTTCTTTTGCAGTTGGGCAACCTGCGTTTCGGCTTGACGCAACGCCCAACGGGCGGCCGTTATCTGGTCCTGGCGGCTGCCCAACTTTGCGATCCTGACCTGCTCCTGGGCGGTCTCGAGATCCTTCTGCGCGGCTTCCTTCACCGTGCGGGCTATGTCCGCATCGTGGATTGGGACGGCCTTTTGTTCGGCCAGCCTGGCCTTGCGGTCGTAATCGATACTGGCCCGCTCGAGGTTTGCTTCCTTGAGCTGGACGATTTTCTCGAACTGCTCTATTTCTTCCGGGCGGAGGCCGCGCTTGAGGTCTTCGAGCAGGGCCTGGGAGCGCTCGAAGGCGGCCTGGACGCCTTCGAGTTGTATCTGCAGTTCCGTCGATTCGACGCGGGCAATTACCTGGCCCTTGGCCACCTGGTCGCCCTCTTCAACGAGTAACTCGGTAATCTCGCCGCCGATCTTGGTCCCTATCTTCACCTCAACCGCTTCGATCACTCCGCTGGTCAGCAGAAGGTTCGGGTCCTCGGGCGTGTTGTTAAGATTGAAGTAGTAGTAAGCTCCGTATGAGATCACCGAAATTGCGATTATCAAGATCACTATTGCTCGGACGCGCTTGAGGATCTTGTTTTTCATTTCTTCTCTCCGGTGGTTTCTGTTGAGATCCCATTAAGCAGGATGTCGACGATGGTCCTGACATAAGCCTTGTCGTCGAAATCCTTGAAAAACTCCTTAAGAATCAGGATGCGGGCGAGGTTGTAATAAATGATCATGGCTATCATGGCGAGAGAAACGTAAGTGACGTCCAGGTCTTTCCTGACGGCGCCCTCTTCCTGCTTCGTGCGCAGGTAATTCTGCAGCATGTCGAGCATTTCGCCGCCGGTTTGTTTGAATAAACTATCGGCAAAGCGGTGTTCCTGCAGGCCGCTGTAAAGCATCAGGCGCAGAATCCTTGAGTCGCTTCGGAGAAATCCAATTATTATCTCAGCGATCTCGGAGTAGACCTTGCCCACTTCTCTCTCTTGGTCGAGGCAGATCTTTTCGAAGTTGCCGAGCATAACTTTACCGAAATGCGTTACGACGGCGTCGAACAGCTCTTCCTTGCTGCTGAAATATTTGTAGATCGTGGCCTCGTTGATGCCGGCGGCGGCTGCGATTTCGCGCGTGGTGACGTCGGAAAAACCCTTCCTGGCGAAAAGATCGACAGCGGTGGTGATGATCTGCTCCCTCCGCTGTTCTCCACTCATTCTCTTGGCTGCCATGTTTACATTCCTAAGTAAGTAAACGCTTACTATGCTAATTTAGCTCCGCCGCGCAGCGCTGTCAAGTCATATTCTTTCGTTGTCTCCAAAGACCGATTATGTTGCGCTGGGAGCACGGCGTATTTATTATCGGATGCCTAGGGCAGAGGTTGGCGGCGTTGGATTATATCTCCAAGAGCAGTCTGGCGCTTATTTACCTCGTGGTGCTCCTTGCCATGGGGACGATCGGATATCACTTCATCGAAAACAACGTCGGTTTCTTCGACGCTTTTTATATGACGGTAATTACCATCTCTACCGTCGGCTTCGGCGAGTTGAAGGGACTGACTGCGGCCAGCAGGCCGCTGACCGTCCTGCTCATCTTCATGGGTATCGGATTGATCTCTTTCACCTTCTACACCGTAGCCCAGGCAATCGTTGAGGGAGAACTACGCCGTATACTCGGGAGGCGTAAATTGGATAAGAGAATAAGGGCGCTTCGCGACCACGTGATAATCTGTGGCTACGGTCGTGTTGGCGAGATGACCGCCAAAATGATGAGCAGCTACGGAAAAAAATACGTGGTTATAGAAAGGAATCAGGAGAGGCTGAAAGACCTCGAGGAGAGCGGCCACCTCTTCATCATGGGTGACGCCACCGACGACACGGTGCTCGAACTGGCCGGAGTCGGGTGCGCCAAGGGCCTGATCGCGGCTACACATCCAGATCCGCAGAATATTTTCATCGTGCTGACAGCAAGAGAATTAAATCCCAAGCTGAAAATCCACTGCAGAGCTTATGAGGATGAAGCGAAAAAGCGACTCGAGCGCGCAGGGGCCGACAAGGTCATCTACCCCGACCGCATCGGAGGGTTCCGCCTGGCGATGAGCTTCATCAGGCCCAGCTTCGTCAACTTCATCGACGTGCTCGCCCGCTCCTATGAAGAGGGCGAGATATCGGTTGACGAGGTGACGGTTGGCCAGAACTGCCTATACAACGGTAAATCACTCATGGATGCCGATCTTAGGCAGAGATACAACCTGATCATCCTCGCCATCGGGATGAACGACGGCACGATGCACTTCAATCCGGGACGAGACACGATTATTAATGAAGGCGAGACGCTTCTTGCCATCGGCACCCGCAGCGATCTCAACGCCTTCGCCAGGGAATTCGACGCTCTGGAGCTCAAGGAATGACACTTACGCTTGGCGATAAACCTATAGATCTTCAGGAAATTATAAAGGTCGCAATCGACCGCGAACCGGTCGCGCTTTCCGATTCGGCACGCGAACGAGTGGCCGCCGCCCGTGCCTGCGTGGAGGAGCACATAGCAAGCGGCGAACCCGTTTATGGGGTCACTACCGGTTTCGGAGTCCTCGCGGCCGTGGCGATACGGCCGGAGGAAATCGACGACCTGCAGCGGAATCTGATCATCAGCCACGCGGCGGGAATGGGGCCGTTGCTCACGGACGAAGTGATCAGGGCGGCGATGCTGTTGCGCGCAGTTAGCCTGGTGGCGGGGCATTCCGGAATCAGGCAGGAGACGCTGGATCTTCTGATCGCGATGCTTAATCGCAACGTCATACCACTGGTGCCTTCACAGGGTTCGGTGGGCTCCAGTGGCGACCTCGCGCCCCTCTCGCACATTGTCCTGGGCATGATCGGGATGGGGGAATGCAGGTTTGACGGCAGGGAGATGGATGCCGCAGAAGCGCTCGCAGCCGCCGGTCTGAAACCCGTCAGGCTCACCGCCAAGGAAGGCCTTGCCCTGGTCAACGGCACTCAGATCATGACCGCAATAGCCGCTCTGGCAGCGGTTAGAGCGCGCCGCCTGGCTGATCTGGCCGACATCGCCGGCGCCGCCACTCTCGAAGCCGTCCGCGGCCGCTCCGACGCTTTCGATGAAAGACTGCATATCAATCGCCCTCATCAAGGGCAGATTATCAGTGCCTCCAATATCCGAAAACTGATCTCGGACAGCAAACTTGTCGACAGCATTCCCGAGCGCATGCAGGATGCCTACAGCCTGCGGACGATGCCGCAGGTTCACGGCGCCTCCAGAGACGCTATAGACTACGTAATCCGGACGCTGGAGATTGAGGCTAATTCGGTCACCGACAATCCGCTCATCTTCCCCGATTCAAACGATGTGATCTCCGGTGGGAATTTCCACGGCCAACCGGTTGCCCTGGCAAGTGATTTCCTCGGCATCGCAGTGGCTGAGCTGGGCAGCATCTCGGAGCGGAGAATCAACAGAATGGTCGACGGCAGCTACCCGCACCTGCCGATGTTCGTCACGCCTTCGCCCGGCCTCAACAGCGGCTTGATGGTTCCCCATTACCTCGCTGCGGCGCTGGTTTCCGAAAATAAGGGACTTGCTCATCCCAACAGCGTCGATTCGATTCCGACTTCTGCAAATCAAGAGGACCATAACAGCATGGGCACCATTGCCGCGAGGAACGCCGAGCAGATAGTGACAAATGTCGAGCTGGTTGTCGCCGTGGAGATCATGGTTGCGGCTCAGGCACTGGAATTCAGCGATGGCAAGCGGCTGGGGAAGGGAACCGCTGAGGCGTACCGGCTCGTGCGCCGGGCTGTGACGGCGTTGGAAGGCGACCGCTATTTGCGTCCCGACCTTGAAGCACTCCGCAGCGCTGTTGTCTCGGATGCTTTTGTTGCGGGTGTGTCAGAAGCTGTGGGCGAACTCTTGTAGGAAGGGTGGAAAGAAAAGGGCGGCATTCCACCGCCCTTTCCTGTCTCTCTCTCAGTGCGGAGGCATTGCCGTTTCTTCTTCTGCCACCTCGGTCCAACCTATCGTTTCGGGCTGGTTGGCGATCTCAAAAGCTGTCAGATAAGCTAGCCTGATAATATCCCGCATTTTTTCAATATTCATTTTGTCGGCGGTATCGCCCGGCTGGTGGTAATCCTCTGTCATCGCTGCGAAAAAGAATATCGCGGGTATGTTTGCTCCGTGGAAGGGAGCGTGATCGCTGCCGCCGCTGAGATTGACGCTCGAGCGAGGAAAGTAAATCAGTCCGACATGATCCTTGTTCAAGCGGTTTGTCTTCTCCAGCAGCTCGGGCGACTGGGCCGACATCGAGGCGGTCGTGACCCGCTTCGCAGTCTCCGCGTCGATGTCCGTCGCATCGGCAAATGCACCGCCCATGCGGCGAGCCATCATTTTCAACCGCTCGGGATCCCAGTCGCGGCTAATCATGTCCATATTCAGGCACGCGATGATTTTCTTGTCGATGGATGGAAACTCTACGAAATAGCGGCTGCCGTACAGCCCTTTCTCCTCGCCGGTCCAGCAAGCGAATAGTATTGAGCGCTTCGGCTTCACAGGATTCAGCGCGAACGCCTGGGCGGCTTCCATGACCCCTGCGGAACCGGATGCGTTGTCGTCGGCGCCGTTGAATACGTAGCCGTCTTCAGTCATGCCGAGGTGGTCGAGGTGGCCGCCGATAACGATCACTTCATTCTTGAGCTCGGGATCGCTGCCCTCGATCAAACCGAGCACATTGCCCGATGTGATCGGTTTCATCTCAGTCTCGACGGAAAGCGTGGCTTCGATGCCCGCTATCTCCTGCGAATGAGGTTTCAACTCGTCGTCGATCTTGGCCCTGATATCATCGAGCTTCAAACCTGCGCCGGCCAGCAACGCGTCGGCCACCTGTTCGCTGATCCGAGTTGACATCGTCGATCCGGAAGCCGCGTTCAGCTCGGGGACTATCAACCGGCGATTCGGCGAGTCGATCCGGGATCCCTGCTTGTACTCGGATACGCCGTCCACTCCACGAGATCTGCCGTCGAAATCACCGACGCTCATCACCGCCGCCGCACCCCGCTCGCGCAACGCCTCGGCGACAGCCCTGAACCGGTAATACCCGGAGAATCTGCGGCTGTTCTTCGGATCGGTGAAAGGCGTCTTCTTCTTCTCGCCGCCCGGAATGCCGTTGATCACAAGGGCGATCTTGCCCTTCAAGTCGACTCCGGCGAGGTCGTCGTAATTGAGATCAGGTGCGGAGATGCCGTAGCCGACGAAAACCACTGGAGCGCTGATCTCCATTGTGCCGGAGCCCCCGCGGCCCATGGAGATGTCGGGGCTCTGATTGAACACAGTCTTCTTGTTTCCGTCGGAGACCTCCAGAGAGCAGTCGCTGCCGACTACCTCCATCATTCGAATTACCTGGTGAAATGTCTGTTTATCGCCGACCCTGTCGCCCGCCGGCTGCAATCCCCAGAGTCTGAAAAGACTGGCTACGTAGTTGCGGGCAATTCGCATGCCGCGCAAGCCAGTATCACGTCCCTCGAGCTCATCGCAGGAGAGAAATTCAACATAGTTGAGAGCATCGTCTGCAGTGATGCTTTCGAAGCCCGCCTTTACCGCATCGGGCACCGGCTTGAGTTTCTTTTCCTGCCCGGCGGCAAGCGGAGCGATGATTAACAGCAGAATCCCGATAAAAGAATATAGAAACGACCTGATTTTCATAGCATCACCTTATAAGGATTTACGGATTGCTTAACGCCCTTCCCAAAGAGATTTTATCTCAAGT
>DATKUA010000171.1:0-5372 GCA_035530855.1 Acidobacteriota bacterium | reverse complement strand
GCGCGCGGGATGCTCGGCCCGTCCTGCCACCTGTTCGTCATGGACGCCGGCAGACTAGGTTTCGCCGACGGCGCCTTCGACTTGGTGGTCTGCATCCAGAACGGCATCTCGGCCTTCAAGGTCAAGCCGCTCGAGCTGATGCGCGAGGCGGTCCGCGTCACCACCCCCGGCGGCACGGCCATCTTTTCCAGCTATTCGGAGCACTTCTGGGACGACCGTCTCGAGTGGTTCGAGCTCCAGGCCGCCGAGGGCCTGCTGGGGGAGATCGACCGCGGGCAAACGCGCGACGGAGTCATCGTCTGCAAAGACGGTTTCCGCGCCACCACCTTCAGCCCCGGCGATTTCCTCGACCTCGCCCGCCGAATGGCCTGCGTGGCCTCTATCGAGGAAGTCGACGGCTCCAGCGTTTTCTGCGAGATCCGGGTTGATTAAAAGGTAAAGGAGAAAGTCATGAGACGAGTGATCGAGAGGAGCCTTGCGCTTGCCCTCGCAGTATCGGTACTGATCTTCGCGCCGGCCTTCCGCGCCCAGGACACCGACGAGCCGACCGCACGCGAGATGCTGGAGGCCTGGGCGGCGATGTTTGAACAGAAGATTGACGACGACTACACCATCTACGTCCAGTTCCAGATCGCGCCGGACATGCAGATGCTCCTGGTCAAAGCCGAGGGCGGCAGGGTGGAGGTGATCGACGGCCGCAGCAGAATCGCCGACATGATGCTGGTCGCCTCCGAGGACACCCTGAGGGACCTCTGGAACGACCGGATGTGGGCGCTCACCGCCGCCGGCAAGGCCCGCTATACCGACGAGGCCCCGCTCAACTGGCTGATGCCGTCGGGCGTGAAACCGAGCGGCGCGAGCAACGCCGACGCCCTCTTTTTCGCCATGCACTTCTTCTTCCGCGCCGAGCCGGAGAAGATCCTGCTCGGCGAGGAGCACGCGCGCAACGTCCACGGCGGCCTGGCGATCCCCATCACTTACGACGAGGGCGTGCGTTCCGCCTGGTACATGCTGAAGACCGGCATGCAGCTCAACCAGCCCGGCGACACCAATCCCTTCTGGCAGGCGTTCGTCGTCGTCGAGGGCCGGGGCGTGGGCATGATCGCCGACAAGGAGGTGACCCTCAACGCCGGCGAGGCATACCACATCTCGCCCGGAGCCGAGCACTTCGTCCGCAACGATAATCAGGAGCCGTTGGTGCTCATCTGGATCGCCTGGGGCGAGGGTGCCTGATCAGGGCTTTTCCGTTAATTCTCGGCGAAATGCGGTAGAATGACCTCGTGAGGCGACCGGAGCGCCGGCGATGAAGAAATACATTTTCAAGGGGATGTCGAGCCGGGCGCGGCTGCTGCTGGCGCGCAAGGAGGGGCTCGACGCCGAGTTCAAGGCGCAGCTCAACGGCCTGGAGGTCGAGGACCTGGTGGCCTTCGCCAACTCCCGCCGCGGCGGGGCGATCCTCATCGGCGTCTCCGAATGCAGCGACAACCACCATGTGCAGCACGTCGAGATTGTAGGCTGCGACGTCGGCGACTCCGAAAAACAATACATCCTCAACAAGGCCCAGAGCTGCAACCAACCCATCGACGTCGAGATCTACATCGAGAACCTCGACGACAAGCCCTTCTTCCGCGTCGAGATCCCCAGCGGCAACGAAAAGCCCTACTGCACCGCCGGCGGCACCTACAAGATTCGCGGCGACGGCCGCACCAACTCCCTCTTCCCGCGGCAACTGCTGTCGATGTTCATGGAGACCGAGAACGAGAAATTCCTGCGGCGGTTCCAGGAGGCCACGCGCAAGCTCGAGGAAGAGGTCCAGTACATCAAGGACAAGATGGCCGCCGCCGTCGAAGAGATCTACAAGAACATCCCCAGGGAGAAATAATAAGTACGGACGGAATCGCCCCGCGATTAATTCGCCGAGAGGATGGTGGTTGCCCCCTCTCTGGTGATCGCGCCGGTTCAGGTTGTTGCACCTCTGCTTGAAGGGCGCTTGCGAATTTACTGTTTTTTCTTCGTTTCCCCGCTCTGCGAGCGTCTGAGCTTGGCTTCCTTCTCCAGCAATTCCGCATCCTTGATCGTCTCGATGATCACCTCCCTGCCTTCCAGGCGCAACGAGGTCTTCCTGCGTACATCGTTGAAATAATCAATCGCCTGCGGGGTTGCGCCCGCTCGCGGCGTATGGGCCTTGACGAAATTGGCCGTCTCCTCCCCGTATCTCTCTTCAGCGGCATCCTCGTCCTCATACACGCGGATCCACAATTCGATCATGTGATCGCCGAAATCCCAGGAGAGGATGTCCATTGACGCGACAGCATCCAGTTTCTTCTTGTAAACGTTCAGGAGTGTTTCCGGTGCCCCAAGCTTATCAGCCGCGCGGTACTGAAGCCTGAAACGAAGCGCCGAGTCCCTGTTGATCCAAATGCAACCGAGGGAAGGAAACACGTCTTCAAATTCTGCGAAGTCGGGATTTTCAATCATCGCGGGAGACACGCCGTACCCCGCCTCGACCATGCTCTTCAGATCATGGAGCGAGTAAGCCACGAGCAGTTCCTCGAAATCGGCTGGATACAAATATGTTTCGACGCCGTCCCTGCCGGTAAAGCTATAGACCCTGACTTCGAAGAGGAGAATGTCCGTCGCCGATATCTCCCCGCTCTTGATAGCGGCCTTGATCAATCCCCGGAGATCGTCAAACCTGAAAACTATTAGATCTGTGCCGCTTTCGCTAAACCGCCGGAACACCCGATTGCCGTCGGCATCCTCGAAAGAAATCTCGATAGGAGACAGCCGCTCACGACGCCCCTCTTCCTCCTTTCCGGTTTCTCCCAATGTCTCATCTTCAGCTAATTCGTACTTAACCAGATGCGCTAACGTGATCGATTTGTACTTCTTGAAGAATGAGAGCGGCAGTGAATCTCCCGATCCCTCCGCCATCTCAGCGGGTGACAGCCGCACTCCCACTAACTCGCCGGCCTTTAAGGCTCTGAATTTCTCAATATCAATATGGGAGACGGCGTCGTATGTCCCCTCGGGAAACCACCTCAACAAGTCCTCCGCTTTCGGCACATCCTGAGGCGCACAAACCGCAAGAAAAACCGAAACGATCAAGCTCACGCAAACCATCGGCAATACCTCTCGCCCCGGGCACACTGAGGCGACCACATCACCCCTACTTCACCGAAAATATGTATACGACCGAGCTGTTTTCAATCTCAACCGTCGCTCGTATCGTCACCGCGAAATAAAAAGTGCCCTCACTGGCAAATGCCGCCATGTGATGAACGTATACTTTATACTCATCGCTATCAGCATAATTATAGTAATATATATTATTCATTTTCAGCTTTTCGTCTAACTCAATTATCGAGATGTAGTTCTTGTTGCGCGACATCTTGAATGCAGACATTGCATATAGCTTGTCCCCTAGCACGGTGGCATCGCTGAATATTCTCTTGCGTTTGTAATTCACGGGATCTTCCAGATTCTTCTTGTTATTTTCCTCCATTATTCGTATCTCATCTCCGACGTTCAGTCTCATCTCTTCTATGTCATAGCTTGTCGTATTCATAATGCCATACGTAACACAGTGAGATGGCACTATATATATTTTGTCTCCAATAACATTTACATATATATCAGTAGTTCGATCGTCGTCACTGATGAGATACATCTGCTTCCCGACACTCTTGATATGTTTCAGGTCATAATCGAGGATGTCGAACATCACTTCCCTTGAGCTCAATACCCACCCCCAGTTGGGAGAGAGCAACTGGTCGTTTAAAGGAATCAACCTTTGTAGGCCATATAAATTCCTTAATTTTCTCGGATTTTCTCCCGAAAAATAGATGTCTCTCAGGCCGGTAAGAACCACACAGCCTTCGTCATCGATACGCAGGCACGTGACATTCTCCCCAGGATCGATGTAACCGTCTTCGAACACGCTGCCCAGATACTCCAGATTGCTGTCAAACTTCACGACGTTATGCGAATATTCATCGAAAACGTACAGCACACCGTCCTTGTATCTCAGATATCCCGGCATGAACGGCTTCTCTTTAAAGGGATTTTTAATAAAGCCGGAGACTTGCAGGGGATGCACTTTTTCTTGCGGGCAATTCCACATCCCGGCTATCTCTTCGCGAGCATTGGCCCCTGGCTCGAGCGTCCAGCCGTGTTGATCTTTTTCTGTCAGGATGTTGGTAGAAACCGAATCACTTTCGTCTGATTGCGCCGTGCAATAGTGACAGAAAAAAATGGCGCCGGCTATGAAAGCACAGATAATATGCTTCGGCATCACAATGCCCCTCATATATCATTGAATAGCAAATAATAGTCTTCGTTATCCAAACCTAATGACTGCTGTTTAACTTGTCAAACGTAATCATTAAACAGCTTTTTCCAATGATTAAACCGCACAATTACCCTTCCATTAAATGATGTCCGTGGATTCGGATATTTTGGTGTTATGAATACAAAATATCTATAGCGTGCCAGTTCTTGATAACTTATGGGTGGCAATCAACAAGGTCTTGAGACCCGTCACAGCTCCCCGACCCTTACAAGCTGCCTCAAAGGAAACAGTAAAAGCCGCAAGGTGGCGCGCACGTCGTATCGCTAACTTTTTTGTCCAACACAGTTGAGACTCAAGTTGATTTCTCGCGCTCGGCCGCTTTTTCCGCCGCATGGCGTTGCAGGTCGATGAGAGTTTCCGGCAGGTCCGCGCCCCAACGCCGCGCCTCCTTCTCCATCAACTCAGCCTGCGTCTGCCGCCAACCGCCGGGCTGCCACTCCCCGCGGACCCATTCGATGATCTGGCGCTTGTCGAACACCCACTTGCCGCCGATCTGGCGGCCGGGGAAATTCCCCTTGTTCGCCGCGATGTGCCGCTGCACCGTCCTCACCGAAACGTCCAGCAACTCGGCCACCTGCTCGATATTCAGGATCTCCGGCTCGCCGCCCATCTCAACCTCCTCCGCAGGAACGAAGCCCTATCCACTCAACGGATCGCCACCGCCCCCCCGCGAAAGGCTGGTGTCAGCATATGACGTGAGACACTAAAAATATAGGATACTTGTCGTTATTTGTCAATTATTGACGTTTCTCAACTATTTTGTCATATTCTGGCGCCCCAATGCATACTCTTAAATCGGCCAGCATGTAATCAAAAGCATGCCTTCAGAGGACTCAGCTTGGCGCGTTAACAAGATAAATTTTACCTGCAAATCTGCATTTCAAATGCAAAATTGCAAGTAAAACCCTCCCCGACACCCGCAGGCCGGTTCAAAGGAAATATAAAAAAACCGAGCGCAACGTCTCCGCCGCACCCGGCTGTGCATGCAACATCAGTGAACAGGAAGTCCTTACAGAGCCCC
>DATKUA010000170.1:0-28049 GCA_035530855.1 Acidobacteriota bacterium | reverse complement strand
TCATCGTCACCGCCCTTGAAGACAGGCGACCGGCTGTCGACGTGATCTGGCCGGACGAGGATTATCGCGAGGTTTACCGTTGCGCGGGTCTGCAGGTGGTCGAGGTCCGCAAACCACTGGGTAGAGCCGACGAGCCCTTCGAGTGGGTCAACGAGACGCGCATCGCGCCCTGGACCATCTATCTCCTAGGCAAGGCGTGAGACTACTATCGCTGACAGCATTAGCCGCCTGGCTTTTACCAGAAGCCCTCGACAGCGAATTCCAGTGTACAATTCAGGGATGGCCAAAGCGAACAATGGCGGTCGTATAAAAAATGTTGAAAAAATGGGTCCCCGCGTTACGAGGACCCTCTTGCCGCGATTAGTCCCCCTCAGGAGGAGAACTCATGGGTGTAGATTTGTACGCCCGGTATTGAGGGGCCGGGCGACAAACGCTTAACATTCTGCAATTTAAGTGCCAAATCTCAATGTTGAATTTCCAGAATGCAACGCATTTAATAGCCTGTACTTAGGGGAATGTCAAGGAAGTCAATTGTTTAGAACAATCGATTTTCGCTCCAAAAAACCGAATCCAATCCAATAAGTTGGAGGAATACGTTTGTACCTTATAACCGCTTCCCTTTGACTCAGAAAGTCTGTGCGGCTATCCTCCAAGCTGACAAATCGGATAATATTTTAACTCCCGGCCGCGCCCGCGCGACGGAATCAGGCGGCCGGATTGACAGCCAGGAAAGGTAAGATTGCATGTGGGAGCGAGTATTGAACACGATTGTCGACTGGGTGCTGGGATCTGGCCTGACGATCGTTTTCGCGGTGATTCTGACTTTCATCCTCCTCGCCGTCGGCCGAGGGCTGCTTCACCGGCTCAAGACGTTCCTCGCCAGCCGGGATGAGAGCATTGAGCGAAACAAGCGAATCGAGACGATGGTGGCAGTGCTGCGGCACGTCGTCTCGATCACCATAATCGCGGTCGCCTCTCTGGTGGTCATCTCGGAACTGGGCTTCGACCTCACGCCGATTCTCACCACCGTCGGCATCACCGGCCTGGCGATCTCCTTCGGCGCGCAGAGCCTGGTCAAGGACATCATCAGCGGCTTCTTCATGCTGATTGAGGACCAGGTGCGCGTCGGCGATGTGGTCAAGATCGAAAGCCACGGCGGCATTGTCGAAGCACTCACCCTGCGCACGATCACGTTGCGCGATCTGCAGGGCAACGTCCACATCATCCCCAACGGCGAGATCACCGCGATCACCAACATGACCAAGGAGTACGGCCGCATGGTGCTCGACATCGGCGTCGCCTACAAAGAGGACGTCGACCGCGTGATGAAGCTTTTGGCGGATATCGGCGAGCAGATGCAGCAGGAGGAGCCCTACAACGAGGAGATCACCGAGCCGGTGGAAATCCTCGGCGTGGAGGATTTCGCCGACTCGGCGGTGATCATCCGCATGCGCATCACCACCACGCCGATCAAGCAGTGGGCCGTCGCCCGCGAGTTTCGCCGCCGCATCAAGAAACGCTTCGACGCCGAGGGCATCGAGATCCCCTTCCCTCACCAGACCATCTATTGGGGAAAAGAACAAAAGCCCTCAAGTTAGGTCAGGGAAAACAAGTTCTTCCGGGCTCGAAGCCCATACTCGAAGTACATCATTCAGTCCGGGAATTCGTTTATGG
Source organism: Acidobacteriota bacterium (assembly GCA_035530855.1). Classification (GTDB taxonomy): domain Bacteria; phylum Acidobacteriota; class DATKUA01; order DATKUA01; family DATKUA01; genus DATKUA01. The sequence continues at coordinate 26,375 of DATKUA010000170.1, read as the reverse complement.
CTCGTGCCGTTTATTCTATGTGAGCCGACAAAAACATGCGGCAAAGGAGTGCGGATTTGTCAGGAATACACCGGGAAAAGACAGTAGGCAACCTTCTCCAATACGAAAAAAGCCTCTATCTGCTACAACACGCCGCCAATCCGGTCGATTGGTATCCGTGGGGCGAGGAGGCTTTCGAGAAAGCCCGGCGCGAAGACAAGCCGATCTTCCTCAGCATCGGCTACTCGACCTGCCACTGGTGCCACGTGATGGAACGGGAGTCGTTCGAGGATCCCCAGGTGGCGCGGCTGATGAACGAAGTGTTCGTCAGCATCAAGGTCGATCGCGAGGAGCGGCCTGACATCGACGCCGTCTACATGGCGGTCTGCCAGTTGATGTCGCCCAGTTGCGGCTGGCCGTTGACGATTCTGATGACACCGGACAAAGAACCCTTCTTTGCAGCTACCTATATTCCGCGAGAGAACCGCCACGGCCGCACCGGGATGCTTGAGATGATTCCGCGCGTCGGCGAATTATGGCAAAACAACAAGCAGCATGTCCTCGACGCGGCCGAGAGGATCACCGCCACGCTCGCACACTTCGACGAGTCCGAAACGGGTGAGGAGCCGGGTGAGGCACTGCTTCGATCGGCATACGAGCAGCTTGCGCAACTATTCGACGGGAAACACGGCGGTTTCGGTTCGGCACCGAAATTCCCCAGCCCGCATAGTCTGCTTTTCCTCTTGCGCTGGTGGAAACGCACGGGCGAGACGCAGGCGTTGGAAATGGTTGAAAAAACGCTTCAGGAAATGCGCAAAGGCGGAATCTTCGATCACATCGGCTTCGGCTTCCACCGCTATGCCGTCGACTCCGCCTGGCTTGTGCCGCACTTTGAAAAAATGCTCTACGACCAGGCGATGCTGGCAATTGCCTACATCGAGGCCTTCCAGGCCACGGGGAATCCTGTTTATGAGCAGTCGGCCAGGGAGATTTTCAAATACGTTCTTCGCGACATGAAATCCGACGAAGGGGGCTTTTTCTCCGCTGAGGACGCCGACAGCGAAGGCGTCGAGGGCAGGTTCTACGTCTGGACTGAAAATGAGTTAAAAGACATTCTGACGCCATCTGAAGCCGACCTCTTCATCGCGGTCTACCATATCGAGAAGGACGGCAATTTTTACGAAGAGTCGACGAAGGAAAAGACCGGTGCGAATATTCCCCACCTCAGGCGCTCGCTGTCGGATATCGCGGCTAAACTGAAAATCGACGAGGCCGAGCTCGCCTTCAAACTTGAAGCCGCCCGCGAAAAACTCTTTGCAGCCCGCAACAAGAGAATCAGGCCGGGCCTGGACGATAAGGTACTGACCGACTGGAACGGCCTGATGATTGCGGCTCTGGCAAAAGGCGCTCAGGCCTTCGACGATGAAGAGCTTGCGGTTGCCGCCGATGGCGCTGCCGATTTCATCCTGGAGCGGTTGCGCGACGACGATGGACGGCTTCTCCACCGCTTCCGCGACGGCGAAGCTGCAATCCCTGCTTTTGCCGACGACTACTCATTCCTGATCTGGGGCCTGCTGGAACTATACGAAGCCACATTCAATGAGCGGCGGTTATTGGCCGCGATCGAGTTGAACGCCGACTTTACCGCGCGCTTCAGCGATGACACTCAGGGCGGTTTTTTCTTCACTCCCGACGACGGCGAGGACCTGCTACAACGCCGTAAGGAGATTCACGATGGGGCAGTGCCGTCGGCAAACTCCGTGGCGTTGCTCAACCTGCTGCGCCTGGCACGAATGACAGGCGACAGCGAGCTCGAAGTAACGGCCTCATCTCTGGCAAGGACTTTTACCGGCCGTGTAAGTTCCGCGCCGGCGGGATACACCTTTTTCCTCTGCGCGCTGGGTTTCGCCCTCGGGCCGACGCACGAGGTGGTCATCTCGGGAACAAGGGATGCAGAGGACACCCGGCAAATGCTCGGCAGCCTGCGCCACCGCTTCCTGCCTAACACTGTGGTTCTCTTCCGCCCCGACGAGGACAACCCCGCAATCGCCAGGTTGGCCCCGTTTACTCTTGATCAGCACACCAAGAACGGGCGGGCGACCGCCTATGTCTGCAGAGAATACTCCTGTGCGGAGCCGACCGACGATCCAGAGAGGATGCTCAGGTTGATCGATGACTAAGCCCGCAGACGGCTAATCGGTTCTTTCTGAGGCGTCGAAGCCGACGCGCGGCCCCGGCCCTTTGCCTACCGTCCTGCCAATCGACTCTATCCTTCGTTTGACACAGAAGTGGCACTCACGCGCCGACTCGAACAGGCAGGCCTTGGCGGGATAGATTTCATAAAGCGAGCGGTACTTGGGCGGCGTGAGGTTGGGCATGATCACGTTCGCTCCGCGCATCAGCCCCAATTCCCTGCCGCTCTCCAGATTCAGCGTGGCCAGAGCGGTCGTACTTGGAATATTCGCCTGGGGACACACGAGTCGCGTCAACGCCACCACCTTGTAAGCCATCAGCTCCGTGCTCGGCACCTGCTCATCGGGAGGAAGGGCGAAGGGAAGCAGCCCTGCGCCGAGCGGCGTGCCGGGATGAGAGATATACGGCCCCACACCGACCATGTCGAGGTCCAGGGAGCGGAAGAGATCGATATCGTTCGCCAGGCTCTTGTAGCTCTGCCCCGGGATGCCGATCATCACCCCGCTGCCAACCTCGTAACCCAAGCTACGTAGCGTGGCCAGGATGGCGAAGCGGTCGGATTTGCGGCCCGGCAGGGAGGGGTGGATCAACTCGTAAAGCCGGTGGTCTGACGTCTCGAAGCGCAGCAGAAAACGATCGGCGCCGGCTTTGCGCCATGCGGAGAGATCCTCGTCGGGCCGCTCACCCAGGCTGAGCGTCACCGCCAAGCCGGTCTCCGCCTTTATTCGGCTGACGACATCTGCCAGCCAGCCGGTCTCGATCCCGTAGTCCTCGCCCGACTGCAAAACGACCGTACCGTAGCCGAAACCGTCGGCCTCCCGCGCACACTCGATGATCTCATCGCCACTCAGGCGATAACGTTCGATTTCCAGGTTTGCCGCGCGGATGCCGCAGTAGCCGCACATGCGGACACAGTAATTGGAGATCTCGATCAGGCCGCGCAGATGCACTTCGTCGTCGACATTGTCGCTGCGTACCCGGTCGGCCTCGCGCCAGAGAACTTCAAGGCGGCCGGGATCGGTCTCCCGCAGCCAGGCCAGAATCTCCTTTATCGCGGGCCCAATCATTACGTGGCGTCCATCGCCTCCTTCTCCTGATGGTAAACCTCCAAGGCGGCGGGGAAGGGCTCGAGCGCACGCTCGAAGATACCGAGGCTGTATGCGATCACCAACCCGTAGTTGGTGATTGGAACGCCTGCGGCCTGGCAGCGCATGATGCGGCTGAGCATCTCGCGACGGTTCCACATGCAGGCGCCGCAGTGTATAACCAGCTTGTAGTCGGAGAGGTTATCAGGAAAGTCGTGGCCCTGCATCGTCTCGAAATGGATTTTTCCTCCGACGTATTGCGTCAGCCAGCGGGGAATCTTGACTCGCCCGATATCGTCGGTAATCGGGTGATGAGAGCAAGCCTCGGCCACCAGCACACGGTCGCCGCTGCGCAACCTCTCCACGGCCAGCGTTCCACGCACTTGGGTGATTAGGTCACCCTTAAAACGCGAGAAGAGGATCGAGAAACTTGTCATCAGTACGCCAGGCGGCGTGTCGGCGGCGACCTTGAGAAAAGCCTGCGAGTCGGTAACCACCAGCCTTGGCGGCTCAGTCAGCCGTTTCAGCGCGTAGCCCAGCTCGCGCTCCTTGACCACCAGGCAGTATGAATCCCCGTCGAGCAAATCGCGGATCGCCTGCACCTGCGGCAGAATCAAGCGCCCCTTGGGCGCCTCCTTGTCGATCGGCACGACCAGCACCGCCATTCGGCCCGGGCCGACGAGGTCGGAAACGATTACCGTGCTCTCGTAGAACTCCTTTGGCGCGGCATCAAGCAGAGCCTGGCGAAAATCGAGGATTCCTTTTCCTTCTGTGGCGACGGTGGAGACGATTCTAACCTCCAGCGCGGCAAGGCGGTCACCAAGCGCGCGGTCGGGTACGGCGATATCCGCCTTGTTGAATACGACAACCACAGGCACTTCCAGCGAGCGGAACTGCTCGAGCATCTGCTCCTCGAACTCACCCCACTCGCCCGCTGCGCACACGATCACGCAGAGGTCGGTCCTGTCGATCACCTGGCGGGTTTTCTTGACGCGCAGTTCGCCGAGGGCGCCGACGTCATCGATGCCGGCGGTGTCGATGAACAGCACCGGCCCCAGCGGCAGCAGTTCCATCGGCTTATTCACAGGATCGGTGGTGGTGCCTGCCTGATCAGAGACGATCGAGACCCGCTGACGCGTGATCGCGTTGAGCAGGCTCGACTTGCCGACGTTTCTCCTGCCGAAGATCCCGATGTGCAGCCGGAATCCACGTGGTGTTCTTAATTTCATCTTTCCATCTTGGCCGAACCAGCGGTTCCGGTACGACCGTCATCAGCTATAAGAATTCTAACCGCAGAGTCCCCGGGATCAAAGCCTCGCGGCCGGGGCTTATTAATTCAGTCCGGCTACTCTACTGTTGCGTGCCGCTTGACCCTGGGCAGGCCGAGCCGGAAGACCGCCTCGGGGCTTGTCAACTCGTCATACTTCTCGGCTGTCAGAGCGCCGGATTCCACAGCCGCCTGGCGGATGGAAATGCCCTTATCTTTAGCCAGTTTCGCAATCTTTGAGGCCCCCTCATAGCCGATCTCGGGCACCAGGGCCGTCGCCGCGGCGGTCGAACCCTCGACATGCCGGCGGCAGCGCTCCTCGTCGGCCTCGATGCCGACCACACAATGCCTGCAGAGGATGTCGTTGGCGTGAGCCAAGTGATCGAGACCGTCCAGCATGCAGGCCGCTACCAGGGGCAGGAAGGCATTGAGCTCGAGGTTGCCGGATGAGACCGCCAGAGCGATGGTCTGGTCGTGCCCGAGGGCCTGCATCGCCGCCTGGCTTACCGCTTCCGGGATCACCGGGTTGACCTTGCCGGGCATGATCGTCGAACCGGCCTGGCGTTGTGGCAGGCGAATCTCGCCGATGCCTGCCTCCGGTCCGGAGGAGAGGAATCTAAGATCGGTACAAATCTTCAGCAGGGATGAGGCGTGGGCCTTGAGGATGCCCGACACCTCGACGAACAGGTCGCTGTTTTGGGTTGCGTCGACCAGGTTCTCGGCGCGCGCGAAGGGTATGCCTGTCAACTCGCGCAGGACGTCGACCACGCCGAAAATGTACTGCCGCGGGGCGGCCTGGCCGGTGCCGATCGCCGTGCCTCCGAGATTGACCACACGCAGCCGTTCTTCGCACTTGTAAACGCGCCAGCGATCGCGCCCCATCACTTCCGCATAGGCGCTCATCTCGCGCCCGAGGGTGGTGAGCACGGCGTCCTGGAACTGCGTCCGGCCCACCTTGACCACATGCGCGAAACGCTTCTCGAGTTCCTGGAAAGCCTGCTGCAACGCCACGATCTTCTCCTCGAGTTGCCGCAGGAGCATGATCGCGGCCAGCTTGAGCGACGTCGGGTAGGTATCGTTAGTCGACTGGTGCAGGTTTATATCATCGAGCGGTGAAATCCTCGAGTAGTTGCCCAACTCATCGCCGAGAATCTGGAGGGCGCGGTTAGCGATGACTTCGTTGACGTTCATGTTGGTGCTGGTGCCCGCACCGCCTTGCAACAGATCCACCACGATATGCTCGTTTAGGCGTCCTTCGGCCATCTCGCGGCAGGCGGCCTCGATCGCATCGGCCTTTTGGGAATCGTCCTTCCAAGCCCCGACATCGCGATTGGTGATAGTGCAGGCCAGCTTGACCGTTCCGTGGGCTTCGATCAGAGCCGGGTGAATCGGACGTCCGGCGATCGGAAAGTTCTCCAGCGCTCGCTCGGTGTGGATACCATGGAGCTTGTCGGCGGGGATTTTCATCTCTCCGAGAAAATCCTGCTCTACGCGGTATTTCTTGCTCATTTCCTCTCCAATCACGGGTGCTCGAATATATTCGCAGATTACATGTGATCATGCAGCCCGGGTTTGGCGGCCATACTACGACTAAGACGCGGGCTTTTCCAGCGCGGAAATCCCAGGTGTTCGAAAGTACCTCAATGCCGGCGGCTGATTCGAAGCGGCTGCTCAGCAGTAGACGTCCCGCTTGCCCTCGCGGACACCCTTCAGAAGCCGCTCGGCAACCTCCCTGCGCTTCTCGGGCATTTCCCCGACAACCTTGTCAATCAAGCGCTCGCCGGCTGCGACTGTCTCGGAAGAGCCATAATCGATGAGGTACTCCTGGAATGTGGAGAGCGCGTTGGGATCGCAGTGCTCCTTGATCTCGCCCGGCTTCGCCAGATCCATGAAGTCCTCGCCGGTGCGGCCGAGGCGGTAGCAGGCGGTGCAGAAAGAGGGGATGTAGCCCATCGAGGCGGCCTCGCGGATCACTTCATCGAGAAGCCGGTGGTCGCCGAGCTGGAACTGGGCGCACTCGTCGATGTCCTCTCCCTCGGCGTAGCCGCCCGGGTTGGTGCGGCTGCCCGCTGAGATCTGTGATACGCCGAGCGCGAAGGTCTCCAGCCTCATCTTCGGTGTCTCGCGCGTCGACATGATGATCCCGGTGTACGGCACCGCCAGCCGCAGGATCGCCACCAATTTACGGAATTCGAGGTCGGAGACCGGGTGCGGCGGGTGGTAGGCCAGATCGGAGCCGATCGCCGGCTCGAGGCGCGGAACGCTGATCGTATGCGGTCCGACGCCGTAGCGTTGCTCGAGGTGGGCGATGTGCTGCATCATCGCCAGGACCTCGAAGCGCCAGTCGAAGAGGCCGAAGAGGATGCCGATGCCGACGTCGTCGATCCCCGCATTCATCGAGCGGTCCATTGCCGTGATGCGCCAGTCGAAATCACTTTTCTTACCGCTGACGTGCACCTTGGCGTAGGTCTGATGGTGATATGTTTCCTGAAAGAGCTGGTAGGTGCCGATGGCCGCGTCCTTGAGTTGGCGGAATTCATCGACTGTCAGGGGTGCGATGTTGACGTTGAGGCGCCGGATCTCGCCCGGGCCCGAGATAGTGCCATAGACCGTCTCGATCGAATCGAGGATGTACTGAAATCCGTCGCGCGGGTATGCCTCGCCGGCGACGAGCAGGATCCGCTTGTGACCCTGGTCAATCAGGATCTTCACTTCGTTGGCGATTTCATCCTGGGTCAAAGTGCGGCGGACGACCTCCTTGTTGCGCGCGCGGAATGCGCAGTAGAGGCATTCGTTGGAGCAGAGATTGGAAATGTAGAGCGGCGCGAACAGAACTAGACGGCGACCATATATCTCTTCCTTGACATATCGCGCCGCATCGAAAAGTTCCCCGAGCATCTCGGGATCGCTCACGGGCATCAAAGCCGCGATCTCCTCGTGACTGAGCCCTTTTAGCTCCCGAGCCTTTGCAAGCACGTCCCGAATCTTGGGCGCGTCGGAGCCCGATCCTTTTTCGATCTCGCTCCAGACGGCAGCCTCGTCGATCGGGACCGTTTCAACTGGTCCACTCATGATCGCTTCACTCCTTTATCCTAGGCTGGTGGCCGGCTCAGCGGCTGCGGTATCCTGAAAGAGAATTCCGCCCATAGGCCCTGCTCGCTGCGGGCCCATATTCTTCCGCCGTGGAGGTTGATGATCCTCCAGGTAGTGTAGAGGCCTACTCCCGTGCCTTTCTGCTTGAACAATTCCGGCACATGCAGGCGTGTGAACTTGCGAAAGAGTCTGGTCTGATCCTTCTCGGAAAAACCGGGGCCCTCGTTCCAGACCGAGACCACCAGGTTGTTCTCTGTCTTGTGGGCGGTTAGGACAATGTCGCCGCCCTCCTTGCCGTACTTGACGGCGTTGCTCAAAAGGTTCGTGATAACTATCTTCAGCAGCGAGGGATCGCACTCCACCTCGACCCCGACGTCGGGGACGTCGAGATCGAGCTGCATCCCCCTCTCGCTGATGACATGTTTCATCATCTCCATGGCGGGAGCGATGATGTCATCGACGAAGTCGATGCCGTTGCGCGCGCCGATGCGAAGCTCTCCGACCTCGATCCTCGCCAAATCGAGGTACTCCTTGACCAAGCCGTGGAGGAACTCGGCCTTTCTCATTATCGCTTCGACCTTCTTCGTCTGCGCCTCGGAGAGATCTCCGAGGTATCCCTTGGCCAGCGCGTGGCCGTCCATGATTATCGAGGAAAGCGGGTTCTTCAGTTCGTGGCTCACAAAACCGAGCATCTCCAGGTAGGCGCTCTTCGCTGCGGCAAGCTGTTCGATGCTGTAGGCCTTCTCGATCACCTGCCCGAGGCGCTCGGCGATCTCCATGTGAAGCCGGACGTGGTGATCGTTATATGCGTCTGGCTGGCGTGAACTGCGGAAGATCACACCCACGCGCCGCCCCTCCACTGAGAGCGGGCAGGTCATCGAAGAGTTGACGCCCTCGCGAACCAGTAACGAAGTCGTTAGGCTGTTCGGGTGTTCGGTCAGGTAAGTGCGCAGATCGGAGATAATTCGCGGGGTGCCTTTTTCAACTACCTGCTTGAGCGAAGTTCTCGCCAGTTCCTCGGAATACCCTTCGTCCAGCAACAGCGGGCTGTAGCGGGCGGCAACCCAGTTACAAACGATCCTCTTGCCGTCTTCTTCCACAAACGCCAGCCCGATGCGGTCGCAGGGAAAAATTGCGCTCGTCTCCTCGAAGAGGAAATTCATCAGATTATCGAGAGTGACCGAGCCGGCGATCTTGTCGTTGATCTTCTTGAGGATCCCGCGCTCATCGCGCGAAAATTTCTCTCCAGTCTCAGAGCCGGGACCGGCATCGAGGTAGCGAATAATCTTTGGCTTTGTCTCGGTCATTGGGCTAATCCGCGTTGAACAGCACTCTTACCCGAGTATTAATAGTAATCTTGTTTATATGACATTGCACGTAAAAGCGGTCCTGTAACTACGTTACCTCCGCCAACGGGAGACATACAGGGAGGGCCACGACGGCCCCCCCCCCGTGCCGATCAAATTCGAATCCGTCCTGACAGGACGGCCTAACACTGCTGCGCTCCTTCAAGCTAGTTGATGAACTTGCCCCGCGGAGTGTAATGAGTGTGCAGCAGCTTATGCGCCGTGTGGCCGACAGGGCCCTCGGTGAGGAACGTCTCGTAAAGCTTGGCCACCGCCGGGTTGAGGTAGCTTTTGCGCACCTCGTAGTGAGCGTCCTCGGAGTAGATCGCCTTGGCGCGTGCAGCTCGGATCTCCTCGTTCGTCGGGACGGGCATGCCGCCGCCGCCAAGGCAGCCGCCGGGGCAGGCCATGAACTCGATGAAGTGGCACTCGCTGAACTTGCCGCCCTTCTTGATGTCCTCCATTACCTTCTTGGCATTGGCGGTGCCGTGGCAGACACCGACCTTGAGGGTTGCGCCCTTCAGCCATTCGAAGCTGTCGAAGAGGTGGGAGAGAATCGCCGGAACCGGGCCGACCTTCTCGATCGGCAGCTCAGCGTACTTCACACCCTCGAATCCGCGAACCGGCTGAACATCGGCGTGCTCAAAGATGTCCTCGATCTTGATGCCGCAGACTAGTTCAACGACGGTGCGGATCGCCGACTCCATCACGCCGCCGGTGACTCCGAAGATGACGCCGGAGCCGGTGGCCGTGCCAAACGGGTCGTCGAAGTCGCTCTTCGGCATCGCCAGCAGGTCGATACCCGTTTCCTTGATCATCTTCGCCGTCTCCCGCGCCGTCAGGCCGTAGTCGACGTCCTTGTAGCCGCTGTCGTTCATCTCCGGGCGGTTGCACTCGAATTTCTTCGCCGAGCAGGGCATTAGCGAGACGCTGACGATGTTGGCCGGATCAAGACCATTGAGCTCGGCATAGTAGGTCTTGATCAGCGAGCCGAACATTTGCTGCGGGCTCTTGGCACTCGAGACGTTGGTGATGAATTGCGGGTAGAAATGCTCGAGGTACTTCACCCAGCCGGGCGAGCAGCTGGTGAACTGCGGCAGCGCGATCGATTCATCCCCGTCCACGAGAGCCTTCTTGAGCCGCAGGAGCAGCTCGGTGCCCTCCTCGATGATCGTCAGGTCGGCAGCAAAGTTGGTATCGAACACTTTGTTAAAACCGCAACGCCGCAGCGCGGTGTTGAGCTCGAAGGTCACTGCAGTGCCCGGCTCGAGGTCGAAACACTCGCCGATGGCGGCGCGCGGACTGGGCGCGGTCTGGATAACCACATGCTTGTTGGGGTCGTCGATCGCCGCCCAGATCTCGTCCGTAGGATCCTTCGCGTGCAGGGCGCCGGTCGGGCAGCGGTTGATGCACTGGCCGCAGTTGATGCAGATCACCTTCCCGAGCGGCTTCTCGAAATAGGTGGCGACGCGGGTGTCGTCGCCGCGGCCGACCGCCTCAAGCACACCGACCTCCTGCAGGTCGATGCACGTGCGAATGCAGCGGCGGCAGAGGATGCACCTGTCCATGTCGCGCACGACGGAGTAGCTCGATTCGTCGATCTCGTTCTTCGACTCCTCAACGTGTCCGAAACGGTACGAGTCGACGCCGTACTCCTCGGCGAGGCTCTGCAGTTCGCAATTTCCGTTGCGGACGCAGGAATAGCACTCGCCGTAATGCTCGCTGAGCAGCAGGTCTATTACATGGCGACGGGCCTGGCGCACCTGGCGGGTGTGAGTATTGACATTGATGGGTTGGGTAATCGGGTAAGAGCAGGCTGCCTGGAGCGTGCGCTGTCCCTCCACCTCGACTACGCAAATTCTGCAAACGCCTGCGATGCAAAGGTCCTCGTGGTAGCAGAGTGTCGGGATGTTAATTCCGAGTGTGCGCGCAGCTTCCAGAATGGTTGTGCCCATTGGCACGGCGGTTTCATTATCGTTGATCGTCACCCTGATGTTCGCGCTGATGCCGCCGGGTGCCTCGGGCGCCTCAATCCTGCGCGCCTTCTGGCTCTCCGGCGCGCGGCTCGTTTCCTTTATCTTTTCATCAGACATGATGGCTCCTGATGGCTTAAGCGGGCTGCGAGGCGCGGCCCATGATCTCATCCTTGAAATTCTCGACTATTGAGAGAAAGGCGTTAGAGCTCGATTGCCCGAGACCGCATTTGGCGGCGACCTGCATCGTCTCCCCCAGCAACCTCAGCTCTTTGATGTAATGCATCGAGCATCGGCCTTCCCGCAACATAGCGACGCCTTCCAGCAGTTTGACATTGCCGATGCGGCAGGGAGTGCACTGGCCGCACGACTCCTCGACGAAGAATTCCATGAAGTTCTTGGCCACATCGAGCATGTCGCGCTGCGGTCCGAACACGATGATCGAGCCACCGGTGGGGATATCCTCGAAGGCAATCGCACGCTCGAACTGCACGGCTGGAATGCAGTGGCCGCTGGCGCCGCCGATCTGCACCGCTTTGGCGTGCTCCCCGCCCACCTCTTTCAGCAGTTGCGCGACGGAAATGCCCATCGGGAATTCGTAAACGCCGGGATTCTCGACATCGCCGGATACGCTGAACAGCTTAAGGCCGGTGGACCTGTCGGTGCCGATCTTCTTGAACCAGTTGGCACCCTTGGCCAAGATGCACGCGGCCCAGGCAAGCGTCTCGACGTTATTGACGCTGGTCGGCTGGTTGAAGTAGCCGGTGTCGACCGGGAATGGCGGGCGGTTGCGCGGCTCGCCGCGGTGCCCCTCGAGCGACTCGATCAACGCCGTCTCCTCGCCGCAGACGTAGGCTCCGGATCCCATGCGTATCTCGATGTCGAAATTCGCGCCGTCCTTGCCGAGAACGTTCTCGCCGAGCAGGCCCTGCTCGCGTCGTCGCCGCAGCACAGCCTCAAGATGCTGGCGCAGGTATGTGTATTCGCCGCGTAGGTAGACGACGCCCTTGTCGGCGCCGATTGCCAAGCCGCCGATTGTCAGCCCCTCGAACACCAGATCTGCAAAGTCGCTAAGCAAAACGCGGTCTTTGAAGGTGCCGGGCTCGCCCTCGTCGGCGTTGCAGATTATGTACTTCTGCTCAGCTTGGGCGGCAGCCGCGAGGTTCCACTTCACTCCGGTCGGGAAGCCCGCGCCTCCGCGGCCCTTGAGGCCGGAGGCGCTGACTTCGGCGATGATCTCGGAGCGCTTCATCTCCATCGCTTTCTTCAGGCCGGAGCCGGGCTCGACGGCGCTGAAGGAGTACTTGTTGGGGTTGGACGCCTTCATGCCGACCTCCCTTCCTGATTCTCAACGGAGAATATCCCGAAGGTGCCACGGCACTCCTCGAGAATCTCGTGAATCTTTTCCGGGGTGACTTCCGTGAAAACCCGGTCGTTGATCAGCATCGCGGGCCCCTGGTCGCACATCCCCAGGCAGTTGGCCCACTCCAGCGTGAATTTGCCGTCGGGGGTGGTTTCCCCGAAATTGATGCCCAGGTCATTTTCCAGCTGACGGGCCACACGCTCCTTGCCCTGCATGTCGCAGGAGATCGTGCGGCAGAGCCGGATCACGAACTTACCCTTGGGCGCGAAGTCCAGGAAGCTGTAGAAAGAGATCACGCTGTAGACCTCGACCGGATGGATGTCCAGCATGTCGGCGATCAGCTGCATGGCGAAATCGGAAATCTGAAAGCGCTTCTTCTGGATCTCCTGGAGGATCGGGATCAACGCCCCGCGGTTTCGGCCATACCTCTCAGCGAGGGCCACGATCTCATCGCGAAGCTTCTCCTGTTCGGTCTGGATCATTGTAATTAGCCCTCCTTTGCCTTCAGCAGGTTGTTGATCTTCTTGACCAGGGCTTCCGGCTCAATCGGTTTCTCGCAGAACTCGTCCACGGGCACGAGATCGCTGTGCACGCCGTACTTCATGCCGGTCACCTTTCCGATGCTGGTCAACATCAGAATTGGTCTGTCGAATCCCTTTCGCCGAAGCTCTTGAGCCATTGCAATCCCGTCGTCTGGCTGCTCCATCATCACATCCAGGACCAGCAGGTCGGGATCAGCATCGACTACAGCTTTCATCCCCTCGTCGCGGTTGTAAGCCGAGATGGTTTCGTGCCCCTCACGCTTGAGGAACAGTCCTACCGACTCGACCACATCCGGATCGTCGTCAATGATTAGTATTTTGGCCATAATCATTCCCTCTGATTGGAAATATAAATAAGACTGGCTATCCGAAGGACAGCGTCAAATAATATATCCTCGTGAAGTGGCGATTTCAAGCCTTATTGTTCCAGAATTCACGTTTGCACTACAATCGGTGCGAATTATTATTGATTCACCGGTGACTTTAAGGGAATCCTGTCTGCGGTTACACATATCTGGTTTGGGTAAAATGCCTCGATATCGACATATTATTGGTAAATATCGTCGTTCTTTGAGCCGGCGCCGCAGATCATTCTCGACCCTCCCGCCGTTAGCCAAGCCAAACAAGACAACCAGCTTACACAACGCCGGAGGCCAACCCGATCGAGCCAACGAGGCATACTTTCCGCTATACCGTGCGCCTCATACCTCCGCGATCTTCTCCATCGGCCGACAAAACGGTAGTCGTTAGTAAATATGCTAATAATTCACGAAAAACGGGCTATATTGCTCCAACATGACCGATATCGCCACTGGAAGCACAATTTAATCCTCTTATCGGGTCGCGCCAACTCCGGCTGAAAAACTCGGCCTCGGTTTCCACCCCGAAAAAGCGTCGCAAATCTTATTCAACTCCTCGATGTTCATTGCATTTCAAGCATAACCAGCATGTAGTAAAATCTTGACCGCTTCTTTTCAGGGGGGATACATGACCAAGAAAGCGATCTTGATATCAGCTGTTTTCATTGCCTTGATCGTACTCGGTGCCAGCAGAGCCCCGGCCGACGAAAGAACCGATCTCGTCGACAAGATCTTCGCGGAATGGGACTCCACCCACTCGCCCGGCATGGCCTTGGCGATTGTCGCGGACGGCGAAATCATCTACAAGCGCGGCTATGGGATGGCCAATCTCGAGCAGGGCCTGCCTGTTAAAACCGATACGGTATTTTACGTCGGCTCCGTCTCCAAGCAATTCACCGCTTTCTGCACCGCCATCCTGGTGGTCGAGGGCAAGATCTCACTGGAGGCAAGCATCAGGGAGTATCTGCCTGAACTGCCGGAGTGCTTCGCGTTGGTGCAAGTACCGCAACTCGTTTATCACACCAGCGGCATCCGCGATTTCTACGAGCTGATGGAACTGAGCGGCGTGCGCACCGCCGACGACTACTATAATCACGCCGACATCATGGCGTTGCTCCAACGCCAGAGGACGCTCAACTTCCCGCCCGGGGAGAAGGAGCTGTACTCGAACTCGGGCTATTTCCTGCTGGCCGAGCTCGTTGCCAGGGTGAGCGGCAAGACGGTCAACGAGTTTGCACAAGAGCGCATCTTTGTGCCGCTCGGCATGGAGAGCACGATCTTCCACCAGGATCACGCGATGCTCGTGCCGCGGCGGGCCGACGGCTACGCACCCGACGGCAACGGCGGCTTCAAGCGCTTCATGGGGCATATGAACATCGTCGGCGCGGGCGGCGTCTTCTCCACGGTGGAAGATCTTTACCGCTGGGATCAGGCCCTCTACGGAGGCTACTTCGATCAGGAGGTTCTCGACCTGATCCACAGGAAGGGGAAGCTGAACAACGGCGATGAGCTGGATTACGCTTTCGGGCTGACCGTGTCGAAGTACCGCGGCCTCGATACGGTGATGCACGGCGGCGCGCTCTTCGGTTTCAGGGCGGGTTACGTGCAATTCCCCGAGCAACGGTTTTCGGTGATCTGCCTGGCCAACCTCAGCGCAACCAATCCGCTGGGCCTTGCGTTAAATGTCGCGGAGATCTACCTCGGGGATCTGATGGAAAGCGAGCCGACCGCAACAACGGCGGATGCGGGCGGGAAACCGGAGTTCATAGAGCTGCCGGAGGTGGACCTGGCAAAGTTCACCGGCACCTACAGCTACAACTCCGGTGAATCCCTGATGACGATTCTGTTGCGCGAAGGCCACCTCGTATTCGACGAGAAAGACTTGGCCGGCATCCGGCTGGCGCCGGTCGCGCCGAACCGTTTCTTCGCTGTAGATTTTCCGTTGAGTTTCGATCTGACATTCGAGATGGGCGATAGCGGTCTGCCAACCAAGGCCGTGGCCCTGATCAACAACGATGAAACATATGAATACGAAGCGCTGAACGAGCAACCCCCGCAGCTCGAACCGCTTGCGGGCGAGTACTACAGTGACGAACTCGACACGACCTACAGTCTGGAAGTCGTCAACGGCGCTCTCTTCCTCAGGACCAGGAACGCCCCGGAAAACCCGCTGGCCTACCGCGCCGGCGGCGAGTTTTTCATCCCGGAAGCGGGCATCAGCCTGATCTTTCAACGCGATGAAACGGGAGAGGTGAACAATCTACGCATCGATTCCGGCCGCGCCTACAACATCATCTTCGAGAAGAAGTAAGCGAAGACTTCCGTAACCGCAGCAGAGAACAATCAGCTCTTCGAAGAAAAAGGTCCGGCACCCTTTTATCCGGGCGCCGGACCCGTATCCGCCTCTGATAAACCTTACTTCTCTTCCCACTTGGGAATCCTGAACTGTTCGGGATTTTCCTTGATCACGCGCCGCAGCCACTCCACGGGGTAGCCGACACCCTGCGAGCGGCCCTCTTCATCGACCACGAAGCCGTCGATGTGCTTTGTGACGATCTCGGCGCCCAGCTCGCGCCAGCGCTCGATCAGCTGCTCGCCGGTGCTCACTGAGTAGGTGGTCAGGTACTGTTTCATCAACTCCGAATCCTGTGCCGCCAGCTCGGCGGCCGTCTTGTCGACCACAGGCATCATCGCCAGGAAGGAGCCCTCCAGCTTGTCGCGCACGGCCTGCACGTCGGGAAAGATGCGCGACCAGCGGTCGTAAGCGAGGTTGGAGACGAAGTTGCATGCCCACCATGCGGAGTCGAGCGAGAAGCGCTCAATGCTGCCGACGGTGAACGAACGCGGCACCTCGGTGATGCCGCAATAGAGCGGCGTGAAAGCGGTGGTGTAGGCATCGTCAGGCGTGTACCAGTAGACTCCGCCGACCGGGTCGGGCAGCCATGAGCGGCTCTGCGCTACCATCACGAAGCCGGCCTGCTGGCTGGAGATCGGGCGCTCCCAGCAGTAGGTCTCGCCGTCGACCTCCCAAGTGAGGCCGCGCCAGCGATAGGGGCTGGCAAACGGCCCGGCGTCGATACCCTGCGTCATGTCGTAGGGAGTGCCCTCGAAGTGGTCGCGCATCAGGTACATCACGTCGCGCAAGGAGAGTTTCTCGTCGGGCTTGATGAAAAGGGGGTAGTCCTCCGAGCCCTGCACGCCGCGGTGGTAGTCGTCGGAAAAACTCTGCGAGGGTGCCGCGCGGCGGTAGACGCTCCACACGCGCGCGGCGCAGACGCGCATGCTGCGCGGATTGAGCGGATGGTAGGCTTCACGGAAGCTGAAGGGCTTGCCGGATGAGGGATCGTACCAGCCCTTCTCGACGGCGAAGTTGATCACGTCGGGTGAGTAGAGCCAGTTTTCTGGGTCGTCGAGCGGGAAAGTGGTGATGCGCGACATGTTGGCGTGAACGGAGATGCAGCCGTCGGGCACGCGCGCTGCAACCCAGATGGCACCCTTGATCCCCGGACCCTTGCCGATGATCTCCATCAGCCAGACCTCGTTCTTGTCGGAGATGGAGAAGCTCTCGCCTTCGCTGCCGTAGCCGTATTCCCTGACCAGCTCATCCATGACGGTAATTGCCTCGCGAGCAGTTTTCGCGCGCTGGAGGGTAAGGATGATCAGCGCATCGTAATCCAGCATGCCCTCCTCGTTGTGGAGCTCGCTGCGGCCGCCGGTGGTTGTCTCGCCGATCGCCACCTGGTGCTCATTCATCAGACCGACGATGCCGAATGTATGAGCGACCTGCTTCACCTGGCCGCGCACCTCCTCACCCTCCCAACCAATGGCGTCGACCAGCTCGCCGGGCGTGTGGTCACCCGCGGGCAAGAAAAACAGAATCGAGTGATAGCCGCCGGAATCGGCGGAGTAGGTGATGAAAACAGAACCGTCCTTTGTGGCTCCCTTGCTGACAAGGACATTAGTGCAGTTTGCAGAGGCTGATGCGGTAAGAACGATTAAAAGCAGCAAAGCCGATAAAAATATCGTCGCTGATTTTCTCACGGGCTCTCTCCTCCTAAGCTACTGAATCGAAATTGAGTGTAATTTAGAACTCACAGTTTCGCAGAGTAGGCTGAGTCGACAACCACTCCCAGGTAACCAGATTAGATTTTATCTAAAGTCCGGTCAAGCTCTACGGAGCGGGCAAGAGCTGCAATGCAGCCGCCTCGCGAATATCTCCAGACCCATTAAACGCAGCGGTAACGGTTCGATCACCAGCTGAACCGGTGACAAAACCAGGGGATGAACAAGAATGAGGGAAAATCGCAAACACCGGATGGACAATGGACGTTTGAAGTGGTAAAAGAATGGCCGATGAGAACGTCTGCTTGAGAGTCCCCTTCATCGATAATTAAAAATTAAAGCGGGAAATCTGCCGCCGGTGTCACTATATTTCCAGCAGACGGACTAGGGCGCAACAATGATCAGGCTCCTCCTTGTCGAAGACAGCCGGGAGTACAGAGAATTCGCTCGGTTCCAGTTGACCAGGTTAGCTGACGAACTGGAGTTCATAGAGTCCGAGTCTGCGCGCGAAGCCTTGGTGAAAATCGCCGAGAACAAGATCGACTGCATTCTCTGCGATTATCGCCTGCCCGATTCCGACGGCCTGGAGCTGCTGAAAGAGATTAGACAACGCTGCATCAGAACGCCCTTTATCTTCCTCACAGGCAAGGGAAGCGAAAGAGTCGCCGGCGAGGCTTTCCGAGTTGGCGCCGACGACTACTGGGTGAAGGAGAGCGGCGGGGAGAGCTTCGTCCGTCTCGTCTACAGCATAAGACGCCTGGTTCGCGAAAGAGAGGGATCAAGAAACAGAGAGGAAGCCGAGAGAGTACTTAGAGATAGCCACGAACGATATCGTGCTGTGCTCGAGACGGCTGAAGATCCCATCTTCATTAAAGACCTCGATCTGCGTTATTTGCAGGTCAATCCGGCGATGTCGAAGCTCTTGGGATTCCGGGAGTTCGAGTTGGTCGGCAAGACCGACGAGGAGTTGTTCGGGGCCGAAGCTGGAGCGCGTATCAGGGATATCGACGCACGTGTGCTTCAAGGCGAAGTAATAGAAGATGAACATGCGAAGCCCGTCCGAGGCATCCTGAGAACATTCCACATTATAAAAGCACCGCTTCGGGACATGTCCGGCAAGATCACGGGATTGTTCGGGATCGCAAGGGAACTCACGCAGCGAAGGCATGTCGAGGATGCCCTCGGCAAAAGCGAAAGGCGTTACCGCGAGCTTGTCGAACTGGCCCGCGACATCATCCTCACCATCAATCCCTACGGCAAGTTCGCCTCTATTAACTCCGCTTTCGAGTCGATCCTCGGCTGGCCGGCCAAAGAGTGGATCGGCAAAGGTTTCGCGCCCTTGATTCACCCCGGCGATCTTCCGGTTGCCGACAAGTGTTTTGAATCCTGCCTCCTAGGCGAAAAACTCCCACCAATCGATTTGCGGGTCTATAGCAAAAGCGGCGATTACCGGTTCCTCGAGGTGGTCTGCACACCCATGTTCGATGGTGAAGTTGTGTTGGGGGTTCATTGTCTCGGTCGTGATATCACCGAGCGGAAAGAATCTGAAAATGCACTGACCGAATCCGAAAAAAGTTACAGAACGTTGTTTGAAAAGAATATTGCCGGAGTGTACAGGACGACCGCCGAAGGAATAGTGCTCGAGTGCAACAATGCCTTTGCCTGGATCTTGGGTTACAACTCGCGGGAAGAAATACTCAGGCAATCCACTCCCGAATTTTACTTCTGCGCCTCTGAGCGGGAGGAATTCATCGGCGCCCTTGAAGGGCGCGGGGAGATAACCAACGAAGAATACCGCCTTCGCCGCAAGGACGGCCGTGAAATCTGGGTGCTCGAGAACGCCATGCTGCTTCCCGGCGGCATTCTTCAAGGCACGCTTATCGATATCACGCAGCGCAAGGAGGCTGAGGAAGCGCTCAGAGCCAGCGAGGAGCGCCACAAGGCTTTGCTGGAGACCTTACCCGATCTGATTTTCCGTCTGAGCAGAGACGGAGAGTTTCTTGAGTACCACGCCGGCAAGGTTTCACAGCTGATGATGTCGCCTGCGGAATTTTTAGGGCGCAGCGTGAGGGATATGCTTGCACCCGAACTTGCTGAGAAGACGATGCGCAACTTAGAGGCCGCCATGGAAACCGGGGAGACTCAGACCTTCGAATACGAGACCCAAATCGAAGGCGACTACCATGGATTCGAGGCTCGCATTGTGCGGTGTGGTGACAACGAGGCGATGGTAATCATCCGCGACATAACGGAACACAAACAGGCCGAGGAAGATCTCAAGCACTCTTATGAGAAACTAGAGAGCCAGGCACGCCTGCTCGATGCCACCAACAAGGAACTGGAAACGTTTGCCTACACCGTCAGCCATGACCTGCAAGCCCCCCTGAGGCGGATCAGCAACTGGATTAATCTGCTCATCACTGAACACGGCGATACGCTCTCCATAGAGAGCACCGATTTCCTGAGTAAAATAGACCAGAACAGCAAGGAGATGAGCCTGCTGGTAGAGGCCCTGCTCAACCTATCCCAAGTATCCCGCGCCGAGATCAGGCGCGTGAGAGTGGATCTCAGCGCAATGGTCAAGAGTATCGCCGAAGATCTGCGCAATGATCACCCGAACAGCAAAGTAGATTTCAGCGCAGAAGAGGGCCTTAGCTGCGAGGGAGATCCGCGCCTGTTGCATGTAATGCTGAAGAACATCCTGTCCAACGCCTGGAAATACACCAGCAAGGAAGAGAAACCGAGGGTGGAGTTCGGTGCGATAGACACGGAAATCGGACGCTCATATTTCGTGCGGGACAACGGAGTGGGCTTCGATCCTTCGCTTGCCGGCAAGTTATTCGTTCCATTCCAACGCTTGCACGACACCCGGGACTTCCAGGGTTCCGGTATCGGCCTGGCTACGGCGCAAAGGATAATCCACCGTCACGGGGGGAGGATCTGGGCCGAGAGCCGGCCGGGTGCCGGCGCCAGCTTCTTTTTCACTCTGGGTCGATCATCTCGCAGCGGCATCAAGCCTTACCGCGCCTCCTCCATCCCCTCCCCAAAGCAACGACTAGATACACAGCCGCCGCAATCATCACAATCGTGGGCCCGGTCGGAAGGCTGAGCGCGTAACTTACTCCGAGACCGGAAGTGATGAAAAGCATGCAGAATAGGCTTGCGAAAAGCATCATCTGCCACATGCGGCCGGAGAACTGGCCTGCAGCCGCGGCCGGCAGAGTCAAAAGCGCGACCACCAGGACGATGCCAACGACACTGACCAGCAGGACGACGGTGAGAGCCGTCAAAACAAGTAATAAAAAGTAATAGAGATCAACTCTCATCCCGCGAGCGCGCGAAAATTCCTCGTCGAAGCAGACCGCCGTGAGCTGGCTGTAAAAGAGTATTCCGAGCGCCACCACCAGAGCGTCAAGCGCGGCCACCAGCCAGATGTCGCTCCCGGTGATCAACAGAATGTTGCCAAAGAGGTAACTCATCGGGTCGGTATAGCCGGGCACCATTGCCAGGAAAAGCAATCCCGCGGCCATGCCGACAACCCAAATTGCGCCGATTACGGTGTCCTCACGCTGCCGGGCGTAGAGGCTTACGACACCGATTACGAGGGCGGAAAGCACCGCAGCGGCTACGGCGCCGAGCATCGGATGAAACCATGTCAATCCGGCCTTCTTCTGCAACAGCAGGCCGAGGCCGATACCTCCGAGGACGCTGTGGGAAATCGCGCCGGCGATGTAGCTGATCCTCCTCACCACCACATATGTGCCGACAATCCCAAACGCGACGCTCGCCAGCAGACCCGCGACGAGCGCATACCGCAGGAAGGGAATGTCCGGATTCCCGAGCGCCTGGAAGAACTCAATCATGATCTCCGCCCCCGCCGGCCCTCAGGCCGTGCCCGCCCAGATCATGGCGAACCAGGCGGAAATCTTCACCGTACAACCGCTTGAGCTTCTCGTCGGTGAATTCGTCAGTGGGGTGGATGGCCACTGTTTGGTGGACACATATCACCCTGTCGAAAATGCTGGAGACAAAGGCGAGATCGTGCGAGATCATCATGACAGTCATGCTCGACCGCAGCTCGTCCAGAACGTTGTAAATCTTGGCTTCCACCGCGCTGTCGACATTGGCGGTCGGCTCGTCGAGCAGCAACAATTCCGGTTCGGCGCTGAGAGCACGGGCGATCAATACACGCTGACGCTGGCCGACCGACAGCTCGGCGAACTGCCGTTGCGCCAGATCCGCAAGCTTCATCTGTTCGAGTGCGGCGAGCGCGGCGCTCTTGTCTCGCGGCGAATGAGGACCGAGGAAGCGCCCGCCGAGGCATCCCATCAGCGCAATCTCGAGAACGGTGATGGGAAACTGCGGATCGAAGCTGATGTTTTGCGGAACGTAACCAATTCGCTTGCGGGCGTATTTCGGAAGCTGACCGAAAACGCGGACATCTCCGGAGTCAGGACGAACGAAACCGAGGATCAGCTTGAAAAGCGTCGTCTTCCCGCCGCCGTTCGGCCCTACCATGCAAACCGCTTCACTCCTTAAAACTCTGAAGTCAGCCCCGGCGATCACCGGTTCGTGGTTGTACGAGAAAGAAACATCCCGCAATTCGACCACCGCATTGTCACTCCCGACCTGATCGCTCGCAGCGTTGTCTATTGCGTTCCGCATTTCACCTGATTCCGTTTCTCTGAGCGCTAAAGGACGATGCTAAAGCTTCGGCAATTCTTTCCAGATTCGCAAACAGGTCTCGCGCCAAAGGATCGAGCACCACAACCTCCGCCCCGATTGCATTTGCCAGCGCCTCAGCACTTTTGCGATCGAACTGGGGTTGGACGAACACCGTGAGCACTCCGTCCCGCCTTGCTTGCTCGATTAGAGAGACCAATCGTTGAGGCGAGGGCAGCTTACCCTCTGCCTCCAATGCAACCTGACGCAGACCGTATTCCTCGGCGAAGTGGCCATATGCCGGGTGCAGAACATAAAACGCCCCCCCCAGATAACGAGCAAGTTTATAACTTATCCTTGAATCGACCTCTTCCAGTTCAGCAAGGAAACCGGCAAGGTTAGCTTGGTAAACATTAGTATTGCCTGGATCGGCCTCGGAGAGCGCTTCCGCCGTGTTTCCGGCCATAACCCGGACCACCGACGGAGCAAGCCAGACGTGGGGATCGTGCTCTTCATGGTCATCTGCCGCCTGCGAGTGCAATACGGCGGTCTCAGCGCCCAGAAAAGAATCGACGATCTTTAGTTCACCAAAGCCTGCCGCTATCTTCTCCACCAGCCGCTGCTCGAACGGCATCCCGGCCTTGAAATAGAGCTTCGCCCTGGCAAGATCTGTCATCTGCCTGGGCAACGGCTCAAAAGTGTGCGGTTCCTGACCCGGCTTCACCAGTACTTCGACCTCGACGAGACCCCCTCCGATCCGCTCCGCAATGAAGGCCTGCGGCGGGATGCTGACAAACACCAACATACGAGCAGTGGATTTTTCTGCCTCGTCGTCAGGTGTCGAGCAGCACGAGAAAACCAGCAGCAGACACACCAAACACGGAAGGATCATACCCGCGCTTGCCACCGCACTAAGAAGGTCGGATCTGATCGTCATCAATTCCTCTCACCACCGGCATCGCACACCAGGTGCACGGCGTGGCAATCACCACATTCCTCGATCGTATGATTCTCCGAGAAATTCTCCCAATGCTGCTTCTGGTCGGGAGTGAGGATCCCCGTCCCGCCGCACAGGGGACATACTTTCTCTAACGCCGCCAGAATGGCGTTGCGGATGAATTCGGAGCGATTGTGGATAACGCGCATCTCTTCGGCGAGCTTTGCGTCAACCTTGAATGTAATAATCTCCTGCTTCCTTTTACCCGCCATATCACTATCCTGCGGTGCATTTTCAAACATGGTAATACATATTATTACCAGAATCAAGCGGCAGCGATTCCCGCGCCCACTGCACGCTTGTAATCCGGCTAGAACTTGATACGATTCGCACATAATCCTTAAAGGAAGCAGAATGGCAACGGGAAAAATCCATTTTGCAAACAAATCCGGCGACGCTCTCTACGGCCTGATCGACCTGCCGGAAAAGGGCGCGCCCCGTACTTTCGCACTCTTCGCCCACTGTTTCACCTGCAGCAAAAACTATCGCGCGCCACGAAATATCAGCAAAACCCTGGCGAAAAACGGCATTGGCACCCTGACCTTTGATTTCACGGGGCTCGGCGACAGCGAAGGGGACTTCGCAGAAACGAACTTCTCTTCAAACGTCGGCGACCTGGTCAGCGCAGCCAGCTTCCTCGAGGAAAGTTACGAGGCTCCCAGAATCCTGATCGGCCACTCGCTGGGCGGCGCCGCGGTGCTGCAGGCCGCAAGCCGCGTTGAATCCGCCCGTGCGCTGGTGACCATCGCAGCACCCTCCGAGCTTTCCCACCTGAGTAAACTGCTTGCGTCAAGGGCGGAAGACATCGACGCCGAAGGCACGGTAAAAGTGAAGATCGCCGGAAGAAGCTTTCGTCTAAAGAAGGGATTCTTCGAGGACCTGGAGCGAACGCGCATGGAGCAGACGATCAAAAAGCTGCATCTGCCCCTGATGATCTTCCATTCTCCGGCCGATAAAACTGTTGACATCGAACACGCCGTGAGAATCTTTAAATTAGCCGCCCATCCCAAATCCTTAGTCTCGCTGGACGGCGCCGATCACCTGCTATCAAACAAGGCCGACTCGGCATTCGTAGCCGGAGTGATATCGAGCTGGGTAGAGCGATATTTCGAAGACGCCGGCTGAAACAGAAACAAATAATCTCCATCCCACGACTACGGCCTTTCCATGGTCTCGTAGATCTGGGCGCCACTTTCTATTTCACCCTCAAATAATGCCGCCCACACAGGCGGGCCGGTATAAATACCACTCTCAGCCAATAAACCTTGGAAGCTCGGCTCCAGTTGGATAGAATTGTCCCCTAGCCTGAGGAGGGGATATGTTTTCAAATAAGGGACTATTCACGTTATCCGGTTGCATTGCCGCGCTCGCGATTATCCTGGCAATCCCGGTATCAGCGAACGCTCAGCGGACTGAAAAGCCCGTGCTGCACGGGAGGCATTGGGTCGCCATAACCGGCAAGCCCCTGGCTGCCACGGCCGGGGCGATGATCTTCCAGAAGGGGGGCAACGCGGTCGACGCCACCTGCGCGATGCTGGCGGCCACCTGCACGATGTGGGATGTGCTCAGCTGGGGTGGTGAGACGCAGGCGCTGATCTACAATCCGAATACGCGCAAGTTGATCGGCATCAACGCCCTGGGCGTCGCGCCAACCGGAGCCACGCCCAAATTCTTCACTGAGAAGGGAATGGACTTCCCACCGGCATACGGCCCGCTCGCCGCAGTCACGCCGGGGACTCCGGGTGGGCTGATGACGATGCTCGCCGAGTTCGGCACGCTCAGCCTCAAGGACGTGCTGGACCCCGCGATGCAAATGGCCGAGGGCTATCCGATCGAGGCCCAGGCGGCGAACGGCATCGAGCGCCAGAAGAGGCAGATCAAAGAATGGCCTTACTCAAAGGCCGTTTTCCTGCCTCACCTTGGCGAAGAGCGCGAGGCGCCCTACGCCGGAGAGATTTTCCGCCAGCTCGACCTGTTGGATACGCTGAAGAAGCTGGTCGAGGCCGAGCAGCAGGCGCTTGCCACGGGTAAGAACCGTAAGGAGGCGATCTATGCCGCCTACGACCGCTTCTACAAGGGCGACATCGCCGAGGAGTTCGTGCGCGGCTGCCGGGAGCAGGGCGGCCTGATCACGCTGGAGGATCTCGCCAACTGGCAGGTCTATCTCGAAGAGCCGGCGAAAACCACCTACAAGGGGATCGAGGTCTACAAGCTCACCTGCTGGGTGCAGGGGCCGGTGATGCTGCAGGCGCTCAACATGCTCGAGAACCTCGACCTGCAGGCAATGGGCTACAACAGCGCGCGTTACATCCACACTCTCTACCAGGTGATGAACCTTGCCTACGCCGACCGCGATTTCTACTACGGCGATCCCTACTTCCCGCCGGATGAGCCGATCAAGGGCCTGCTGTCGAAGGAATACGCCAATGAGCGGATCAAGCTGATCGACTGGGGGAAGAACAATCCCGAGGCCCAGCCGGGCGATCCCTACCCGTTCCAGGGCGGCGAGAATCCATACCTCGAGCTGATTAAGAAGTGGCACAGCGATCCTCAGGAGGAGACCGCGCTCAACTACGACGGCCCACCGCACGAGGAGAGCTTCTACGCCGGCACCACTTCGATCCAGGCCGCCGACAAGGAAGGCTGGATCGTCTCGGTCACCCCGAGCGGTGGCTGGGTTCCGGCCTGCATCGCCGGGTGCACCGGCGTCGGCATGAGCCAGCGGATGCAGAGCTTCGTGCTACACGCCGACCAGAATCCGTACAACGTGGTTGAGCCGGGCAAGCGCCCGCGCGCCACACTCACTCCCGGCATGGCGATCAAGGACGGCAAGCCGTACCTCTCGTTCGCGGTGCAGGGCGGCGACACGCAGGACCAGAACCTGTTGCAATTCTTCCTCAACGTCGTCGAGTTCGATATGAATGTGCAGCAGGCCTGCGAAGCGGCCAACATCACCAGCTACCAGATGCGCGACTCCTTCGGTGCCCACGAGTGCTTCCCCGGGCGCCTGATGCTGCAAGACGGCATCCCGCCCTGGGTCCGCGCCGCTCTGCGCGAGATGGGTTACGAACTTCGCTTCACCAGCCACAACTCAGGCCCGATCAACGCCATCTTCTTCGACTGGGAGCACGGCTCCTTCTGGGGCGGCTCGAGCAACCACGGCGAGGACTACGGCATTGCCTGGTGATTTGATCAACTAAAGAACCAGAGAACTTACAGCAAAGGCACCCAAATCGGGTGCCTTGCTTTGTACGGCGCCGCGCCCGCATTAACACCGCGCAACCACTGTGTTATAATTTATTCAAATTTTTTCTCCGGCAAGTCTGCGCCGAACATGCGTGTTAATAGGAGGCGGTCATGCACAAAGGCTTGGGATCTCTTGTTTTCGCCCTTGGATTTCTTTTGCTTCCCGCACAGGTCGCCGCGCAAGAGGGCGACGGCATCTGGCCCGACA
>DATKUA010000169.1:0-21304 GCA_035530855.1 Acidobacteriota bacterium | reverse complement strand
CGCGATGCGATCGCGGTCGACGACGATGTCGACGTAGTTGCCGCCGCCGCTCCTGTCCGCCGTCACCGAGGCCGTGAAGGGCCTTACGCGCTCATCGGTCTTGAACACCTGCACGACACTCTCACTCAGCTGAGCGAGAGTCTCGAGGTTGGGCCCGAGGATCTTGATCCCCACGGCGCTCTTGATGCCGGTGGAGAGCATGTCGATACGCGTCTTGATCGGCATCGAGCCGCGCGTCAGAGCCCCGGTGAGGCCGGGGATACGAAGGACGTCGTTGATGCCCGGCTCGTGGCTGTCGTTGGGCATGTTGTAGCCGTCGGTCAGTTCCTTGGTTGTGATCGGGCGCATGCCGCCGCCGAAGCCCAAGAAGCCTTCGACGGGCACCTGCCGCCACTTCGACTTGTCGCGCTGGAGTTGAATCGTCGTCTCGATCATCGTCAAAGGCGCGGGGTCGGTGGCCGTGTCGGCACGGCCGATCTTGCCCATCACGCTGACCACCTCGGGGAACTGCCTGATCAGCCTGTCGGTCTGCTGCAGCAGCTCACGCGCCTTGGTGATGCTGAGGCCGGGATCGGTCGACGGCATGTAGAGCAGGTCGCCCTCTTCCAACGGCGGCATGAATTCGCTGCCAAGCTGCGAGAGCGGCAGGAGCGTCACCAGCACGAAAGCGATCGAACCGATGATGATCAACCAGCGGTACTGCATCGCAAAGATGAAGAAGGGATTGTAGATCTTCTCAAGCAGAATCGAGAGCGGATTGCGCTCCTCTCCGAGTATCTTCTGCGGCAATATCACGATTGCACTGAGGAGCAGCCAGCCGCCGACGAGCCACCAGCGAACATCGTTGAACGTAGGCAGCGGAACAATTGCCAGGATCACAGCCGGCAGAATAATCAACGAGCCGTAGACAGCCAGCCTTGCGGCCAGGGTCCAACGCCGGGGCAGCATCCTTTCGCGGATGAAATAGAACATCAACGCCGGGATGAGGGTAATCGCCAGGATCGCGGCGACGCCAATCGCAAAGGTCTTGGTGAAAGCCAACGGCTTGAACAGGCGCCCCGCCTGCTCTCCCAGCGCGAATACCGGCAGGAAGGAGACGGTGATGATCAGCAGGCTGAAAAAGAGCGTCGGTCCGACTTCCACCGCCGCCTCGGCAATCACTCTCGCGTGCGAACGCGGATTGCCCCCGTCCTTGACGCGCTTCTTTTCGCGTTGCAAATGATCGTGGGCGTTCTCCACCATGATGATCGACGAGTCGACCATCACACCGATGGCGATGGCAATCCCGCCGAGGCTCATGATGTTGGCGTTGAGGCCGAGCAGGTGCATGATCAGCAGGCTGCCGAGAACCCCCGAGGGCAGCACGACTATGGCCACCAGAGCACTGCGGGCGTGGATCAGGAACAGGATAGTCACCAGGGCGACGATCAGCATTTCCTCGGTCAGCGCTTTGGTGAGTGTTTCAATCGCGCGGTCGATCAGGTCGCTGCGGTCGTAGGCGGTGACGATGTCGACGCCGGGCGGCAGCCCCCGTTCCAGCTCGTCCAGCCTCTCGCGCACGCTGCCGATCGTCGTGCGGGCGTTTTCTCCGAAGCGCATCACGATGATCCCGCCGACGCTCTCGCCCTCGCCGTTCCATTCTGCGATGCCGCGGCGGATCTCCGGGCCTGTACTCACGTTCGCCACATCGCTCAGGTAAATCGGCGTGCCCTGTGCCGTCGCGCCCAGTGATGTTCTCCGCAGGTCCTCGAGCACGGCCTCGCTGCGCATTCGCTCCAGGTCGACGGCGCGCGCCCGCGCCTCCTCCAACTCGGCGTCGGTCAGGGTGCCGAGATAGCCGACTCCGCGCACCATGTACTCGGTCTCGCTGATCTCCAGCAGCCTGCCGCCGACGTCGAGGTTGGAGCGCTGTATGCGGCGCTTCACCTCCTGCAATGGTAGCCCGTAAGCGCGCAGCCTCACTGGATCCACCGTGATCTGGTACTGCTTGACGAAGCCGCCCACGGGCGCCACTTCGCTCACGCCGTCTACGGCGCTCAACTCGTAGTTGAGATACCAGTCCTGAATGCTGCGCAGCTCGGCGAGATCGATGTCGGGCTGCACGAGTGGCGAGCCATCGAGCGGGCAGCGGTCGTAGCCTTTCACCAGCTCGATTTCGCGCAGCCTGTCTTGTGCTTCCGGGGGAGCCATCTCGCGGGAGAAATAGAATTGATCGGACTGCGGGTCATGGAAACGGGAGATTCCGCTGGTAAGTATGCGGTGATGAACAAGCCGCTCCCGCACTTTCGGATCATCCGGCGCCTCGCCGGATTCCTGGTACCAGGCGTCGGTTTCGGGATCGTGCCAAAGACCGCCGGGGTGCTCGGGGCAGTAAGGGCCCGTGACCAGCATGTACTGGTAGATCCAGCCGACGCCGGTCGCGTCGGGGCCGAGCTCCGGGCTGACACCCTGCGGCAACCGCGAGGAGATAACGCTGAGCTGCTCCAGCACGCGGCTGCGCGCCCAGTAGATATCGGTGCCGTCCTCGAAGATGATGTAGACGAAGCTGGTGCCGAACATGCTGTAGCCGCGGATTGAGCGCGCGTACGGCACGCTCAGCATCGCGGTCGTCAGCGGGTAGGTGACCTGGTCCTCGACGATCTGCGGTGCCTGGCCGGAATAATCGGTGCGGATGATCACCTGCACGTCGGAGAGGTCGGGGATGGCGTCGACGCTGATGTTGAGGACTGCCCAGATTCCCGCTCCGACGAGGGCGACGGCGAGCAGCAGCACCAGTATGCGGTTTTCCGCGGACCAGGTTATCAGGCGGGCGATCATCTACTCTATTTCCCCAAAACCGTCGCGAAATCCCAGTTGGCGGAATGGCAGCTCTTCATGCCACTGTTTGCGCCGTAGAAGGGGTTGTGCGCCTCGTTGCCGGCCTGCAGCCAGATCCCTTTCTCGGGAGCCGGAGCGTACATTCCGCAGCGCCAGCCCTTGAGCTTGCCCTCGTATTTCTTTGGCAGGCCCGTGGCCTTGAGCAGGTCGTCCAGCGATTTACCGACGAAGCCGAACGCCGTCCGCGCGGCATCGAGTTCCTCGGCCGTTGCGAGTTCCTGCATTTTCTCAACGAGAATGCCGATCTCCGGTCGCTGATGCCAGAAGTGCGGTTGAGACGGGATTTCCTCTGAAACGGCGGCATCGAAGGCGCTCTTCATTGATGCGGCCTTGGCCGAGACGCCGTTGAGGTTGTCGTTGTAGAGCAAATCCTGGACGGCGAGGTAATCGTCGAGCACACGGGCAAGCGAAGCCTCGGCGGCCTCGGGTAGCCGGGGTTGATTTTCAGCGAGCAGCATCTGCTCCTGCTTGGGCTTCTCGCCGGTCGGTTTGCCTTGCATCAGTTTGGCCAGCGATTCCCTCATCCGGCTCTCGGAGTCGAGCAGGAACTGACCACTGACTACCACCTTCTCGCCAGGCTCCAAACCCGAGCGTATCTCGATCATGCCGCCATCGGCCTTGCGGCCGGTCTCGACAGTGCGCGATTCGAACCGCCCTTCTCCCAGGCTGACGATGGCCACCTTGCGCTCACCTGTGTCGATCACCGCTTCCCGCGGAACCAGGATCGCATCTACGGACTCCGGCTGCCCGATCGATACGTCGGCGAACATCCCCGGCTTCAGCAGGCCTTTGCGGTTATCGAATTCGAGGCGCACGCGCACCTCGCGCGAGCGCTCATCGAGATAGGGGTAGACAAAGCTGATGCGGCCGCGAAGGGCCTCGCCGGGAAGGTAAGGCAGCTCGATGGCTGCCGCCTGGCCGACGGAAACATAGGGTAACTGGTACTCGTAAAGCGATGCCAAGACCCAGACTTTGCTGAGATCGGCGATCTTGTAAACGGTAAGCCCCGGTGTGACACGCATCCCCTGGTTGACGCTTTTCTGCAGAACGATACCCGCCGAGGGAGCGGTGATTGTCAACGTCCTGCGGGCGGCGCCGGCGCGCTCCAGTTCCTTGATCTGCTCTTTGCTGACATCATAAAGAGCGAGGCGCGTCCGCGCCGACTCGAGCAGGGATTCGTTCCCTTCCTTGTCGCGGTTCTTCCACAGCAGCAGATACTCCTCCTGCGTGGCGTAGAGATCGGGCGAGTAGAGCTCGAACAACGGCTGGCCCCGCTTGACCTGCGCGCCGGTGGAGTCGACGAATATCTTCTCCACCCAGCCGTCGACCTTGAGGTTGACGTCGACGATGCGCGTTTCGTCGTAGGCGACATTGCCGACGGTGCGGATGCTCATCTGCAGGGGAGCGGAAGTAACCTGCTCGAGACGGACTCCGATGTTCTGCAGCACGACGGGATCGATGGCGATCTCGCTGCCGAATTTCTCCGGTTCGATCGGGATCAGGTCCATCGAACAAATCGGGCACTGGCCCGGTTCACTTTCCACAATCCATGGATGCATCGGGCAGGTGTAGAGCTCTTGCTCCCCGGCGGCGTTGGCCGCCTGTGTGCCGTGGTCATGCCCGGCGTGCTCGTCGGATTTCGCGGTGCTTTCCGTTTTTTGCGTAAGGAATTCAGCGGCGAGTTCCTTCAGCGACGGCCCGGCGAACACGCCGACAAGCAAAGCGCCGATGATCAGAATTCCGGCGAGCAACACCCAGACAAATCCCGGAGCCCTGGGCGGCACCCCGCGGCTTTCCTCGTGCAAAGTCGTATTCTCCAGATCGCTATTATCATTACTCATTGTCTATAACTCCGTCGTCCGCAAAAGCGGCGCGAGCGACTTTATCCTCGAAGGCAGGTGAGTCCTTTTCGGTTGGCGTTCCAATTACTTTACCCAATGCCTGGTATAGGCCGATGATGCTTTTCTCACGCTCGGCAATCGTCTGCTCCAACTCGAGCTCGAGGTTGAGCAGCACAATGCGGTCGTCGAGCAGATCATCGAGCTCAGCCCTGTTGGTGCGGTACGCCGTAGCCGTCGCCTCGAGCGCCATGCGTGCCAGCGGTATGTTCGATTCCCGGTAGAGTTTTATCTGCGCGTCGGCTCGCTCTATTTCATCGAGAGCCTTACGGATCGCGAGAGCAACACGGTTCTTTTCAACTAGATAGGCTGCCGTTGCCAGACGGCTTTCAGCTTCAGTCTCCGCTACGTATTCCCGTTGCTTGCTGCCGCGCCAGAGAGGCAGATTGACTGTGATACCCGCCGTCCACAGATCGGCCACACCGTCGCGTATGCCGTAGGCAAAGTTGAGACCGTAATCGGGCTGCAATGCTTTCAGGGCAAGCTGGATGCCGGTCGCGCGCTTGTCGATTTCGGCGGTTGCGGCCAGCAGCGCTGGATTATTGGAGACGGCCTCGTTCATTGCCGCGGTGAAATCCATCGAAACGGGAGTGAGAAGGAGCTCAGCGGGCGGCCCGGCGAGTTCCGCACCGGGATCACGATTCAAAATGACATTTAGTTCCGCCTTCAAGGTATGAAACTGCTGCTCGAATGCTTCAATCATCGTCTCCAGGCGGCTGAGGGCCAGGCGTGCCTTGAGCACATCGCGCAGTCTGACGCTGCCGGCCTCGTAACGGCTCTCGGCGGTCTCGATGATCCTGTTGAATTCGTCAGCTGTAGCACGAAAAGTCTTCAGATGACGGCTGTTGATGTATAGATCGAAGTAGATCCGGCCGATTTCTGCAGCGATCGCGACTTCCTTACCCGAAAGCTGTTCCGCGGCGATACCGATGTCCTGTCGAGCCAGCTCACCGCGCAGGCGCCTGACACCCGGGGCGGGGAATTTCTGCGATAACGATATCTGGGTCTGGGTCATCGGGAAGCGGCCGATGTCAAACGGATTGGTGCCGACCGGATAACTCATCAGCGCGAAGCCGGCGGCGGGATCAGGCAGGGCCTCAGCGGGTTTGACGCGGTGGCGCAGAGCTTCGAGCCTGTGCTGCATGGCAACGATGTCAGGATTGTTAGCAAGAGCCTCTCTGACCAATCTCGCTAGGTCCAAAACCTCCGCTTCCGATTCGACCTGACCTGCGGCGAGTCCTACAGCGACGACTGTAATCAATACGGTTAAGATGACGGATATTTTTAACGACATCCCTAATTCCTTGTTATTCCTGCCCTTTTCACTGCCTTCTTAGGCTTTGATCCTGCCAGGGAGGCATAATTAACCATACTATAGCTCATAAGTCATATTACGTGCATAGGTTATAAGGTATTTCTGTCTGTAGAGCTGTGCACCCGCTTGCCAGCCCTGGTGCCGTCTAGGATTGAACAGAAAACCCAATAATCAACGCTGCCAAACACGAACCCATCGGATATTGCAGGCTACAACGGAATCAAGCCGTGATCTGATATCCAACCTCGTTGTCCGTCTTGTGCTTCCGCCTTCAGCTCGCCCAAACGAAGACGAAGATCAAACGAAAATGCATCAGGGCGCTTAATTAACTTGTTGATAGGCGGATGTTTATCTTATTATGGAATAGTACGGGCAGGGGGGTACCGACAATACAGCATCGGACGGCGTTTGTTTCGGCCTTGTGAATGATTCACTTGAGTTTGAAAAGCGTCTTCTCCGTTACATCGCCCGAGCGTAATGTAAAGTATTTTACACATAAAAGAAAATCTGTAGGGTTGCGACTGCTCGATAACGATTATCAATTTGTCGCTGTCTAATGCGCAAAATTTCGCAAGGAGGATCGATTATGAGGTTTCTCACTGAAAGGAAACGCCATCTTCGTTTGGCTCTCCTAAGCCTTGTTCTGGTCACGTTTCTGGCCGTTTGCGCCTCCGGCCAGGTCGAACCCCGGCGAGAGATAGGAATACCCGATATACCGGGTTACCTGACGTTGATGTGCGATTTCCACATGCACACGGTTTTCTCCGACGGTTATGTCTGGCCGATGGTGAGAGTGCAGGAGGCATGGCGCGACGGTCTGGATGTGTTTTCGATTACCGACCACATCGAGTATCAACCCCACAGCGAGGATATCCCGACGAAACACAACCGGCCGTACGAGATAGCCGCTCCCGCAGCCGATGCGCTCGGCCTGCTGATAATCAAGGGCGCGGAGATCACCAGGCAGAAGCCTCCCGGCCACTTCAACGCGCTCTTCCTCGATGACGCCGCGTTGCTCGAGCAGGATGATTTCAAGGAGGCCGTGAAGGCGGCTATAGACCAGGGCGCCTTCGTCCTCTGGAATCATCCCGGCTGGCCTGACAACGACGAGACCTGGTATCCGATTCATTCCGAGCTGTATGAAGCCGGCTGGCTGCATGGAATAGAGGTTGTCAACGGCAACACCTACTATCCCGAGGCGCACAAGTGGAGCATCGAGAAGAAGCTGACGATCTTCGGTAATTCCGATGTGCACGATCCAATCGACGTGGACTACGACCCCGCCGCGGGGGAGCACAGGCCGGCGACGCTGGTCTTCGCCACCGAGCGCTCGCTCGACGCAATCAAAGAAGCTCTGAAGCAACGCCGGACCGCCATCTACACGCAGGACAAGCTGATTGGCGAGGAGCAGTACCTCAGGCCGATTTACGATGCCTCGGTCGAGGTGTTGACCACGGAAGTGGAACTTCAGGGAAGGATGAGAAATCAGGTGATGATCCGCAACTCTTGCGAAGTGCCGCTATACCTGGAGTTGGCGAATCCTGTCGAAGATATCAGCATTCCCGGGAGGATTACACTCGAAGCCGAGAGCACAATCGTGCTGATGTTGCGGGCCGCAAGCGGTGAAATTTCTGCGGAGAGGAATGTCGAGATTCCTTTTGTGGTGACGAATTTCCTCGTCGCTCCGGGTAAGGGGCTTCCGGTGAAACTGATGCTGAAGGTCAAGTTCACACCTATGCAGCGCTGAGGCGAGATCGCACCGCCGTTTGAGGAATGAAAAGCCGCTCGCAATCGCGGGCGGCTTCTGTTTTGCTTGCCGGGTCTTTTGCAATGCCGGTCTCAACAGCAACGAAATCATCATTACTCAGCGGATAAAAAAGTGGGGCAGGTGGCTAAACCTGCCCCAAAAGCTGAGCAGTGCTGGATAATTTTCCTTTATTTCGGCGGCCAATCCGGAATCTTGCGCCCCGGTGTCCAGGGAGCGCCGGCCGCTTCCAGTTTCGCCTCGAATTGCTCGAATTCGACCTCGATCAAGTTCCGTAGCCGGCCGATGATTTCGCCGAATTGCTGCGAGGCGATCTCGTAGTTGTGACGGTGCGTTGTGGTGGGCGCCGAGGTGCAGGCCCAATGTCCGTAGACTATCTGCTGGACGCGGGCCAGAATGGCCGGTGGAGCCGGCTCGGCGCGGTTCGGTTTCGTAGGATCGCCGGTGATCACCTCGGCGATGTCCAACAGTTTGAGTTCGAGTGCGCGCAACTCTGCGGCCAGTGCGGGATCGGCATTCGGCGTGTCCAACAACGCCTTCTTGATGAACTCGATCCGGTTCTTCGTGTCGTTGATAACCGCATTTGCACCCATGACGGCACGCATCAGCTCGCCGGTTTGGTGCTGGAAGGCAAGCAGCCCCGCCTTGTCCTCGGCGGGTAACGTCGCCAGGCCTAGAGGTTCGGTTTCGAATGTCTGGGGCTCCGACAACGGCGTGAAGACACCGTCGGCATATTTCGCAATGCTCACGGTGTACTTGCCGGGAACCACCATCGGCCCATCCGGGTCGGGATACCAGTAGATCAGGGATTTAGTCAGCTTGGTGGGGATGGTCGAGGGATAGCGGAGATCCCAGGCGACGCGATGAAAGCCGGCGAACGCGGGACCCGTGAGCCGCCGCACAACGTTTCCAGCCTCATCGGTCACGGTCAGAACGATTAACGGCTGCTCCTCGCGGTCCTCGAGCTTGAGGTCTTCCCAGCTCGGGTAATAAACCGGCTTACCCTCTTTCTGCAGGGCCTTCTCCGCCTTGATACGCTGGTCATGCCGGGTGGTCAGGGAGTCCTTCAGGTAGTAAGTGAACACCGCGCCGAAAGGAGGATTGTCTCCGTTGTAGAAGGAGTCGCCTTGGGAGGATTTCGCACCGCCGCCCATCGGATCGGCCTGAATGTACATCCAGGTCTTTTTAACGGGGAAGAGAATCGATTCCTGCTCGAGCGCCTCGGGTGTGATTTGGCGCAGCGGGGTGTAGTCGTCGAGGATGTAAAATCCGCGGCCGAAGGAGGCGCAGACGAGGTCATTCTCGTGCTTCTGGATTTCGAGGTCGCGGACAGGAATCGTCGGCATCCCACCCTGGAGCTGAATCCAGTTCTTCCCGGCGTCGATACTGCAGAAAACGCCGAATTCAGTCCCCAGGAACAGCAGGTTTTCGTTCACGTGATCCTGGATGATCGACCAGAGGATGTGGCGATCGGGGATGTTATTGGTGAGCGAGATCCAGGTCTTGCCGCGGTCGGTGCTTTTGAGCAGGTAGGGCTTGAAGTCACCCATCTTGTGGTTGTTGAAGCAGGCGAACACGGTGTCGGCGTCGTGCGCTGAGGCGTAGACGTCGGAGACATAACTCATCTCCGGTACGCCGGGGATTTTGTCGATTTTACGCCAGTTGAGGCCGCCGTCCTCTGTCGCCTGGATCAGGCCGTCGTCGGTTCCGACGTAGATCAGCCCCTCCGCCAACGGCGACTCCGTCAGCGATACGATGTTGCCATAGGGTGTGGTGTGCATGTTCTTCTCGACCGCTTCTGTGCTCCAGACCGTGCCCATCACCTCGAGCTTGTTTCGGTCGATCTGGCGCGTGAGGTCGGGGCTGACCGGCGTCCAGGTGTCGCCGCGGTCGTCACTACGGTAAAGGCGTTGAGAGGCGTAATAGAGGCGCGTGTGCAGGTGCGGGCTGATGATCAGCGGTGAATCCCAGTTCCAACGCGAAGCGTCTTCGCCCGGCTCGACCTGCGGCTGGATGTCAATGACCTCGCTGCTCTTACGGTCGTGGCGAGCGAGGTTGCCGTACTGCGACTGGCCGTAGATTATGTCAGGATTCTCGGGATCGACGCGCGGCTGAAAGCCGTCGCCGCCGACCACGACAAACCAGTCGCTGTTGCGGATGCCGTGAACGTTATTCGTGCGCGACGGGCCGCCCTGAGTGCAGTTGTCCTGCGTGCCGCCATAAACGTAGTAGAAGGGAAGATCGTTACTGAGATCGACCTTGTAGAATTGAGTCAAGGGCAGGTTGGACTTGAAGTCCCACGTCTTCCCGCGGTCCCAGGTTTCGTATAGGCCGCCGTCGCTGCCGACGATCAGGTAGTCGGGATCGCCGGGATCGAAGGCCACAGCGTGGTTGTCGCCGTGCTTCCAGCGCTCGCCGACCCACTCCCAGGTCGCCCCCCCGTCCTCCGTCCTCGTCAGCATAGTGTCGACGGAGTAGAGGACGTCAAAGCGTTGGGGATCGCAGTAGATCTCCTGGTAGTACATCGGGTAGTCGCTGACGTAGCTGCTCATGCGGGTCCAGCTCTCGCCGCAGTCGGTAGAGCGGAAGAAACCGCCGGTGTCGCGCTCTGCCTCGACTAGGGCGTAGACGACATCGGGATGCTGCGGCGAAACGGCCAGCGCGATCTTGCCGACGTCGTAGGCCGGCAGCCCGCTGGAGAGCTTACGCCAGTCTTTTCCGGCGTTCGTCGACTTATAGATACCCGATTCGGGGCCGCCGTTGATCAGCGTCCAGACGTGACGGCGTCGCTGGTAGGCGGCAGCGTAAAGCACGTCGGGATTGCGCGGGTCGTAAACGATGTCGGTTATGCCGGTGTTCTCGCTGATCTCCAGAACCTTCTCCCAGCTCTCGCCGCCGTCGGTCGTCTTGTAGAGGCCGCGATCGCCGCCTGGCGACCAGAGGGGACCCTGAGCAGCGACGTAGACCACGTTAGAATCGCGCGGGTCGACCACGATGCGGGCGACGTGCTGCGAATCCTTCAGGCCCATGTTCTTGAAGCTCTTGCCTGCGTCGACCGACTTGTAGACACCATCGCCATAACCGACGCTGCGCTGGCTCTTGTCCTCACCGGTACCCACCCAAACGACGTTGGGATTATTGGGATCGATGCTGACGCAGCCGATCGAGTAGGAGCCGTAGTTGTCGAACACCGGCGTCCAGGTCGTCCCGGCGTTGGTTGTCTTCCAGATGTTGCCCGATGCGACGGCGATGTACCACGTGCTCTGTTTCTTCGGGTGAACTGCGATATCACTGATCCGGCCTGACATCAGAGCCGGACCGATGCTGCGGAATTTGAGACCGGAGAATGTTCCGGGATTAAGCCGGTTCTGCCCTGCCGGTTCTTTTTCGTCTGCTGAGATAGTCAATGGCAGCAGAGTGAGCAGGGCTGCAATTAATATAAGAGACCTTTTCATCTCTCTCCTCCGACGCTAGATGATTTGCCAGGATCGTGCCCCCCTACCTGCGGCACGTGGCGTGATATTTCAATTCAATATCTCAGAATTGAGATTAACATTCAATGAAAAACATCTTAGTTACAAAGAATTATTAGCACAATGTCACGAACGGGAGTAAATGAGAGAGGGCAGTCCAAGAACCGCCCTCTCTCGTCTCTACCTGGCAATCAGGGTTTCCAGTCGGGTATCTTGCGACCCGGCGTCCAGGGAGCACCGGCAGCTTCCATAGCATCCTCGAGACGTTGGATGTCAACTTCAATCAGCTCACGCATACTGCCGAGCAACTCGCCGAACTGTTGTGCCGCCAACTCGTACTGCCGGCGGTGAGTCTTGGTGGGGCCGGCGGTTGTCTGCGTGCTGCCGAATGCCACAGTCTGGAGGCGTCCGGCGATCGAAGGCGAGGTGGGCTCATTGCGCTGTTGCCTGGTGAGGTCGCCCTCAAGGGCCTCCGACATCTGATATAGGCGCAACTCGATTGCCCGGGCACTCTCGATCAGTTCCTTATCGGCATTCGGCGTGTCGAGCAAAGACTTCTTGATGTAGCGCAGACGCTCCTGCCGCTCCTCGATCACCGCCGAGGCGCCCATGATCGCGCGGGCCAGTTCGCCGACCTTGAGCTGGAAAGCGAGGACTTCCTCGTTGTCTTGCGCGGGCAGGGAACCGAGGTTGAGCGGCACGGTATTGAAGCTCTGCGGTTCGCCGATCTGTGTGAGCTTGCCGTCCTCGTACTTGCTGAGTGTGACGGTGTAGTTGCCGGGGGCGGCCATAGCGCCGAAGCCGCCGCGGAAGAAGCCCCTGCGTCCCGGCTGCTCCAGCCTGGTGGGCATCGTCGATGGATAACGAAGATCCCAGGCGACACGCTGGAAGCCGGCCGAGGCAGGGCCGGTGAGACGGCGGACGGTATTTCCCTCGTCGTCGGCTATGGTGAGGATGACAACAGGCTTCTCCTCGAGGTCCTCCAGTTCGACATCCTCCCAGTCGGGAAACTCGATCGGCTTTCCTTCCTTGCGTAACTTGCCCTCCGCCTCACGGCGGGTGTCCTGGCGGGATTTGAGTGAATCCTTGAGATAGTAAGTGAAGACTGCGCCGAAGGGCGGATTGGGTGCGACGAAGAACGAGTCGCCCTGCGAGGCTTTCTCACCGCCGCCGAGCGTGCGCATCGGGATGTAGATCTGTGCGTCCTTGATGGGGAAGAGGATGACTTCCTGCCCCAAGGCCTCTTCAGAGATGAGACGCAGGGGGGAGTAGTCGTCAAGGACATAGAATCCCCGGCCGAAAGAGGCGCCGACGACGTCGTTCTCGCGCCGTTGGATCTCGATGTCGCGGAAGGCGATCGTCGGCGCGCCGCCGCTGAGCTTGATCCAGTGCCCGCCCTCGTCGACGGTGAAGAAGATGCCGAATTCAGTGGCCGCGAAAAGCAATTCAGGTTTTACGTGATCCTGAACAAGCGACCAGATGAGGTGGCGGTCGGGCATGTCGCCGGTGATCGACTTCCACGTGGCGCCGCGGTCGCTGCTCTTGTAGATGTAAGGCTTGAAGTCGCCGACCTTGTGGTTGTCGAACGAGGCGTAGACGGTGTTTGCATCGTGTAGCGAAGCCTGCAGTTTGGTCACGAAGGCAAACTCCGGGACACCCGGGATTTTCTCGACCTTACGCCAGTTGGCGCCGCCGTCCTCGGTCACGTGGATCAGGCCGTCGTCGCTGCCGGCATAGAGCAGCCCCTCAACCAGAGGCGACTCGGAGAGCGTAACGACGTTGCCGAAGTACGACATCGCGCCGTGATCCCAGACCGCGTCGGCGCCCCAGGTGGTGCCCATGAATTCCATCTTCAGGCGGTCGATTCCGCGCGAGAGGTCGGGGCTGATCGGCGTCCAGGAGTCGCCGCGGTCGTCGCTGCGGTAGACCCGCTGGGATGCGAAGTAGAGGCGCGTGTGGGAGTGGGGGCTGACGATGATCGGCGAGTCCCAGTTCCAGCGGGGCTCGTCCTCGCCCGGCTCCGGCTGGGGCTGGATATCGATCAGCTCGCCGCTGGCCTTGTCGTAGCGCATCAGGCCGCCGACCTGCCACTCCGAATAGATGACGTTCGGATCCTCGGGATCCATGGCGCAGTCGTAGCCGTCGCCGCCCACGGTGATGAACCAGTCGCTGTTGCGGATGCCCTGGACGTTGAGCGTGCGCGTGGGGCCGACCTGGGTGTTGTTGTCCTGCGTGCCGCC
Source organism: Acidobacteriota bacterium (assembly GCA_035530855.1). Taxonomy (GTDB): domain Bacteria; phylum Acidobacteriota; class DATKUA01; order DATKUA01; family DATKUA01; genus DATKUA01. The sequence continues at coordinate 7,736 of DATKUA010000169.1, read as the reverse complement.
GACGACGTTGTAGACCGGCGAGTCGTTGTCGAGCGAGAGCTTGTAGAACTGGGTGACGGGGAGGTTGGCCAGGAATTTCCAGGTCTCACCCTGGTCGAAGCTCTCGTAGACGCCGCCGTCGCTGCCGCACAGCAGGTAGTTGGGATCGCTGGGGTGGAAGGCGAGTGCGTGGTTGTCGCCGTGCTTCGAGCGCTGGTTGATGCTACGCCAGTTGGCGCCGCCGTCGTCGCTCACGTGCAGGCCGGGAGCCATCTGGTAGATGCGGTTGAAGCGGTAGGGATCGCAGAAGATCTCCTGGTAATAGTGCGGTCCGGTGCCGTAGCTGACGAAATCGCTCCTCTTAACCCACGATTCGCCGCCGGTTTCGGAGACGTAAAAGCCGCCCAAGTCCTGCGCGGCCTCGACAGTGGCGTAGACAATGTCCGGCTTCTGCGGCGAGACTGCGAGACCGATCTTGCCGATGTCCGCGCGAGGCAGGCCCTTGTCGATCTTTTTCCAGGTGGCGCCGCCGTCGACGGTTTTGTAGATGCTCGACTCGGGGCCGCCGCCGACGAAAGCCGCGATGTGGCGGCGTCGTTGGTAGGCGGCCGCGTAGAGTACATCGGGATTGCGCGGATCGAATGCAACATCGACGACGCCCGTGTTCTCGCTGATCGCAAGCGAGATTTCCCATGTTTCTCCGCCGTCGGTGCTCTTGTAGAGTCCGCGCTCGCCGCCGGAGGACCAGAGCGGCCCCTCGGAGGCCAGCCAGACGACGTTGGAGTCGCGCGGGTCGACGAGGATCTTCGAGATGTGCTCGGTCTCCTTCAGCCCCATGTTTTTCCAGGTTTCGCCGCCGTCAAGGCTCTTGTAAACGCCGTCGCCGTAGCCGACGTGGCGGCCGCTGACGTTCTCGCCCGTGCCGACCCAGATCACCAGCGAGTCATTGGGATCGATGGTGAGGCAGCCGATTGAATACGACGCCTGGCCGTCGAAGATCGGCGTCACCGTCGTGGCGGCGTTTGTGGTTTTCCAGACGCCGCCCGAACCGACTGCGATGTACCAGACGCTGGGATTGTTGGGATCGATCGCGAGGTCGGATATGCGGCCCGACATCAACGCCGGTCCGATGCCTCTCATCGCAAGACCGGTGAAAGTGCCGGCGTTCATCCTGGCTTTTGCTTGCTCTTCCTCGCCCTCCTGCGCGACTGCGTTCAAGCCGAGCGCGAGCAGAAGGATCGCGGCGAAGAGCACTCTGACGACTCTTTCCATAACTCCCTCCTTAAATATGGGAATCGATTTATCTACAAGCGGATTGCACCACTCGTTGTACACCTTTGGAAGACAAACAAATAGAGTGAGGAATCGAAAATACCGATGACAACGCTTCCCCCCACAAAACCTGGAATGAAACTCGCAGACTAATGAATTCTAGAGCAGATTTTCTGCGTGTGTCAAAAAAATCGGGCTTTCCCGGCAGTGCCGGGAAGAGCCCGCATATCTTCACATATACTATTTCTTCCAATCGGGTATCGCGCGGCCGGGAGTCCAGGGTGCATCGGCGGCCTCGAGATCAGCCTCGAGCTGCTTGAGATCGACCTCGACGAGCGTCTTGAGCTTGACCAGAAGTTCCTCGAATTCTTCCGCGGCGATATCGAAGTTGCGCTTGTAAGTGGTGGTGGCGGCGATATGGGATGACCAGAAGCCGCGAATCACGCGCTGCACGCGGTCGCGGATGGCCGGGGGAATCGGCTCGAAGCGCTTATCGATCGATTCGTTGCCGCGCATCGTCTCGCGGATGTCGAGCAGTTGCAGCTCGAGGTCGCGGGTCCGCTTCAACAGGGAAGTGTCGGCCGCGGGAGTGTCGAGAATCGCGCGCTCGATGTGATCAAGGCGTCCGGCGACGTCGTCGATGATCTCGTCGGCCGCGCTCACAGCGCGCCACAGCTCGGCGGTTTTTTGCTGGAAAGCGAGCAACTCCGCCCTGTCCGCCTCCGGCAGCGTGGCGAGGCCGAGCGATTCGGTCACGAAGGTCTGCGGCTCACCCATGGGTGTCAAAACGCCGTTGTGATACAGCGACATGCTGACGCTATAGGTCCCCGGCACAGCCAGAGGTCCCGACGGTCCGGGTCCGAAGAATCCGGGTCCACCTGGAGCTCGCGTCGGATAGGTGGAGGGGTAGCGCAAGTTCCAGGCGACGCGGTGTAAGCCCTGGTTTGCCGGACCCTCGATGCGGCGGACGACGTTGCCCGCCTCGTCCTTGACCGTAAGAACAATAGTCGGCGCGTCTTCGCGGTCCTCAGTCTTGATGTCCTCCCAGCTCGGGTAGAAGACGGGCTTGCCTTCCTTTTGCAGCTTGGCTTCGGCTTCCTTGCGCTGCTGCCTGAGAGTCTTGTAGCCGTCACTGAGGTAATAGGTAAAGACGGCGCCGAAGGGCGGATTGGGAGCGGTGAAGTAGGCGTCGCCCTGCGAAGCCTTCTCGCCCCAACCCAGCGGTCCGGCCTCTGAGTAAACCCATGCCTTCTTTACCGGGAAGAGGATGGATTCCTGAGCCAGCGCATCCTCGCTGATTTGCCGCAACGGCGTGTAGTCGTCGAGGATGAAATAGCCGCGGCCGAAGGTGGCGCAGGCGAGGTCGTTCTCACGCTTCTGGATTTCGAGATCGCGGAAAGCGATGACCGGCGCGCCGCCCCTGAGTTGGATCCAACGGCCGCCGCCGTCGATGGTGAAGAACAGCCCAAACTCACTGCCTGCGAACAACAGTTCCGGCTTCACATGGTCCTCGACGATACACCACATGACATGGCGGTCGGGCAGGTTGGCGGAAATCGATGTCCAGGTGCGGCCGCGATCGGAGCTCTTGAGTACGTACGGCTTGAAGTCACCCCTCTTGTGGTTGTTGAAGACCGCGTAGACGGTGTCGGGGTCGTGCTGCGAAGCAGTCAGGTCGGCGACATATGTCAACTCGGGTATGCCGGGGAACGACTCGATCGTGCGCCAGTTTTCACCGCCGTCCTCGGTCACCTGCACCAGGCCGTCGTCGGTGCCGACGTAGATCAACCCCTCCACGAGGGGCGATTCATCGAGCGCCACTGAGTTGCCATAGAAAGAGGTCCAGACATTCTTCCAGACCGATTCGGAGCTCCAGACCTTTCCCATCACTTCAAGCTTGTTGCGGTCGATGCCGCGGTTGAGGTCGGGGCTGATCGCCGTCCAGGTGTCGCCGCGGTCGTCGCTGCGGAACAAGCGGTTGGCTGCGAAGTAGAGGCGTGTGTGGGAGTGCGGGCTGATCAACAGCGGCGTGTCCCAGTTCCATCTCAACGGCGGCTCACCCTTGCCGGGTTGCGGTTGGATGTCGACTTCCTCGCCGCTCTTGCGGTCGTAGCGCACGAGGCCGCCGTACTGCGACTCGGAGTAGATGACATTCGGGTCGGTCGGATCGACGCGCGTCTGGTAGCCGTCGCCGCCGGTGGTGATGAACCAGTCGGCGTTGCGGATGCCGTGCATGTTGTTCGTGCGCGACGGGCCGCTTTGGGAGTCGTTGTCCTGCGTGCCGCCGTGGACATTGTAGAACGGGAAGTCGTTGTCAACGCCCACGCGGTAGAACTGCGTCACAGGCAGGTTGTCGATGAAGCGCCAGGTGGCGCCGCGATCCCAGCTCTCGTAGATGCCGCCGTCGCAGCCGATCATCATGTATTCAGGATCCTGGGGATCGAAGACCATCGCGTGGTTGTCGACGTGTTTGTTGCGCGAGTTCAGAGGCTTGAACGTCTTGCCGCCGTCTTCGGTGTAGTTAACCCAGACGTCCATGCAGTAGACGCGGTCGAATTGATGCGGGTCGCAGAACAGTTCCTGGTAGTACTGCGGGTCGGTGGTCATGTAGTCGTTCATACGCACCCAGTTTTCCCCGCCGTCGGAGGAGCGGAAGAAGCCGCTCTCGCCCCAGGATGCAGGCACTGTGGCGTAGAGGACATCGGGCTTCTGCGGCGAGACAGCGATGCCGATGCGGCCCAGATCAGTGCCGGGCAGGCCCTTGACGATCTTCTTCCAGTTCTTGCCGCCGTCGTAGGATTTGTAGATTGCCGCCTCGGGTCCGCCGGCGACCAAAGCCCATACGTGGCGTCGTCGCTGGTAGGAAGTGGCGTAGATGACATCGGGATTGCGCGGGTCGAAGGCGATGTCGGAGACGCCGGTGTTCTCGCCGATCTCCAGCACCAATTCCCAGTTTTCCCCGCCGTCGGTTGTTTTATAGAGACCGCGGTCGCCGCCCGGCGCCCAGAGCGGGCCTTGTGAGGCAACGTAGACGACGTTGGAATCGCGCGGATCGACGAGGATTTTGCCTATGTGTTCGGAATTCTTCAATCCCATGTTTTGCCAGCTCTTGCCGCCGTCGAGCGACTTGTAGACGCCGTCGCCGTAGCCGGTGCTGCGCTGGCTGTTGTTTTCACCCGTGCCGAGCCAGAGAACCAGCGAGTCGTTGGGATCGATGGTAATGCAACCAATCGAGTATGAACCGTAGTGGTCGAAGATCGGCGTCCAGGTCGTGCCGCAGTTGACCGTCTTCCAGACGTTTCCCGACGATACCGCAACATACCAGACGCTGCGGTCGTTGGGGTCCATCGCGATGTCGGAGATGCGGCCCGACATCAGCGCAGGGCCGATGCCTCGCAGCTCGAGACCGGAGAAGGTTTCAGCAGTTAACCTCGACTCATCCCCTGAGGTTTTTTCCTCGGCGACGGCTGTCGAGGAAAGGCAGACCATCACTAAAATAAGCACATACGCGACTCTTTTCATTATTAGCTCCTACAATAATTTGGTAAGTCAGAAATGCCGGATTGAGTCGGTCCGGCCGCCCCCAGTGTAATACAAGCAGTCTGACAAACAGAGGGATTTAATTCAATAATCAAATTGGATTTCTGTGAACATCGACGCCGTCCCCCCAAATCCTGTTAAACTACAACAAGTAATGTTGACCCTGCGAAAAACAGCATGATATGTACCTTCGAGAAGGGGACACAACGGTATCTTACAGTCCGTCATCCGGAGCCCTGATGTGAGAGAGAGGATAAAGCACTTCCTGAAGAGAGCGGGTATCTACGAAGACGTCTCATGCTGTTATCACATGCTGAAGCAGGTTACCCCGCACTATCTTCTCAAGGAGGTGAAGTACCGGCTGGGGAGAGCGCCAGACGGTAACCGCGTGCCTTCTCCCAGGCTGATCTTTCGAATCATCGCCAGGGGCTGGGCCGAGCAGTATTACGCGATGGGTCGTGAGGCGGCTGCAGAGATAATCGGCCATCTGGAAAGCAGCGGAATCGACATAGGGGCGATGGACGACATCCTCGACTTCGGCTGCGGCTGCGGTCGGATTATCAGACACATCAGGTTGCGCACCAGGGCCAGGTTGTACGGGAGTGATTACAACTACGATCTGGTCAGATGGTGTCGGGATAACCTGGATTTCGGCAAATTCGATCAGAACTGCCTCGCCCCTCCACTCAGCTATGAAGACGAGAAATTCGACTTCATTTACCTGATCTCCGTGTTCACGCATCTCGGCGCCGAATTGCAGCAGCGTTGGATGATCGAGCTCAGGCGCGTGCTGCGGCCGGGGGGGGTGATGCTGTTCACGACGCACGGTGAACCATACAAGGAGTTTCTGACCAGGGAGCAGTTCGAGCGCTTGCTGGCCGGCGAGGTGGTCGTGGTGGATGAGGACGAAGAGGGCAAGAATCACTATGGCAGTTTCCAGACAGTCGAGAACGTCGAGAGCCGCCTGTTGGACGGCTTTGAATTGATCAAGTACATCAAGGGAAGAGAACGGCTCGTGCAGGATACATATCTCGTGCGGAAAAAAACGTGAGCGCCGTGTCGACGGGCTGATCGAATCCCCATGTAGTGCTTGAAGTTGCCTTTCTTATGAAATAATCTAAAATTTAAACGGAAAATCTAATAAAAGTATGAAAAAACGCTTTTGGACAGGTTGCTTTCCCTGCTCTGTTGGGTTGCTCTTGTTCGCATAAGCGAGTGTTGGTGTGGAGGTCGACATGGTGCGTCTTCTTCACGTCGGTATTCTCAGCGTCGGAGAAGATTCGCTGCTGCAGAACGTGCAATCGATGGCTGCGGATGTGGAGTTGGTTCATGCCCGGGATGCGAAAGAAGCACTTGAGTTTGCTTCGGAGAACGATTTCGACTGTATTCTTTGCGATATTGATACCGGCCATCAGGACGGCCTTCAACTTCTCGGGGCCATAAGAGAGCGGGGGATACCCACGCCGTTTATCATACTCATCGAACCGGGGCAGGAAGACGTCGCTGCCGAAGCAATGCGTTCGGGGGCCGACGATTATTTCGTTATCGGCAAAAGCAAGATCTTCGCCGAGTTGTTGTTAAACAGCATAGTCCGCCGGATTAGCGCGGCCAGAGACCGAGTTCAGCGAGCTGAGATCGAGCTGGCTCTGCGAAAGAGCGAAGAACGTTACCGCACGGTCGCCGAATTCACCACCGAATGGGTCTGCTGGATAAGCTCGACGCAGGAATTGCTTTATATCTCACCGTCTTGCGAGCGCGTCACCGGCTATTCAGAGGATGATTTTTTCAACAACCCCGGCCTCTTCACCAGCATTATCCACCCAGACGACCAGGCCAGGTTTGCGGATCACAACGAGACGAGTGAGAAGAGTGGGGAAGATTCAGCGCTGGAGTTCAGAATAATCCGGGCCGACGGCGAGGTGCGCTGGATCAGCCATCGGTGCAGGCCCATCAGGGGTGCCGACGGCAGCCTCTTGGGCCGGCGCGGATCGAATCGTGACATAACCGAGTTGAAGCAAACTGAGGAGGAATTGAGGCAGTCTCGGAACAGCCTCAAGCAACAGGCGGAACTCCTGGCTGAGACAAACAGAGAATTGGAGTCGTTTATCTATACTGTCAGTCATGATTTCCAGGCTCCTCTGCGGAGAATTAATTCCTGGGTAAAGTTGCTTCTGGCGGACCATGCGGGTGAGTTGGACAGCGAGTGCCAAGATTACCTGGGGCGGATTGATGAGACCAGCCAGGAATTGAGACGGCTTTTCGGCGTGCTGCTGAAGTTCTCGCGGTCGATCCGCTCGGAGATCAATCGCGAGAAAGTCAATCTCAGCGCTATTGCCAAAATGATCGCCGCTAGGTTGAGGGATGAGGATCCCGGCAGGAAGGTGGAATTTGTCATTGAAAACGAAGTGGAGGCGGACGGCGATCAGAGCTTGTTGTCTATTGCGTTGGAAAACCTTTTTGGAAACGCCTGGAAATTCACGAGCAAGAAGGAGCAGGCCAGAATTGAGTTCGGCGTCAAGAAGGAAGGCGATGGGACTGTATTTATCATGAGAGATAACGGCGTCGGCTTCGATCAGGCCAAATCGAATCGGATGTTCGATGCGTTTCACCGCTTGCATAATGAGAAGGATTTTGAAGGACTCGGCGTGGGGCTGGCCAGTGTCAAGCGCATAGTGCATAGACACGGAGGGCGGATCTGGGCCGAGGGCCACGAAGGCCAGGGAGCCACATTCTATTTTACGCTGAGCTGAGGCTCGATCCTCGCGCTGCGGCATCCTTTGCTCGAGAGAACAAGCAGATTATCTCCGGTTGGCCCTGGCAAGCTCCGCTTCCGCCGTGATGAAGCCGAAAGCGGGCCAGTATTTGCCGGATACACAGGTGCGGAAATACTCCTCGGCTTTTACCGGATTGCCGTTGTAGAGGTGCCAGCATCCGAGGCCGTAGCT
>DATKUA010000168.1:0-52274 GCA_035530855.1 Acidobacteriota bacterium | reverse complement strand
TGATCACCTCCAGCAATTTCGTCGCCGCGATAGACTCTGAGAAGTGTGTCGACTGCGGAATCTGTGCCGAGGAACGTTGCCCGATGGAGGCCATAGTCGCCCAAGACGGCGGCTACATGGTGCTGTCGGATAAGTGCCTTGGCTGCGGGGTTTGCGTGCCGACCTGTACGGGCAGTGCCATCTCGCTTGTCCGCCGGCCGGAGGAAGAGATGGATACGCCGCCCAAGAACGTTGTCGACTGGTTCGTCGAGCGGAGCGGCAGCCGTTGGGGGCCGTTGCGCAAGATGGCGATGAAGGCTGTCATCGCGCTGAAAAAGCCGAAATAGGGAGTAAGAGGGAAATGCCCGGGATTGACAGGAGGAGATTCCTGGCGTTGGCGGCTGCGGGAGCCGCAGTGGCGGCCCGGAGCGGAGCACCGGCGGAGCAAGAGCGCATCGAGCCGAAGGACAGCTCGGGTCCTTGGCTGGAGATCGATCTCGACGCCGTGGCCTGGAATCTGGCGCAGCTCAAGGAGGCCGTCGGCGGGCGGCCGATCATGGGCGTGATCAAGTGCAACGCTTACGGCCACGGTCTCACCGGCGTGGGGCGCTTCCTCGAGGCGCAAGGGATTGACGCGCTGGCGGTGGTGAGTGTGGCGGAAGCATTGGCTCTGCGGCAGGCGGGCGTGCGCTGCCCCATCCTCAACCTCGGCCCCTTCTCCGCCGCCGAGGCGGTGGAACTGGTCCGCGCAGGCGTGAGCCAGTCGGTCTACACCGGGCAGTTTTCCGATCTCGCCGCAGCGGCGCGCAAGCTCGGCCGCAAGGCGGAGGTCCAGATCAAGATCGACACTGGCCTCGGGCGCGTCGGCGTGCCCCATCACCGCGCCCTGCCGCTGATCCGCGAAATCGCCGCGGAAGGAGGCATCGCCGTCGAGGGCGTCTTCACTTCGCTGACCGAGGACGAGGAGTTCGACCGCGAGCAGTTGCGGCGCTTTCTGGAAGTCTGCGAGACGGCGCGCGCCGAAGGAATCGATCTCGGGTTGCGCCACGCAGCCAGCAGCGCTGGCATCCTCGCCTTTCCCGAAGCCCACCTCGACATGGTTCGCCCCGGCATCACCCTCTACGGCCACTATCCGTCGGAGGAAGCGCGCGGGGAGCGCAAGATCGAGCTGCGCCCCGCGATGCAGCTCAAGGCGCCGGTGCTCTACGTCAAGCGCCTGCGCCCCGGCGACGGCGTCTCCTACCACAAGGCCTTCGTCGCCGAGAGGGAGACAAACGTGGCGACGCTCGCCGTCGGCTATTCCGACGGCTGCCCGCAGGAGTCGGCCGGTCGCGGCGATGTGCTGATCGGCGGGCGCCGCAGGCCGATGATCGCCGCCGTCACCTCAAATCACGCTTCGGCGAACCTAGGTGACGCGGAAGATGTTAAGATCGGCGACGAGGCGGTGGTGTTCGGCCGCCAGGGCGGTGAAGAGATCAGCGGGGAGGAGGTGGCCGCGATCGCGGGCGTCTCCGTCTACAAGCTGCTGATGCAGATGAATCCGCTGCTGCCGCGACGCTTTGTCTCGAGCGGGCTGCATTGATCCGCTGATTCGCGGACCCTGCTCTGAAAATATTTGGTGATTTCTACAGTTTTTTCAGGAGGATTAGATAATGGTGAAGAGGGGAGTTTGTCTTGTGGCCTGTCTTGTCGCGGCGGTCTTGTCGGCTGCCGCCGTGACTTCTCGCGCGCAGTCGACGCCGTTCCTTTCCGACGATGAGATCCGCTTGCTGATCAACGAGATCTCCGGCGACCGCGCCTACGAGCACATCCGCTGGCTGACGCACTGGCACCGCAGCTCCGGCTCCGAGGGCTACTTCAAGGCCGCCGAGTACATCCTGCAGGCCGCCAAGGATGCCGGGCTGGAGGACGTGCGGATGATCATGCAGCCGCTGGAGCGGCCGGCCTACAAGGCGATCCGCGGCGAGCTGTGGATGGTCGAGCCGGTGGAATACAAGCTGGCCGACATCGGCGACTGCACGCTCTACCTCGCCGATTCCAGCGCCGACGCCGACGTCACCGCCGAGTTGGTCTTCATCCCCGAGGGTTCGCAAGCCGGCCCCGAAGGCCTCGACCTCAAGGGCAAGATCGTGCTCACCAATGCCTCCCCCTATTCGCCCGCCGTCAACGACACCCTGAAGCAGGGCGCCGTCGGGCTCGTGCTCTATCCCTGGTCTGAGAGGGCGCCGTTCGACTACCCCGACCAGATCCCCTGGTCGCGGGTGCGTCGCTCGCTGGGGGACCGACCCGGCACCTTCGCCTTCTCACTGCCGGCGCGCAAGGGCGACACGCTGCGCCGTCTGCTGGCGACCGAGGGCGAGCAGGACCTCTTCGGCACCGGCAAGCGGACTCCCGGCGGCCGAGTGGTGCTGCGGGCGATCGTCGACACCGAGACCGGCTCCGAGAATGCCGAAACCTGCATGATCGAGGGTTGGATCCGCGGCTCGAAGTATCACGACCAGCAGATCGTGCTGACCTCGCACATCCAGGAGGAGCAGACCTCGGCCAACGACGACGCCAGCGGTTGCGCCAATATGCTGGAGTTCGCCCGTGTGATGAACAAGCTGATCGCCGAGGGCAAGGTCGAGCGCCCGCTGCGCGACATCCGCTTCTGGTGGGCCGACGAGATCTCCTCCGAGTACCAGTACTTCACTGACCACCCGGAATCGCCGAGGCAGATGCTGGCCAACATCAACCAGGACATGGTCGGCGCCAAGCAGTCGCTGGGCAGCCGCGTGCAGCACCTGATATACGCACCCTACTCGCGCACCTCGTTCCTCGACACGCTGCTGTTCGGCGTCGGCACCTTCACCATCCAGACCAACAACATGTACCTGCCCGCGCAGCGCGATGAGACCACCGGCTTCAAGCGCCGCATCTATTCGGCCCGCGGCACCCGCGAGGGCTACAACGCAGCCCTAGTGCCATACTTCGATTCCTCCGATCACATGTGCTTCGTCGAGGGGATCATCGGCGTGCCCGCCGTCGGCCTGGTCAACTGGGACGACGACTTCATCCACTCCTCCGGCGACGACCTGTTCAACATCGACCAGACACAGCTGGCGCGCAACAACTTCGTCGTCTCCTCGATGGCTTTCTACATGGCCTACGCCGAGCCCGGCGATGTCTTCCTGCTGGCCTCGGAGACCTTCGCCCACGGCTGCCGCAGGCTCGCCAACGACCTCGCCGTCGCCAACCGCCTGCTCAGCGTGGGCCCCGGCGGCTGGAAGGACGCCGTGATGATGGTCGAGACGGGTGTGGCGCGCGAGCTGCGGGCACTGGAATCGATCCGCGTGTTCGCCGACGGCAACGAGGCGGGCAACGGCATCGTCGACGACTGCCTCGAGCGCATGCGGGGCAGGGAAGCGGGCATGAAGTCGATGCTCGCCTCGGCTTTCGAGCGGCTGCACGGCTCAAAGCCCGGCGAGATCGCATTGACTGAAGCGGAAGCCGCGGCGGCGAAAAAAGTCCCCGCCAACATCGACGATCTGGCGACCTATTTCCAAAAGCGGCGCGGCGACTACTTCGGCCGTCGCGACGGCGGCCTGCACAGCCTGATGCGTGCCGAGACCTACTACTTCGTCGACGGCCGGCGCAGCTATTACGACATCTACCGCGCCGTGCGAGCCGAGGCGATGGCGGCCGGCGAGTGGTACTACGGCACCGTCAAACTGGAGGACGTGGTCGCCGTGCTCGACGCGGCGGTCGAGTCGGGTGCGCTGACGCTCAAGTGAGCCGGGGCGGCGGAGAGAGCGCCGCCCCATTGCTCATCAGGAGTTAATCCAATTCGTTGCTACGGACGAGGTTGTTGTCCCAAAGATAGAAGTCCGAGACGTACACCTTCGGTGTGAGAGTGCCTATGATCAGGACGGATGTCGGAAGCGTGAAGCTGAAACTGAGCGTCCCGGACTGCTGCCCGGGCTTGTGAAGGAAATCCCCCGCCACCTTGGCGTAGACATAGGCGTCACCCATTGGCCAGGGAAGATCGACCCGGACCCTGAACTGGATGAAAGCGCTCTCCGTGGGTAAATCCCCCTTGCTGTTGTATACCAACTCGATGTCCTTGCCGGAGTAATCGACACTACCGGTGACGTTGACGTACATCAGGAAGAAGCTGAGCCTGGAGAACTGCAGGTTCGAGATCTGCAGGGTTGCGGGCTTCTGCCCGGCGACGAAGAACGCCACGTTGGAGTCGGCCGCCTTGGCTGAGGAGCTGTGGAAATGCTGCGCTCCGGCGATGTCCATCTTCTTGTCGCGGTTGAAATCACCCATGCAGACAAAACTCCCGCGGCCGCTGGTGTATAAATTCATTCCGGGCCCGAGGTCGGGCTGCTGTGTGAATTTGCCGGCCGTCTTGCCGGTGTAATAGCTGAGGCCCGATGTCTCGGCGGCGGCGATGTCGGGCTTGCCGTCCCTGTTGAAGTCGTAGACCGCAATGCCGTAGTCGAAGGTGGACGAACCGCCGATTCTGGAGAGTTTCTGAAGCTTGCCGTCGCTCTTGTTGAAGCCGCACCACATCTTGCCGGAGTAGTTGCCCGAGCCGAGCAGATCCGGTTTGCCGTCGCCATTGAGATCGGCCGCGTAAATCTTGCTGCCCATGTCCGACCAGTTGGTGACTGCCCCCTGGCTGAAGCCACCGCTGCCGTTGTTCTTGTAGAAGTAAATCTTGTCGTCCAGGATTTCCGAGGCGAAGAAATCGGCGCAGAAGTCGCCGTTGAAGTCGCAGGCGACTATCCCTTCCAACCCTTTTTCGTCCGTTTTCTTTATCTGGTCGAACTTGAAGTTGCCCCGATTGCGCAGCGCGACGATTGTCCCGTTGCTTCCGTAGCGCATGATGAAGCCGACAACGTCCGGCTTGCCGTCGTTGTCGACGTCGCATGTGCCGACGTCACGAAACCAGGTGTCGGGTTCCCCTTTGGCGCGTACCGACTTGCCCTTGCCGAAACCGCCCTTGCCGTCCCCTGGGAAGATCGTGAAGTACTTCTTGGCCTTGGAATTTTCGACCGCAAGGTCGAGCTTGCCGTCGCCGTTGAAATCCGCGGCGCCGACAAGCAGCTTGCCGATCTCCTTGAGCTTCTTCTCGTACTCCTTCTTGAAGGTCATCTTGCGGTCGCCGAGCAGGACCCGGAATGCCTTTGTCTCCGGGTCGATCACGGCGATATCCATGTAGCCGTCGCCGTTGAAATCGGCGGCAAGTATATCGGATATGTCACCCGCCACGTGGCGCCTGTACTGCTTGAAATCCGAGGAACCCCCATTGGGCGCTGCCGCTCCCCTGTGGCTCGACCCGTGATCCGGCTCCGGAGAGAAGACGACCTGATACTTGACCTCCTCGTTTGCCGTGGCAACCGCGGTCACGGCGAAGAGCAGCGTCGCGGCAGACGCCACCGCCAGGCGGATCAAGGGCACCTTGTTATGCATATTATGCCTCCATATATTGTTTTTGTACCGAATTTTAGTCGCCGCCGCAGAGGAGCGTCAATCTATATTTTTGGATTTCTAAGTTATTAATAAAGAAATGTTTAGCTGAGTTTAGCCTGCACTGGATGCGGCAAGATCCGGGGCGGAATCAAGCGGCTGCGGGGCCCGGCGGCAAGGCCGGAGAGCGGAGAGCGGTGTCGCTCGGTTTTTGCGGGCTGGGGCAGTACCCGCGACGCTAGAAATTGAAGTTGTGCACGATCTTGAGGATCAGCGCGCGGTCGCGCAGCGAGTCTCCCGGCAGGTCGAAACGCCGGCCTTCGTTATAGACCAGCCAGGCCTCCGAGCCGGGCTTGTAGATCCAGCGGAGTCGGAAGTTGAGGATGAAGTCCTCGAAGAGCGATGAGTACTGCACTGCGACGCGGGTGGAGAGCGCCGGCCCGATGAAGTAGGAGACAAACAGGCGCGAGATGTTGCTGTCGAAGCTGCCCGAGGGGAGCTCGATGCGGTCGTGCTGGTCATCGGCCCTGATCTGCAGCCAGGGCACCGGCTTGAGCCACAGAATCACGTAGCCCGAGGCGATGTCGCCGCCGTAATAGCTGCCCCCGTAGGCGAAGGCCGAGACGGCCAGCCGCCGCGATCTCGTCGTGGACAACTCCGCGTAGAAGGTGCGGTTCTTGTACTCGCCGCTGGGCACGATCACCCCCGGTGCCATGTAGAACGACCAGGGCACGAAATCGTAGGTGTCCTCGTAGAAGGCCGTGATCCTGTCGTCGCTGTTGAACATCAGCCAGAATGTCGGGTTGAAGGTCTGGGTCTCGAGGATCCCGTCGTGGTTCTCGATGCGGCGGTATATGTGACCCAGCGAGAGCTGCTTGACGCCGGGCCACTCGGGGCGGGGCATGTACTCGCCGTAAAGGGTTAGAGTGCGCTGGTCGGGCCTGACGACGAAGCCCACCCCGGGATCGTAGTTGGCGCCGACATCGTCGTAGCGCACCTCCCAGATGTACTTGTCGGTAAACTGCAACGCCCCGGCGGTATAGGCCCAGTTGCCCTCGTCGACGCCCCGCCTGCCGCTGCGCGCCGCGTAGCCGTGGACCATGATGTTGCTGCCGAAGATCATCTCCAGGTCGGCGCCCAGCGTGGTGTCCTCTTGCGACGCCACGCCGCGGCGGCTGGTGACGATCGCGCCGACATAGCTGTGCTTCAGGAAGTTCTGCTTCACCCGGGCGACGGTGAAATTCTCGCCGTCGACGCCGCCGGCAGCGTCGGTCTGCATCGTCAGGATGCCGATATTCGTGTCGCCGACCATGCCGTAGGCCCGCGCGCCGCCGATGATCGGCACCGCGCTGCTGCCGCGGATGCCGATCCTGCGGCTGAAGAAGACCTCGGCGCGCTGCGGCAAGCCCACCTGGAAGAGGTCGGAGTTCTCGAGAAAGAAGTCGCGCTTCTCGGGGTAGAAGAGGTTGAAGCGCGTCAGGTTGACCTGCAGGAGGTCGCTCTCCACCTGGGCGAAGTCGGTGTTGGCCGTCAGGTCCATGGTGAAGCTCGGAGTCACGCCCCACTTGACGTCCAGGCCCGCGTCGGCCTCGTAGTCCTTGTCGAGCAGCGACTGGCTGTAGCCCGCGATCATGTAAGGCTTGAGCTCCAGGTGCTTGCCCCGCTCGATGCCCCGCAGGCCTGCCAGCGTGTTGTAGCGGCTGACCGAGTAGGAGCCGAAGTTGCGGCCGGCGAAGGGCCAGAGCACCGTCTCGTTCTTGCGCCGGATGGTGCGGGTCATCCCCAGGCCCATCTCGACCTCCTCGGCGGCGGCGAAGCGCAGGATGAAGAAGGGGATCACCACCTCGAGCGTATAGCCCTGTGCGTCGGTCCGCACACGGTAGTCCCAGATGGCGTTCCAGTTGGGGTTGTAGGCCGTTATTTCGGTGAATTCCATATCGGTGCGCGCGCCCAGGAGGTTCATCTCGAAGCTGTAGCCGGTGCGGTTGTCATTGTTGGAGTCAATCGCGATGATGAACGAATCGTCGGTGCTCATGTCGCCGTCGCGCGTGTAGACGCTGCGGATCAGCTTGCCGGGCTCGCTGTCGAAGGCGCGGATGCCGAAGTAGAGGTTCTTGCCGTCGTAGCAGATACGCACTTCGGTGCGCTCGCTGGAGGGATCGCCGTTGCCGGGCTCGAACTGGCGGAAGTCGGTGATCGGCTCGATCCGGCTCCAGATCTCCTCGTCCAATACACCGTCGAGATGGACCGGTGAGTCGGTGCGCACGGCGCGGATGGTCAGATTGATGTTCCCGTCGTCCTGGGCGGCGTGGACGAGCACGGCGCACAGCGATAAAAGAATAGCGGACCGAATCAATGTCCTCACAATAGAATCCCCCCCGGCGAAGATTAATCTCAACATAAGCAACGAAAGATCCCATGGATTTGTTCAATGGTCTGTATTCCGGGATCGCAGCCGTCACCGGTCATTCTGGACCCCGGCTTTCCGCTTCGCAACATTCTGCTGCTATAATCCTTGCCATGACCGCCGATGACAACGACCGTCTCTGGCGCTACGATCGCCAGATGCGCTTCGAGCCGATCGGGCGCGCGGGCCAGGAGGCGATCTCCCGCGCCTCGGTTGTCGTCGTCGGCTGCGGCGCGCTCGGAGCCGTCGCCGCCGACATGCTGGTGCGCATGGGCGTCGGGCGGACGCGCATCGTCGACCGCGATATCGTCGAGCTGCACAACCTCCACCGCCAGCAGCTCTTCACCGAGCGCGACCTGCAGGAGGGCCGGCCCAAGGCGGTCGCCGCCGAGGCCGCCCTGCGAGCCGCCAACAGCGAGGTGCAGGTGGAGGGGATCGTCGAGGACTTCAACTACCGCTCAGCCATGCGCCTCTGCCGCGGCGCCGACCTCATCGTCGACGGCACCGACAACTTCGAGACCCGCCTGCTGATCAACGACGTCGCACTCGAGATGGGAATTCCCTGGTTCTACGGCGGCGCGATCGGCGCCGACGGCGTCGTCAAGGCGGTCGTCCCCGGGAAAACCAGTTGCTTCCGCTGCCTCATCGAGGACATCCCAGATCCCGGCGACACACCCACCTGCGAGACCGCCGGGGTCATCGCCCCGGCGCCGCACATCGTCGCCTCCCTCCAGGTCTCGCTCGCTCTCCGCGCCCTCACCGGCGGCGAGCTCGACGGCAACCTGCTCGTGCTCAACGCCTGGGAGCCCGGCATCCGCTCGATCGCCGTGCCGCGCCTCGACGCCTGCCCCGCCTGCGTCAAGGGCGAGCGGCGCTTCCTCTCCGGCGAGGAGGCCGGCATCGCCGACGTCCTCTGCGGCAGCAAGATGGTGCAGGTGCTGCCGCCCGGCGGCCGCAAGATGGAGATCGACCTCGACGCCCTCGCAGCCGCGCTCGCAGGACTCGGCAAGGTGAGCAGGCTGAGGTTCTACCTGATGTTCGACGACGGCTCGCTCAAGTTCGTGGTCTTCCCCGACGGGCGTTGCCTCGTCAAGGGCACCGACGATGCCGCCCGCGCCCGCGCCGCCGTCGCGCGTTACCTCGGCGGCTGACAGCCGACGTGAGCATGATTCGGCGGACTCTCGCAACACACTGTAGGGGCGAATGAACTTGTCCGCCTTAGGCGGAATCCGCCCTATCCCGCTACCGGCGGGATAACAACACGGGCGCGATAAATCTGCGCCCCTACAATCAATCGGCAATAACCCTCCGTAAGCCACTGTAGGAGGGACCGCTGCGGCGGAGACCGCTCTACACTCCTGGGCATTCCTTCGCAATACGCGGCGGCCCTAAAGGACCGCCCTACACTCCTGGGCGTTTCTTCGCAATACGCGGCTGGACTATATGGTTTGGCTGGCTCCCGCAAGGTATTGTAGGGGGGTCATTCATGGCCCCCGTCTTGTTTTTTTAATAAAATTTGTATGCTTCACTTGTTGGAATCGCAAAATCCGTATTTATCCCAATTCCATTTATAACTCCTGAATCCGGTCACCAGACCTCTTCTCACCGGATTCTCTAGAACGTATCTGATACTGTCCAGCGGGTCCTCCCTCGACCTAAGAATGTGGTCGTGGAAACTGGCCTGCCAGACCGGGCCTTTGTGTCCCACTCTTCGTAAAAACAAAGAGATTTTGCCCTTAATATTGCCAACGAACATATCCACGGAGACGCCGCCGTAAGGTTCAAGAACCAGATGGATGTGATCGGGCATGATGCATGCACAATGGAGATCCACAGAATTATCCCCGGCGGATTCCAAAATGGTCTGCAAGACCGTCGAAGCGAAGCCGTCGTCGGCGAAGATATTTTTCCGCCTGGCCGTGCAGATGGTCAGGAAATAGATTCTTTGCTCGGAATAATCATGACCTTTCAATCTGGGAGATCGGCGCCTGGGAAGATTTCGTTTTTTCATTTCAATGGTTGCCCTTCGCGGGTGCGGCGGCCCTAAAGGACCGCTCTACACTCCTGGGCGTTTCTTCGCAATACGCGGCGGCCCTAAAGGACCGCCCTACACTCCTGGGTGTCCCTTCGCAATACGCGGCGGGACTACATGGGTCGGCTAGCTCTAGCAAAGCCTTGTAGGGGGGTGCTTTAGCGCCCCCGTTCTTCTGGCGCCCTTTGCCTCGGCGGCGGCGTCAGAGGGGCAGGCGGGCGAACTCGTCGGCGGAGATGATCTCGGCTTCCTCGATCAGCATAATGGGGATGCCCTCGCGCACGGGGTAGCGCCTGCGGCACTCGGCGTTGCGGCACTGCAGCGCTTCCCGCTCCCCCACCACCAGGTAGAGCGCGGCGTGGCACGCCGGGCAGACGAGCATCCGCAGGATCTTGTGATCCAGCGACCCGCCGGGGCTGCTCTCGTTTCGCATGGTTCGGCTCTCCGGCAATCGATCGCCCAGTGTAAAACGTTTTCCGGCCCAATCCAATAGGGCCGGTTTCAGCGAATTGGGCTACAGCAAAACGCGGGAGGTGCCGATAAGTCTTGTATGGGTGAGGAAAACTGTGTCCACTTCTGTCTGCAAATGGTTATCGCAGTCCATTCATCGTCGGCACAAGTAGTGATAAACTCAACTGCTTGTGATACTTATCACTCACGCGCGCAGATTTCTCCCTACACTTGTATAATGTATATATATTAATAGTGAAATTATATCCGCAGGGAGATGATATGCGGAAAGGAAACCAGAGCGGTTTCTCGTTGCTGGAGTTGTTGGTGGTGCTGGCGGTGGTCGGGCTGACGGCCGCGGTCGGCTGGTCGGCCTTCAGCGGTTACCGCGAGCGCAACGCCCTGCGCATGGTGAGCCGCGACGTCAAGTACCTGTTCGACAAGTACCGCCAGCGCGCCCTGGACAAGGGCTACAACTACGGCCTGATATTCTCCGACGACGGCCTCTACGCCTTCGAGGACAACGGCGGCACCGCCTCGGACCGCTTCCAGGCGATGAACAACTTCGCCATCGATTCCGGCGAGTACGCCGACGTCGCGGCCACGAGCGGCCGCGCGGCGCGGCGCGTCAGCAGCGTCGCCAACGAGTTCAAGGTCTTCTCGGAGAGGCAGGGCTTCGGCAAGGTGCTGGTGATGGGGGTGCAGGACTACGACCTCAGCTCGAGCCGCACGGGCAGCCCCTACGATGCCGCCGGTTACGACCTGACCTACAGCTCCGTGGTGGCCTGGAGCGGCAGCGACACCGCGCCGTTCGACGGCGGGGCGATGGCGCTGATCTTCTGCCCCGACGGCCAGGTCTACCTCAAGGATCCCGGCTACGCGGCGGGGCCTCTGGACAAGCAATACTACCGATTGGGCAGCGTGGGCTATTCGTTCTACGTGGTGAGGATCGCCTACGACGATCCGAACACGACCAATCCCGAGCTGCCCAACTACTACGAGATTGCCGTCAACCGTTACGGCGCGACCACGATGGTGCGCTGGGAGACGGGCGACGGAGGGACTAGCTGGAATGCGAATGTCGAATGACAAGGGTTTCTCGCTGGTCGAGGTGCTCGTCGGCCTCGCGATCTTCTCGGTCGGCGCGCTGGCCAGCGCGATGTTGATCACCGCCAGCCTCAACCAGAACCAGGTCGCCAAGGAGCGCACCCGCTTATCCTCGATCGTCTCGCAACGCCTGGAGGAATTGCGCGGGCGCCCCTGGAACTCCCTCGGCGGCGGCCCGTCGCTGCAGTCGGGCGGCGCGATCTACGACGACGAGGCCCTCAGGAACTACTCTTCGGGGATGACCGAGGGCGGCTTCTCCGAGACGTTCGACTACACGCTGAGCGGGCCGGCCGACGACGCCTACATGAGGCCGTTCTACCTCGTCATGTGGCGGATCGAGAACCTGACCGACAGCGGCCTCGACTTCAAGCGGATCACCATCCGCGGCGTCTCGATGCGCTACAACGACGACGCCTACCACTGGCTGCCGGTCGCCTCGTTCGACCACGTGGCGATGGTCTTCCGCGAAATCAAGGCCAATTGAGGTTGCCGCTATGATTGACGACAAGACTGGAAGCAAGGGAGCGGCCGACGCCGGCTTCACCCTCATCGAGGCGCTCATCGTCCTCGGCATCCTCAGCCTGCTGAGCGTGATCATGGTGGTGAGCATCGACGGCAGCCGCCGCGCCGGGCTCACCGCACAGGCCGAGAGCGAGGCCCATGAGAACAGCCGGGCGGTGATCACCATTCTCGAGCGCGACGTGCGCGACGCCGGCTCGGGCATCTTCACCGCCACCTACCGCCGTAACAACGGCGGAGAGGTCGGCGAGCTCACCGGCAACCAGAATCCCGACGACTTCAACTACGGCATCGACCCCACCGATCTCCAGGGCCTGATGGTGCCGCCGTTGGAGGTGATCAACGGCACCGACACCCAGCCCGCCTCCTACCTCAACCCCGTCGAGAGCACCATCGGCCTGACCAACGATTACAGGGTCGCCAACACCGACATGATCACCACCTACACCGTGTTAGACAGCGTCTTTCAGGGCCGGATCGACAACTACGAGGGGCTGGCTCAGGAGAACTTCACCGTCGTCGACCCGGTGCTCGGCGCCAGGCTGAAGAGTTACTTCGACTCGATGGGCGGTAATCCGATCCTGGTGATGATGATCGACGACGAGGGATCCTACGCGACGCTGCGCGCAGTCACCGGCGTTGTCCTGGTGTCCAGCGAATACCTGATCAAAATGGAGCCCTCCCAGAGCGTCAACCAGCCCTCCAACTTCAAGGGCTTCCTCGAGGATGTCGGCTACCGCTTCAACGTCCCGGGCGGCCCCGAGCTGCTGCGCACCACCATCACCGGCGACAACTTCGCCCAGGTCTCGGCCGCGACCTACTTCGTCTACAGCCACCCCGACCCGCAGTACCAGGCGAGCGGCTGGCTGGTGCGCCTCGATCTCCCCGCCATAGTTGCGGGCAGTCTTAGCATCGACGCGACCGATCCCAACACGATCCGCCCCTTCGTGGTCGCCGAGCGGGTGGAGGACTTCCAGGTGGCGCTGGGGATCGACTTCGACGACAGCGGTGTGGTCGACGCGGGCGAGTGGCGCAACGCCGAGGATATGGAGAACTACATCCACGCGGTGGCGGGGGACGGCAGCGTCTCCACCGATTTCGAGGAATTCATCAACAAGCTGCGCGAGGTACGCATGACGGTGGTCTCGCGCACCGGCAACTCCGTGACCGAGAACCCCTACGGCTTCGCCCGGCACGACTCGCCGAACTTCGACTCCATCTATCCGTCGGTCGCCAGCATGGCCGAGGTCATCGGAGTCAGCGGGCAGATAGAGGATCACGCCTGGAGCAAGACCGAGCTGCAGGGCCGGCTGTGGTACCACCGGGCGATGCAGGTTGCGCGCAGGATCAAGATCCGCAACCTCGATTTGGCAAACACTTTTGCGAGGACTCAGTGAGCCGACTATGTGGGCATGCAAGATAATCGGAAATGAGCGGGGGACGGCGCTAATCCTGGCCATCCTCTTCAGCCTGATCATCAACGGCGTGGCGTTGACTCTCTACGTCACCTCCAGCAACGAGCTCTCCAGCTCGAGCAGCCAGGTGATCGCGCAGGACAGCTTCAATGTGGCCGAGGCCGGCCTCAACATCGGCATGCTGCGGATCAAGGCATTGATGGAAGCCAACGACCCGATCGACCCCTCGACGCCCTTCACGCGGCCGCCGTTCGCCCTGGCCTCGGAGGGCGGCGTCGCCGACGACAACCTCAATATGACGGACTACCGCTACTTCGACTTGGTGCGGCTCGTGCCGCTCAACGCGAGCGCCGTGGCTGAAATCCAGTCGAACTACATCGACGGCACCACCAACACCTTCACCGGCCCAATCGACGGCTTCTTCACGCCGGAGACTTCCAATCCCGATCTGATGACACTCTATGCGCCCTACAAGTCGGGCGCCGAGCCGCTCTACACCTCTCTGATCGACACCGGCAGCAGCGCGCTGCTGCGCGGCTGGCGAGTCTATCTGATGAACGACAACGACCGCGACGACAAGACGGCCAAGCTGGTGTCGGTGGGCTACCTCTTCGACATCAGCAACAACGTCCTCTACCAGAAGAAGGTGGAGGCGATCGTCTACATCCACGGCCTGGATGTCGGCCGGCAGCCCGATCCAAGCGGCCAGCTCACCTCAAGCGCCCGCGGGGCGCGCACGGGGAGGTTCAGGGTCACCTCCAGCCTCGAAGCGCCTGTGAGCAGTTATGATATCCGCTAGTCTCCGGAGGCAGAAAGAAATGAAAAGGCACCGGATCATCGCCCTGGCCTTGATGGCAATCTGCGCGACCGCCTGGGCCCAGGTGCAGGAGCACAACAATCCGCTCTCGATCATCAGCAACCGGCCGCGGCCGAACGTGCTGATGCTGATCGACACCTCGGGCTCGATGCTGTGGGACTCGCTGCGGGTCAACGGCTACGACATCACGGTTCGCAAGGAGAACCGAAACGGCACGTACGATGAGCTGCTCTATGCCAATCCCAACTACTCCTTCACCACCGACGCGATGAAGTCCTTCCTGGCCGACTCCGACAATCCGCGCAGCCGCATCGGCCAGTCGAAGGCCGCGATCCGCGAGATAGTCTCGCAAATCGAGGACATCAACGTCGGCATCGGCCGCTTCGAGAAGAACCTCGTGCTCAACCGCTTCCGGGGGCGCGTGCCCGCCGGCGTCGACCAGTCCACCTCGCAGTCGCCGGAATGGACTTACTCCTACTACGACGGGCAACTGCCCGGGGTCGGCATGATAAACATACCTTACCAGCGCAAGCACCTCGGCACCCTGGCCACTGTATACCCTTACTGCCGCACCGTCAGGCGCACCGACGACATCTTCTGGTCGTGGAATCCCACCGACTTCATCTGGAACGGCAGCGGTGCCGACACCATCTGGTACGAGGGGCAGCACTACACCCGCATGAACTGGTATTACTACAAGGTCGAGAATTCCCGCTACGAGATGTTCAAGCCGTTGACCGAGGCGGGAGACTTCATCTACCGGGGCGACTACGCCGGCCCCGATGCCACGCACCGCAACAAGCTGAACCAGGTCGACACCTTCGACATCTTCCTCAGCGACACCGAACTACTACAACTCAAAGAAAATACACCCCTGGGCGAGACGCTGACCGTCGAGCGCGAAATCGACTCGATCTACGGCGTCTTGGTGGGCCAGGCAGTCACTTTTGCCTACCACCCCAACACCGCCGATTGGGACACCTCCACCAGTTGCGGCGGCGGCCAGATACTGGTCGAGATCCAGGATCGTTTCAAGGACGATTTCGACACGCCGTTGGATGAGAGCGACAACAAGGACGAGGTCGTGGCGACGGCCCGCTCGATCAACACCAACGCCAAGATCTACGACTTCTCGGTCGAGCCCGCGCTGCTGACCGCCCTGGGGCCCTATTTCGGCATGGGCGGCACACCGCTGGGCACCACCCTGGAGGCGGGGCGCAACTACTTCGAGACCACGATCAAGCCGCGCGACTTGGGTTACAACGTCGACCACTGCCGCGAGAATTTCGTCATCCTGCTCACCGACGGTTACGAGACCTGCGGCGGCAATCCCGAAGGCGTGGCCGCCGACCTCTATAACAACCTGGGCATCAAGGTTTACGTGCTCGCCTTCGTGACGACCACGACTCAGGCCGACGCGATCGCGGCCGCCGGCGGCACGGAGCAGGCCTTCCGCGCCGAGACACGTGAGGAGTTGGTCGAGGCGTTCAAGAGCATCTTCGCCGAGATCAAGACCTCCGTGCAGCTCGCCGCGCCGATCGCCGCTTCCAGCGCCTCTTCCGCCGATTCGGTCGTCGAGGGCGATATCGCAATGCTGCCGTTCTTCGACTTCCCCGGCTTCGCCGGCCGCCTGCAGGCGCGCAAGCTGTTCAGGAACGCCGTGGTCGAGGTCGATCCCAAGACCGGGGCGATCATCACCGACGGCAACGGCGATCCGATCATCATCGAGGACGACATCGACGAGCAGCGGATCGAAGAGCTGGTCAACGATCCCGACGATCCGATCTACAGTGATCCGTCGCGCGAGATCGTCGGCCTGCAGCTGGATCCGCCGCGATTCCTTTGGGAAGCCGGCGATCTTGTCAGCCGGCCGTTCATCGAGAGCGAGAATCCCGAGCAGGTCTACGAGCACCTCAAGACCGACTACGGCGACATCGACGGCGACGGCGACACCATCGAGGAGATCGTCAACCCCGCCTACAAGCTCGCCGACGAGCGCCGGATGCTGACCACCCTCGGCTTCGCTTCGCGACCCGAAGTGATCGACTTCAACACCACCGACCTGGTGGACGACGGCGCCAACTTCGACGAGTTCGAGGGGCTCATGGGTGTCGTGGGTTGGAGCGAGCAGGAGGTCCTCTTCCTGATAGAATACGTCCGCGGCAAAGTCGTGCGCCGCTTCCCGGCCGAGACCGAGCTCTACGGCCACACCTTCTACGCGGGCGATCCCGTCCCCGATCCGAGCTCTCCCGACGACAACGGCGACGGCATCCCCGACGGTTTCCTCTTCAGTGAAAAGAAGTGGAAGCTGGGCGACATCGTCTCCGGCACGCCGATTATCGTCGGCCCGCCGATGGGCACCTATCCCATCGCCGTCAACGACAACGACAACTCTCTCAACGACTTCAAGGAATTCGCCGATGATCACGCCGACACGCCGCACGTGGCGGTCATCGGCAGCAACGACGGCATGCTGCACGGCTTCGCTCTCAACGGTATTGACCTCAACGACGACGGCGATTTCGACGACAGCGGCGAATATTACCCCGGCGAGGAGATCTGGGCTTTCGTGCTGCCCGACGCGATGCACAAGCTCAAGGAACTCTATTACGACTCGCCCGACGATGACGATTTCGATCCCGATGGGCAGAAGCTCTCCCCGCATCAATACTTCGCCGACGGACCGGGGACGCTGGCGATCGTGCGCGCACGAGTCCATACCGGCGACACCGACGGCGACGGCAAGAGCGACGACCCCGAATTCCGCACGATGATCTTCCTGGGCGAGGGCCGCGGCGGCAACCGCTATTGGGCCTTCGACGTCACCGATCCGCTCAACCCCGTGCCGGTCTGGTCGTTGACCGATCCCTCGATGGGCATGACAATCTCGCGCCCCGCTATCGGCCCCGTGAAGGTCGCCCCCAGCCCCGAACTCGATAAGGACGACTTCAAGTACTTCGCCTTCATGGGCTCGGGCTTCGGCGATTCGCAGACCGACGGCAACGCTACGGTCGGCAACGTCGCCTACATGGTCGACATCAGCAACGGTTCCATCGTCGATTCCTTCAGCGCGGGCGATGTGGCCGGCGGCGCCGGGCTGCCCAATGCCATTGTCGGGCGCGGGATCATCGTCGACGATAACGATGACTTCTTTATCGAGCGCTTCTACTTCGGCGATCTCGACGGCAACATCTGGCACTGGAGCCTGGCCGAGGGGACGAAGGTCAACATCCTCGAGACCGGCGCGGCGCCGTTGACGACCGTCGACGAGCGCCTCGAGCGGCCGATCCTCGACAGCCTGACCTACGCCAACATCTTCGGCTTCCACGTGATCACCGCCGCGACCGGCGGCGACACCCGGCGCTACATCGATGCCGACAACTTCCGCAAGAACTATCCCAACCAGTGCGTCTACATGGTCGTCGACACCGACCGCGAGGGCAACGTGGTCAGCCTGCTCAACGGCATCATCAACGAGAGCGGCGAGTACGAGGAGAGCGGCGACACCATCGGCGTCGACCTGCGCGAGTACCGCGTGGCCGAGAACATCCCCGTCGTTGCCGCCTTCACCGAGTACGACGAGGCGGGCAAGATCTACCGCGGCTTCCAGACCTTCTATCCCCTCTACATCCCCGACCCCGCCGGCCTGCGCACCATCCGCTGCTCCTTCGGCTCCTCAGAGCTCCTGATCCTCGACAGCATCTTCAGCGAGAGCAACATCGTCGAGTCGACCCAGGGCACCGTCATCGAGATGGGCGAGGGCAAGGCCACCGGCATCACCTACGTCGGCGGCAACATCCTCTTCAGCATCGGCGACCAGTTCAAGGTCTACGGCAAGGGGATCTACCGCTTCGAGAGCTCGCAGCGCGTCAAGGCCAGGCTCAAGGTGCTCAGCTGGCGTGAAGTCTTCTGATAACGTAGTGATCACGGTAAAATCCAGGGGGCGCCTCAGGGCCCCCTTTTTGCAACCCAAGTGTTTCCGACCCTTGACTTTCACCCCGCGGGGCCGGAACCTTTCATATAAGAACTGAGGGGGAGGCAGAAGTGGTTCGCGCGAAGACTCTGATGGTGGCCGCCAAGCGGGCGGCGAACGAATTCAAGACGAAGCTCTCGATGAAGAGCGGCAGGCCCATGTGCAAGCCGTCGATGGTCTACCTCCAGGTCACTGACAAGTGCAACAGCCGTTGCGTCATGTGCGGCACCTGGCGCGACAGCGACAAGGTCGAGCACATCCCCTTGGAGCTGCTCAAGCGGCGGATCGACGAGCTGCACGCCTGGCTCGGCAAGGCCCACATCCAGCTCGGCACCGGCGAGCCCTTCATGCACCCCGAGATGCTCGAGGTGGTGCGCCACGGCAACTCCCGCGGCATGCTGATGGGCACGGTCACCAACGGCTTCCTGATCAACGACAATCTCGCCGAGGGCATCATCAAAAGCGACTTCTTCAACATCAACATCTCGCTCGACGGCGTCAGGCCGGAGACACACGCGATCACCCGCGGCTTCCCGCAGGCATTCGATCAGGCCGTCGCGGCGATCGACAGGCTCGTTTTCTACCGCAAGAAGCTCGGCGGCGTGCGCATCATGCTCAAGC
This sequence comes from Acidobacteriota bacterium, assembly GCA_035530855.1. Lineage (GTDB taxonomy): Bacteria > Acidobacteriota > DATKUA01 > DATKUA01 > DATKUA01 > DATKUA01. The sequence goes on along the minus strand of DATKUA010000168.1, from coordinate 33,497 downwards.
CGATCATCTTCCGCGGCAACGTCGATCAGCTCATCCCGCTGGCGCAATTCGTGCGGGACAAGGGCCTCAACGGCATCAACTTCCAGCCGATCCAGCGCAACAATCCCGCCTGCGACGAGCTGATGGCGATCGAGGATTTCGATGAGCTCCGCGCTACATTCGAGCAGCTCAAGCGCATGCGCGGCGAGGGCTACCCGATTCTCAACTCCGACCGCGAGTTCGACGCCTTCGCCTGGTATCTCGAGGACCCCAAGGCCCGGCCCCCGCTGCTCGACGGCGCCTGCTCGGTCGGCTACACTAACGTCTGGATTATGGACGGCGGCGTGGTGCACCTTTGCGTGGGCCTGGAGATGCCGGTCGGGCACGTTGACGATCTCGGCGGCTTCCCCAAGCTGTGGCGCTCGCCGGAGGCGGCGAAGGTGCGCAAGGTGATCGCCGCCTGCAAGCGCCCCTGCCTCGCCTCTTGCCTGATCAAGCGCACGCTCGGCGAGCAGTTCCGCCGCTTCACCACTTTCATGAAGAACAGATAGATAATCTCCCGGCACCTGCTCTCATGGTATCTTTTTGCAGATTGGGACGGAGGGGGGCGCCCGAAGCGCCGCCGAAACCGACCTGGGGATGCAAGAATCCCCGGAATCTCGATTATTTCAGGGTGTATTTTTGCTAATACCCGGGGAAAAAACCGGAGATGGAACAAATCAGGACAAAATGTCGTCTTGTGATTGGACGGGTCGAATTGTATGCTGTTTCAAACTGTGCAGTAAGATGAGAAATTCGAAGGTTGGTGCGATGAATACGGCCTCGAAAATACTGGGAATATCAACGGTTGTGCTTGCCGCGCTGGCTGCCGTCGTAGCGTCGGGTTGCGGGTCGTCTTCTCCCGCTGTCCAGGAAGTCAGCATCAACGTCACACCGGAAGACCAGAAGGTCGTTTACGTCGATATCTTCATCAACCTCACCGGCAACGCCGAATTCAACCTCCTCGAAGAGAGTATTCCCGAGATGCTGCTCACCTCGCTCGAAGGCATCCGCTCGGTGCAGATCATCCCGCGCGACAAACTGCAGAAATATCTGGTCGTGCGCAGTGGAGAGGAAAACAGCGTCTCCCTGTCGGCCGCCGCCAAAGCGATGGGCGCGGATTACATGATCGACGGCTGGATCGACGGAACGAGCGACGGCAAGTACCGCATCTACGCCAATCTGCTCAACCTCGCCAACAACACAATGCGGGAGAGGTTCTCGGCAGTCGAGTTCGACAGCAAGGACCAGGCCCTTGATGCCGCGAACCGTCTGGTCACGGAGATCCAGGACAATCTCAGCCTGCCGCGCGAGGAACTGGAGACCGCCGAGGCGAAGTACGCCGACAACTACGATATCCACCGCCAGTATCTGAGGGCCTGGCAGAGCTACAATCGCGGGCAGCCGGAAGTCGCTGTCGCCCTCTTCGAGAAGGCGATCGAGATGGCCGACGTAGCTTACAAGCACGATCCCGAACCGGCCAAAGACGAGAAGCGGGAATCGCCGGCAAACTACTTCCGTTTCCTCGCCGGCCAGATCTATAACGAGCTGGGCAACGAGGAGCGCGCCAGGGAGTTGTTCAAGCCCGTCTATGAGAACCGCAAATCGTTCTCGAAATATAAGGATGTCACCATCTTCATCGAGGCGGTCTGGGCTGAATTGCAGGGCGACTACGGCACGGCCAAAAGACTCTACAGGGAGGTCAGAGATTCCAAACGCTTCGGCAGCGAGTACTACCTGCGCATGGCTCACATCGCGCTCAAAGAGGGCGGGGAACCGAAGTACGCGATCAAGATAATCAAGAAGGGTCTCGAGGCGTATCCCGATGAGGCCCTCCTGCGCAAGCGCTATGCCGAACTGGAGTTCATGATCGAGGGCGACAAGGCGGTCGAGCGCTACACCGGCGAGGCGGCAGAGAAGAAGAGCGATCCCGTCTCGGCGGAGGTCGCCTCCTCCCTTGTCAACGAAAAGATGCTCGGCGACTCGCTCGAGCAACTTTCGCGGGCGTTGCCTGCCGTCTCAGTGGTCAAGAGCCCACGGGTCTCCGTAGTCCGCCTGCAGAACGAGTACGCTCTCTCGATGAGCGTGGCAGGCTTCGACATCAACATCAAGATCGACGACCTCAAGGAACTTTGCGATGCTGAGTGCGAGGAATCGATCGACGGCGCCGCACTGCTGGCCACCCTCGCCGCTAATAAGGGCAAGGCTGAAATCGCGCTGGAGATTGCCGGGTTAATCTCAGCCTCGGTTACGGTGCCCCAAGCCGAGGATGTCGGCAACCGCATCCGCTCGATTGTCGCGATGTCGGAGGGCCGCTACGCCGAGGCCGAGAAGTTTGCCATGAAGATCTCGGCGAAAGATCCGAACCGCTTCATCACCCTCGGCAACATCTACCTGCGCCTCGGCGAGCCCGACAAGGCCGCCCAGATCATGGAAAAAGCGCTCAAGGTCGGCAAGGATATCTCGCCGATTGTTTACTACCACGTGGCAAACGCCAACCTCCTGGCCGGCAACTACAAGAAGTGGGATTTCTACACGAAGCTCTTCCTCAAGGAAACCACCGAGCGCAACAAGGCCGCCCGGCTGGCTAGCGGGGTCCCAGAGCAGTAATTCCCCAAACCGCTTATTTGCTTGTCACAGGTCGGGTGCCCGGCGCCTCATTCCTGAAGGCTTCCATCCGGGCTTTGAGCGTTTCCAGCCTGTCGGCGCCGAGCTGCTCCAGCACAGCCCTGCTCAACTCCAACGCCAGCATCGCCTCGGCGATCACCCCCACCGCCGGGACGACGCAGATATCGGATCTCAGCCTGGGCGCTTCGGCTTGCTCTCCGGTCGCCAGATCGACTGACTGCAGCGGATTGCCGAGCGTCGGCACCGGTTTCACCAGCAGGTCGATCTCGACCGGCCTGCCCGTCGTCAGGCCGCCCTCGATGCCGCCCGCCCGGTTGCCGGCCGGAGCGGGGCGCCCCGCCACCATCTCGATGGCATCGTGAAACGCGCTCCCGCGCGACGCCGCGCCGAGCTCCGCCCTGCCGATCTGCACACCCTTGACCGAAGGGATGCTCATCATCGCCGCGGCGATGCGCGCGTCGAGGCGCAGGTCCCACTGCGCGAAGCTCCCGATCCCCGCCGGCATCCCGTGGGCCACGGCGCGGCAACGGCCGCCAAGGCTGTCGCCTTCGGCATTCGCCTGGTCGATCGCCTCCCGCATCCGCCGGTCGGCCACCGGATCGGGGCAGCGCGCCCCGTCGCCGGGCATCTCGAAGGGCGGCGCGAGGTCGGCCGGCGGCTCGAAACTCACGTCGCCGACGGCGAGCGTGAAGCTGTCGATGACGATCCCCAACTCCTTCAGCAGCCTGAGGCAGACGGCGCCGACGGCGACCCGCGCGGCGGTCTCGCGCGCGCTGGCCCGCTCCCACACCAGGCGCAGATCGTCGGTGGCATACTTGTAAGCTCCCGCGAGGTCTGCGTGCCCGGGGCGGGGGATGGTGAATTTTTCCGTTACTGACGGCGAATAGGCGCCGCCGGTCTCGCCGATTTGCACGGCCACCGGCGAGCCGATAGTCACCCCCTCCAGCGTGCCCGCGAGGATCGCCGCCCGGTCCTCGCGCTGCCGCATCCGCGGTCCGCGGCCGTAGGGCGTCCTGCGGCGCTCGAGCTGAAGGTCGATATCGCTCTCGTCAAGCCGCAGCCCCGCGGGGATTCCCTCGATCACGGCGACGTAGAACCTGCCGTGGGCCTCCCCGGCGGTGTTCCATCTCAATTGCATATCCCTAAACCCCCGTGTCATCAGGGTTAACCTTATCCTAGCATTGAAGCGGGCCGGGTTCTATGGTCTAATAATTTCACTGAGAACACTTCGTAAACCTTTGCGTATTAGCCTATGTCGCCGGTTAGCGTATTACACATTATCACCAAGCTGGAGCTCGGCGGGGCTCAGCAGAATACCCTCTATATCGTGGGCAACCTCGACCGGGAGGCCTACTCGCCGGCGCTCTTCGCGGGGCCCGGCGGCATGCTCGACGACGAGGCGGAAAAGCTGCCCGCGCTGGGTATCCCTTTCGAAATCGTTCCCAACCTGGTCCGCGAGATCCGCCCCCGCAGCGACTACCGCGCCTACCGGGAGTTGCGCCGCATGATCGGGGCGATGAAACCGGCGATCGTTCACACCCACAGTTCCAAGGCGGGCGTCCTCGGCCGGATGGCCGCCGCGGCCGAGCGCGTGCCGGTGATTGTCCACACCGTCCACGGCTTCGGCATCGACGCCGTGCGCAACAAACTGATCCAGCGAGCGCTGCTGGCCGCCGAGCGCAAGGCCGCGAAGGTCACCACCCATTTTGTCATCCTCAGCCGCGAGAACTTTGATATAGGCCGCGGCTACCGCATCCTCGACGAGCGCAACTCGACCCTGATCAACAACGGGGTCGACCTCCAGCCCTTCCGCATAGCTCCTTACAAGCCGGAGATGCTGGCCGAGTTCGGCATCCCGGAGGGCGCGCCCGTGGTCGGGCAGGTCGCCTGCTTCAAGCCGCAGAAGGACCCGCTGACCTTCGTCGGCGTCGCGGCCAGGGTGCACACCGCCGTGCCCGAAGCCCGATTCCTGATGATCGGCGACGGCGATATGCGCCCGCTGATCGAGGCCCGGATCGCGGAACTCGGGCTCGGGGGCGTGGTGATTCTCACCGGCTGGCGCAGGGACGTGCCGGAACTCTTCAGGCTGATGCGGCTCTCCGTGCTCACCTCGCTGTGGGAGGGGCTGCCGCGCGTGATCCCGCAGTCGCTGGCCGCCGGCGTTCCGGTCGTCGCCACGCGCGCCGGGGGCTCACCGGAGGCGGTGATCGAGGGGGAGACGGGCTTCATCCTCGAACAGGGGGACGCCGAAGGCATCGCGGAAAAGATCATCTTCCTGCTGCGTAACGAGGAGTTGCGTAGGAGAATGGGGGAAGCCGGGCCCGCCGCCGTCGCCAAATTCGACATCGACGCGATGGTCCGCGCGCATGAGGAAATCTACACGAGACTCCTTGAGGCGAGGGAGGGGAGGTAGCGTGAGCGAGATCCTGTTGCGGTTGCGCGATCTGCGCAAGACTTACGACGAGGGGCTCTTCAAGCCGAAGAAGGAAGTGCTGCGGGGCGTCAGCCTCGAGGTCCGCCGGGGGGAGGTATTCGGCTTCCTCGGGCCCAACGGCGCCGGCAAGACGACCACGATCAAGGCGATCACCGAGCTGATCTTCCCCGACTCCGGCGAAATCACCGTCGGCGGCCTGCCCCACAGCGACCTCGAAGCCAAGCGCAAAATCGGCTTCATGCCGGAAAGCCCCTACTTCTACAACCATCTCAGCGGCGCCGAGTTCCTGCGCTTTTGTGCCGACCTGCTCGGCATGGAGACGGCCAGGGAGGAGGCTCGGGTCAGCGAGCTGCTCGAGCAGGTGGGCCTCGCCGGGCGCGGGGACGACAAGCTGCGCACCTACTCCAAGGGCATGCTGCAGCGCATCAACCTCGCCCAGGCCCTGCTTAACAGGCCGGAGTTGCTTATCCTCGACGAGCCGATGTCGGGCCTCGACCCGATCGGCAGGCGCGACGTGCGCGACATCATCCTCGCCCAGAGCGAGGCGGGCACCACGATCTTCTTCAGCAGCCACATCATCCCCGACGTGGAGACGATCTGCGACCGCGTGGCGATCCTGATCGACGGCGTGATCAAGGCGGTCGGCGAGGTCCGCGAGATCGTCGCCCAGGAGGTCGATCTCTACGAGGTCACCTTCACCGGCGTCGACCCTGAACGGCTGAAGACCGGGACGGTCGCCCGCCGCCTGGGCAGCGACCAGGCCTGGGTGCGCGTGGTCGCGGGGCACCGCGACGCCCTCATCGGGGAGGTCACCGCGGCCGGGGGCAAGCTCTTGAGCCTGACGCCGGTGCGCAGCACGCTCGAGGAATTCCTCATGCGGCATTACGAGGAGGTGCGCCGATGAGGGCCGTCTACACCATCGCGCGCAACACCTTCCGCGAGGCGATCCGCGACCGCATCCTCTACCTCTTCCTCGGCTTCGCCGTGCTGCTGATCGTCAGCTCGAAGCTGTTCAGCATGCTCACCGTCGGCGACGAGACGAAGATCATCAAGGACCTCGGGCTCGGCGCGATCCAGTTCTTCAGCATGCTGATCAGCGTGATGATGAGCGTGATGCTCGTCAGCCGCGAGGTGGAGAACCGCACCGCGTTCAACATCCTCGCCAAGCCGGTCCGCCGCCACAGCTTCATCCTCGGCAAGTACTTCGGCCTCCTGGCGATCATCGTTGCCAACCTCCTGCTGATGACGGCCGCGCTGCTGGTGATCATCTTCCTCTACCAGGGCGAGATCGACCTCACCATCTTCACCGGCGCAGGCATGACCTTCCTCGAGATGGCCGTTCTCTGCGCCTTCGCCGTCCTCTTCGCCATGGTCACCAAGCCGATTCTCGGCTCGGTGCTGACGCTCGCGGTATTCGTCGTCGGCCACATGACTCAGGGCATCTGGCTGCTGACCGAGCGGCTGCAGGACGCGGTGACGCGCTTCATCGTCGCCGTCGTCTACTACGTCCTGCCCAACCTCGAGCGTTTCAACTTCAAGAGCGAGCTCGTTCATTCCCTCCCGATCCCGGCGGCCGCCGTCTGGTGGGCCATCCTCTACGCCCTCATCTTTACGGCGTTGGCGTTGTTCCTCGCCTGGCTCAAGTTCCGCGAGAAGGATCTGCTGTGAGGCGCGCGGTCATCTCGGTGGTGATCATCGCCGTGTTGCTGGCCTGCGCTGCGGGTGTGGAGTACGCGCAGGGGCGGATCCCGCGCGAGGACCCACTCGGCCTGCGCCTGCTCTATCTTCCGACGGCCGAGTATCTGGAAATGCTGTCGCTGGGTAACAAGGGATTCCTAGCCGATTACCTCTACATCTGGGCGATCCAGTACTACGCACAGTTCAAGGCCAACGATCGCTTCCTCTACCTCGACAAGATGTTCAACCTGATCACCGATATCGATCCGCTCTACCGCGATCCCTACCGCATCGGCGCGGTGATCATGCTGATGGAGGCCGAGCGCGACCCGCAGTCGCGCAAGAAATCGGTTTTCAAGCTTCTCGAGAAGGGCATGGCCGCGATACCCGATGATTACGCCCTCGCCGAGGAGGCCGCCTGGAAGGCCAGGATTTTCTTCAAGGACGATAATCTTGCCGCCCACTACGCCGCGATCGCCACCGCGCGCCCCAACGCGCCGCACTGGACCAAGCGCTTCTACGGGCACCTGAAGTCGGGCTCGTGGACCAACGCGCAGTCGATCGCCTACTGGGAGGGCGTGCTGGCCGAGGCCGGGACCGACTACCAGCGCATGGTCTCCCTCAACCACCTCTACGACCTGAAGGTCAAGCGCGACCGGGAAATACTCAATCCGTTGCTCAAGCAGTTCGCCGACCGCTTCGGCCGTTGCCCGGAGAGCTGGGAGCAGTTGACGGCGGCGGGGGTGCTGCAGTCGGCGCCGCTCGATCCCGCCGGTAACGAGTACGGCATCGATTCCGAAAACTGCGAGATCGTAGCCCAGAAGGAAATCAGGAAGGATTGACGCCGTGGAATGGTTCTATTACATGCCGCAGTGGTTCTGGCTGGCTTTCGCCTTCATCTACGGCGCGGTTGTGGGCAGCTTTCTCAACGTCTGCATCCACCGCATCCCCAGGGGTGAGGAGATCGTCCGCACGCCGTCGCACTGCCCCGCCTGCGGCGAGCGCATCCGCTGGTACCAGAACATTCCGATGCTCTCCTGGCTGCTGCTGCGCGGCAAGGCCGCCTGCTGCGGCGCCCGCATCAGCTTCCGCTACTTCCTTGTCGAGTCGGCCTCTGCCGGCCTCACAACATATATCTATTTCCTCTACGGCCTCAGCCTCGAGTTCCTCGCCGTCTGGGTCTTCATCTGCTTCATGCTCGTGCTGGCCGGGACCGACTGGGTCGCCTGGCGCCTGCCCGACGTCCTGATAATCCCCGCGGCGGTCCTCGGCCTCGCCTTCGCGGCCTTCGGCGTGCGCATCGGCATCGTCGACTCGCTCCTCGGCCTCCTCGTCGGCGCGGGCAGCTTCCTGGCGATCTACCTGCTCTACCGCTTCGCCCGCGGCATCGAGGGCATGGGCGGCGGCGACGTCAAGCTGATGGGCATGATCGGGATCTATCTCGGCTGGCTGCACACGCTGCTCGTGGCGTTCTTCGGCTCGCTGCTGGCGATCATCTTCAGCCTCGTTACACTCTCGCGCGGCGGCAAGGGCGGCAAGACAAAGATCCGCCACGGCACCTACCTCTGCATCGCCGCGATTATCGTCGTCCTCTGGGGCGAGGCCATCCTCGCTTGGTACGCCGGCCTCTTCATCGGCCCGTTGGCGCCCTGAATCCCGCCTCCGGCGCGATCGGGCGCACAAATGTGCTCCCTACAGTGCTTCTCGAATGGTCCTGCAAATTAATAGTAGGGGCGAGATTTATCGCGCCCGCATCATTCATCGCGCGCTGCGTAATTTGGCGGCACTATCCATCGCGGCGGATATGGCCCCCGTCCTGATATGAGCACAGCGGTAAGTCCCTGAATTCGATGGGAATGTATATGAGGGGGAGGGATTCACGGGCTGATCCCTTTGCGCGGCACGTTTATCGCGCGGAGCGCGATCGGGCGGATTGAAATTCGCCCCTACAGTGACTTGCGCACAATCATTGCCAACTAATTGTAGGGGGGTGCTGAATTTATCCGCCTATGGCGGGGCGCCGCCGTCTTGTCTCGGACGCCCTTCGGTGGATTCTCCCGCCTCCGGCGCGATCGGGGCGCATAAATGTGCCCCCTACAGTGCTTCTCGAATGGCCTTGCAAATTAATAGTAGGGGCGCGATTTATCGCGCCCGCATCATTCATCGCGCGCTGCGTAATTTGGCGGCACTATCCATCGCGGCGGATATGGCCCTGCATTGGATTGGGAACCCTGCGTCGTCTGCGCTGAAAAACTACCCACCGGCCGACGCGCTGCGGCTCCTGATTCCCTTGATCCAGAGGTAGTAGCAGGGCACTCCCAGCAGCACCGAGACGACGGCGGCCGTCGACTCGATCGGCCGCTCGAAATAGGCGAAGGCCATCAGCGTGAGAGTGCTCAGCATGAAGAAGAGCGGCACAACGGGGTAGCCCCACACCCTCACGGCCGTCGCCTCGCCGATGCGCTCGCTGCGGGCGATGAATATCCCCGCCACGGCCAGCAGCGGAAAGATGCCGAGTGCGAAGCCGACGTAGACCAGCAATTGCTCGAACGAGCCGATGGCCACCATCACCACCGCCAGCCCGCCCTGCACCGCGATCGCCTTGCTCGGCACACCATAGCGGCTGTGCACCTTCCCGGCGAAGGGGAAGAAGAGCCGGTCGCGCGCCATCGCGTAATAGATGCGCGGCCCGATCATGATGAACGCCCCGAGCGAGGAGAGCATCGCCACGCCGATCAGCCCGCCGAGCAGGTCCGATAGCCAGTTGCCGAAGGCCCACACCGAGGCCGTCTCCACCACCGCCACCTTCCCCCTCAGCTCCGCGTAGGGAGCCGAGTTGAAGATGAAGAGGTTGATCGCCAGGTAGATGACAATCACGATGGCGGTGCCGGCTACCAATGAGACCGGCAGGGTGATCTTCGGGCGCTTGAGTTCCGAGGCGATGTAGGCGCTGGCGTTCCAACCGCTGTATGAGAACATCACCAGCATCATCGCCGCGCCGAAGGCCATGCCCTCCACCGGGCCGTTGATGTTAAACGAAAGGCTGCCGAAACGGCCGTCGCTCAAGGCCATGCCCGCTGTCGCCAGGCAGAGGATCAGCGCTATCTTCAGCACCGTCAGCGCGTTCTGCACCTGCGCGCCGACGCGCGTGCCGATGCAATGCAGCACCGTGAACACCAGGATCAGGAGAATGGCGAACCACTTCTTCCACAGCGTCAGCATCAGCGGATCGGCGAAGACGAAGCGGTTGCCGAGGCTGGTGAAGAGGTATTCGGTGAAGCCCAGGGCCGAGAGCGCGATCGGTGCGGAGAAGCCGACGAAGAAGCTGGTCCAGCCGGTGAGGAATCCCAGCGCGGGATGGTAGAGGCGCTTGAGGTAGACGTACTCGCCGCCGGCCTGCGGCATGCGGGTGGCCAGCTCGGCGTAGCAGAGCGCGCCGGAGATGGCGATCAGGCCGCCGAGCAGCCAGCAGAGGATCACCCAGCCGGGCCCCGGCAGTTGGCCGGCCATGATCCCGGAGGTCAGGAAGATGCCTGAGCCGATCATGTTGGCTACGACGATCGCCGTGGCCGTGAACAGGCCCAGGGTCCGGCCCAGCCCATTTCCCGAGTCGGTCTCTTCGTTCAACGGGGATATCCTTTATTGAATGCTTATCTTTTATATTGACACATCTTTACTCGGAGGGTTTCCGCACGCGCAGAATATAAATATTATCGCGCACCAGGAATGTCTCCACACGCACCACCTCGAAGCCCGCCTCGCCGACCTGTTTGGCGAATTCATCCCTTGCCGTCGCCGAGTGCTCGGAAGCGCCCGACTTGGCCGGGTCGTTCTCCACGATCGCCAGGATCCCACCCGGCTTGAGCGCGGGAATGATATTCCGCAGCAGAGCGATTCGGTCGTCGAGATGATGGTAGACATTGATCATGAAGGCGATGTCCAGCGAGTTTTCGGGAAAGCCGGGCTCGATCACCCCGCCCTGGATGATTTTCACGTTGCCGAGCCCCAGCCGCTCGCACCTGGCCTGCAGGTGGTCGAGGGCGTTCTTGTCGATGTCGTTGGCATAGATCAGGCCGTCCTCGCCGACCCGCTTGGCCAGCCAGATCGTGTAGCGCCCGGTCCCGGCGCCCACCTCGCCGATCACCATCCCCGGCTCCACTCCCATCGCGTTCATCACCTTGTCCGGCGGCTGGATGGCGTTGAGCCGGTGCTCCCAGGGCTCTACGAAGTCGTCCTGGCAGGAGGTGGCGGCGGGAACGAACAGCGATACCAGGAGGATCGCAACAAAGTGAACTTTCGCATCTGATCTCATCTGGGACTCCTTGGCGAGAATGCGTAAGAGTAATTATTCACCGCTTGATACGGAATACCGAGACGTAGTCCTGCTTCAGGAATGTCTCGTGCCGCAGAAATTCGTAGCCCGCCTGCTCGAGCAGCTCGACGGTGCGCTCCTTGCGGAGGAAATGCGAGCTGCCTGTCTTCTCGGGATCCTGCTCGATCACCACCACCGTCGCCTCCGGCTTGAGGTACTTCTTCAGGTTGACAAGCAACTCCACCGGTTCGTCGATGTGGTGCAGGGCGTAGACCATCACGGCCATGTCCAGCTCGCGGGCGGGGAAGAGGGGATCGGCCTCCTCACCGACGACAGTCAAAATGTTGTCGATTCCGTCGTCGATACACTGGTCCTTCAACTGCCGCAGCGCGCGCTCGTTGATGTCGTTGGCGTAAACCAAGCCGTTCTCGCCAACTCGCTTCGAAAGCCAGAAGGTGAAGTAGCCGTTGCCCGCGCCGACCTCCCCGATGAGCATCCCTGGGTGCACGCCGACGGCGTCCATCACGCGTTCGGGCTGCATTTGGCGATCGCGGTAGCTGTCGGTTTGCGGAGCGGCCCTGCAGGCTTCGGTGGCGAAGCTGATCAGGAAGATGCCGCCCAGGCAGGCCAAAGTGATCGCGGCGAGTAGGAGTGCGGTAGTGGTCTTGTTCATCGTTCCCCCCGGCTGCAGTTTACATGCTCCCTATAAAGTGTGACAAAAGGAACCTTTAAGGCTGTAAGCGCGGCTACACAAAATGCCAATCATCCGATTCTCACTTTTTGATACGGAATACTGAAATTGTGTCCTGCCAACTGATTGTAGGGGGCGCATTTATGCGCCCCGCATCTTCTGAGAAAAATTACCGTGACTGCCCACGGTCTGCCTCGACTGGCGCCGCACGGGCGGCATCCGCCAGAGACGGACGAGTTCATCCGCCTCTGCAATTATTCGGGAGGTTCTGCGAACCGGCGGTTTTAAGGAATGCCGTGTGGAATGGCTAGATCAGCACCACCTTCGGCAGCACCTGGGTCTGCAGGCTGCCGAGCGGTTTCTTCGCCTCGCCGACGGCGACCATGCGGCCCTCGGGGTCGAAGAGCCTCACGCGCTGACCCGTATTAATAATCGGCGAGTGGATGACGATCATGCTGCCGTTGCGCACCCGCTCGAGCTGGAAGGCGTTGATCTCGATCCTGGGGAAGTCTGGCAGCAGCTCGTCCATCGGTTGCAGGTAGGAGCGGTCGCCGTCGGCCTCCATCTTCTCGATCCTCTCGAGCGTGTAGGCGTTTTCGACCGTCAGCGCGCCGACACCCAGCCTCTGCAACTCCTCGAGGTAGGCCCCGCAGCCGATTTCGACCCCGATGTCGTGAGCCAGGGAGCGGACGTACATGCCCGTGCTGCCGCGGATGTCGAGCACCAGGCGGTCGCGCTCGTGCTCCAGCACATCGAGCTGGTGAATCGTCACTTCGCACAACTCAGGCTCCACCGTCTTGCCCTCGCGCGCGAGCTCGTAGAGCCGCTTGCCGTCGACCTTCTTCGCCGAATAGATGGGCGGACGCTGCATAAACGTGCCGCGGTAGCGCGCCAAGAGCTTATCCAGAGCTTCCGTGCTGACCTCGGGCGGCTCCTGCTTCTCGCCGACGGCCTGGCCGTCGGCGTCGTAGGTGTCGGTGGACTGCCCCAGGCGGATCGTGGCGCGGTAGCGCTTGTCGGCCTTGAGCAGGAAGCGGCCGAGACGCGTCGCCTTGCCGAGGCAGATCGGCAGGAGGCCGGTGGCGTTGGGGTCGAGGGTGCCCATGTGCCCCATCTTGCGGAAGTGTAGGATTTGGCGCAGCCGCCTGATGACGTCGAAGGAGGTGATGCCCTTGGGTTTGTCGACGAGCACAAAGCCGTCGAGCTGCCGTCTGCCGCCTCTGTTGCCCCTATGCGCCATGTCCCGTCTTTCGCGATCTTCTCAGATCATATCTCGCCCGCCGGCTCCTTGCCGGAGGCAATGCGCGTGGAGAGGGAATCGACCAGCTCGCCGACGAGCTGCTCAACCTCGCCGGAGTAGTTGAAGCCGGCGGCGTTCATGTGGCCGCCGCCGCCGAAGTGCCTCGCGATCTCGCCGATGTCGATGTCGCCCTTGGAGCGCATGCTGAAGCGCCACCCGCCGCTCTCGTCCTGCCTCCCGAGCACCGAAGCCTGGACCGTCGAGGTGATCAGCGGCATGTTGACGATGTCCTCGAAGATCTCGTTGGCGTAGCCGTGCTTCTCGATCTCATCGTAGCCGATGGTCATCACCACCGCTGCGCCGTCGCAGAAGCGGCGGATCTGGCTGAGCATCCGGCCGATGAGGTCGAGTTTTTCGGGCGGGTAGCTGCGGTAGACCTTCTGGGCCACGGCGGCGGGGCTTGCCCCCCGGCGCATCAGTTCCGCGGCGATCTCGAGGCAGGAGGCGGTGGTGTTGGCGAAGGTGAAGCTGCCGGTATCGGTCATGATCCCGGCGAAGAGGTTCTCGGCCATCGAGCCGGTGATCTCGCAGCCGAGGTCGTTCACCAGCATGAAGATCATCTCAGCCGTCGCCGCCTTCTTGGCGTTTACCCAGTTGACGTCGGCGTGCTCCTGGTTGTCGGGGTGGTGGTCGATGTTGACAATCGTCGCCGCCGGGATGTGCTCGAATCCCGAGCGCTCGGGCGAGGGGCACTCCATCAGGATTGCGACTTCGAACTCGCCCTCGATCTCCGATACCCGGCGGATGCGGCTGGCGCCCGGCAGCTTGCGGTACATCGAGGGTACCGGGTCGGCCGACTGCATCGACGCCTCCTTGCCGAGCTGCTCCAACGCCTCGGCCATCGCCAGCTGGCAGGCGATCGAGTCGCCGTCGGGGCTGAGGTGGCCCGTCAGCAGGAACCGCTGGTGCTGCTTGATCGTCTCGATTACTTCTGCTTTGCCCATCTGTCTCTCCGCAAAGGATGCAGATTATGCAGATACGTCCGGCGGAAATCAAGCATTCCCTGCGTCAGCCGATCGGCTCCCCGGGCGGCGGCGCCGGCGGGGCGGGGATCTTCTCCGGCCGCGGATCGTCGAGGAAGAGCTCGATCTCCTTGATCATTGCGAAAATGTGGGCCTTGACCCCGGTGTCCTCGTGCTGCCCGAGCACCTCATCCAGGCGGCCGGCGAGCTCCTTCAGCTTGAACAGTGCGATCGCCCGCGCTTGATCAGAGGCCGCGCCGTCGGCCGCTAGCGCCATTATCCGTCGCACCGCCAGGCGTCTGACGAGTTGGGTGACCTCCGCCTCAAGCGCTTCTCCGGGCTCGCGGGCGAAGGCGGCTTCCAACACGCGATCGAGCACCTCTTCGAGACCGGGGAGGCTGTTGTCGCGCGCGTGGAATTCCACCAGCCGCGAGGCCCGCTCGGGATTGAAGATCAGCTCGAGCGTCATGCCCGCCGCCGTCTCCGCCGCCGACAGCGGATCGAAAGTCACACCCGTTCTGCGCGGAAAGATTTCGCCGCCGCCGCGCTGGTAGCCCGGCGCCCGCGGCGGAATCATCGCCACTATCCGCTCGGGCAGCGTCAGCGTTTCCGTGCTGATCGTCTCCAGCAGCGCTTCGAGCGCACGACGCTGGGTCTCCCCGTCGATCATCTCGGTGAGCAGGCGGCCGTCGCCGCGCATGGCATAGCTGTAATTGAGCCCGCCGAGCACCTTCGCCGCCGCCACGGTCTGATAGCGGTGGAAGAGGTAGAGCGGCACGAGCACCTCTTCGAGGGTGCACATCGGCTCGGCCTGCCTGATATTGTTCTCCGAGAACCTGTCGAGCGCCGCCTGCCGCAGTCGCAGCACCCGCTCGAGCTCGATCACGGGATCGAGGCCATTGTCCCAGAGGTGGGAGTAGGGGTGCGCGCTGCCGGGCGGCCGCGAGTCGGCATCGGAGATGAACAGCAGGCCCCTGTCGAATGCCTGCGTCAGAATCCTATCGAGCTCAGCGTCTTCATCGGCGCCCTCGGGAAAATCCTGGTAGCCGTAGGCGATTGCCACCTTGTCCCACTCGCCGATGCCGTCGGTATAGGCCTCGGAGAAATCGATCGTGCCGTCGTCGCGCAGCCGCAGCAGCGGATGGGGGTAGTCCATCACCGAGGAGCGCTCGTTGAAGTTCGAGGCGTAGTTGTGCATCAGGCCGAGCGTGTGCCCGACCTCGTGCGCCGAGAGCTGGCGGATGCGCTGCAGCGCCATCTCGCGCGCCTCGGCCGCCGCCTCGGAGCCTTCCTCGTAGGGGGCGGACATCGCGACGGCGATCAGGTAGTCCTGCCGGATGCGCTGCGAGCCGAGCGTCACGTGGCCCTTGATGATCTCCCCGGTGCGCGGGTCGGAGACCGAGCCGCCGTATGACCAGCCGCGCGTCGAGCGGTGGACCCACTGGATCAGGTTGTAGCGCGCGTCCATCGGGTCGGCGTCGGGCGGCAACTCCCTGACCTGCCAGGCATTCCTGTAGCCGGCAGCTTCGAATGCCTCGTTCCACCAGCCCGCTCCCTCGATCACCGCTGACTTCACCGGCTCCGGGATTCCCGGATCGACGTAGTAGACGATCGGCTCCACCGCCTCGCTCACCTCCGCCTCCGGATCCTTCTTCTGCAGCCGGTGGCGGTTGATGAAGCGCATCACCAGCGGGCGGTCGAAGGGGGCCGTCGGGTCCATGTAGCTCATCGAGCCGAAGCTACTGCGCGGGTCGAAACGCCGTGGCTCGTAGCCGGGGTCGGGCAGGCGCAGGAGCGAGTGGTGCTGGTGCACGGTGACAGCCGCAGGCGACGGCGTCACCGAGCCGATCAGGCGATTTTGCGGCTCGCCCGCGAAGGTGAGGACGGCCTCGAACTCGCTGTTGTCGGGGAAGCTCTTCGTTCTCGGCAGAAACATCGCGCTGCGCGACTGGTCGACCTGGTAAGAGCCCTGTCCGGCGCGCTGCAGCCGGCTGCTCACGCCGTGGGCGTCGCTCAGCAGCAGATCGGTCGCGTCGACCAGCACCCTGCCGTCCTCCTCCGCGGCGACGGCAGCCCCCCAGATGACCGAGCGGGCAAACGACTGCTCGACCGTGCGCGCCACCGCCTCGTCGGCCCCGTCGGCGCGGAAACCGTAATTCCGCTCGAGCATCAAAACCTTGGGACCGATGCGGCTGAAGGCCACCACATGCTCGCCGGTGAGCTGGCCCCGGTCGAGCCCGATGTCGTTGGAACCCACGCCCCAGGGCATGGATGTCACGTAGAGGAATTCCTCGTCCCAGTTGCCGATCTCCAGCCAGATCCTGCCGCCCGCGGCGTCCCAGTAGAACGTGAAGAAGCCCTCGTGTTTCTCCATGCCCTCGGTCTGCGCGGAAATCGACGGGATTGCTTCCTGCGAGAGTCCGGTGGCGGCAAACAGCATCAATGCCGCTATCGCGAGTGCGGTTTTCGCCCGAATGTACCCCATGTCGCCCTCCTCGAAGAACTAATCACAACATTTAAATTTGTATGACATTCTGTGGATTTTGTTGAAGTACACGTCTTTGTGAGGAAATCGTATTACACTATGCCGCCGCGCACAACGTCAACCCTTCGCGCGGCGGAATCACTGCCGGGATTGTTGGCCCGCGGCCGGCACTCTGTTAAACTCTCAGCTACCAATCGCCGGATTGCTATAGACCATATGAAGAAAGCCATAGTCATCCTATTAGCCCTCGGAGTCGGCTCCCTTCTCTCCGTCTCGTGTGGATCCCCGGCACCGCTCTGGCTGGCCGACGCCGCCAGCGTGCAGGAATTGCTCGAGAGCGCCGAAGGGCTCGGCAACCTGGCATTGGCCGCGAGCGAAACCAGCGTATTGATCGCCGGCGCCCGCAGCCGACCCGGCTCCGGTCTAGTAGTCCTGTTCGCCGTCGAGGCAACCCCGGAAGGGCGGATCAGGAGCCGCCGGGTGCTGCTCGATCTGGAACCGGATGCCGAGCTTCTCGACATCAAGGCAGGCTACGGCGGCGATGGGAATGCGGTCTTCAGCATCGCGGCGTTGGTGGAGCGCCCCAGCGGCGGCGACACGGCGTTTTTCTGGGAGATTCCGGCCGCAGGCGAGCCCGAAGGAGCGGTGCAGCTTGAGCTGGCCGACAGGGTTGGTGAAGAGGTGGTCGCGCGGGACCTGCACATCATCCACTTCGACGGCGGCGCTTTCCTTTTATACGGGGCCGATGCCTTCGCCTCGGCGGATACGCTCAATTCCGCCATGGTCCTGGCAAGAGCCGGCGAAGCGCCACTGGCCCTGGGCCGCTACCCCTCCGGTATGCTGTGGGAGATCACCCGGGCCGGCACCGGCGCCGGGGGAATCGCGGTCGCCCGCAGCTGGCGCGAGGGGGAGGTGTTTGCCACCGCGCTGACGCTGTTCGACGCCAAAGGCTTGAGCCTGGCGGGACCGCGAGTGTTGTTCACCGCAAAATACCTGTTCGATACGATCTTCGCCTGGGATGCGGATCGGCGGGAATTCGCCATGCTCTGGGGCACATCCCACCGCTACTGGTTCCAACGGATAGGGCTCGAGGAGGGGGAGTTGCAGCAGCGGATGTCGCCCTCGCCGGAGGTCAGGTTCGACGCCACGGTGGTGGCACTGAGGCCCGAATCCGGCCGCTATCTCGTCGTGCTGGAGGACGGGCGGAGGCTCTTCTCGCGGTTCATCGGCGCCGCAGGAGAGCTCTCAGGTGCAGTGAGTGAGCTGGTGGGGATAGGGGAGACCGGCAACCGGCGGCTCCACGTGCTGGCTCACGCCTGGTCAGGGCGGCGGCTGGCGGCGCTGCTGTCGTTCGGTGAAAACTTCGCCTACCGCCTGCTGGAACCCTGATTACGGGCGCAATTCGATTTCGAATTCCGGCGTGGGTTAAGGAATTCCATTTCCCGGGTGTTACTGATCCTTCTCGGCGGTCTGGGTGGTGCCCTCGGTGATCGGGCCGACCTCGTTGATCGCCCGCTCGATCGTCGCTATCCGCGCCGTCGCTTTCGGGAAGCGCTCACGGAATTCGGCCAGGTACTGCTTCGCTTCGTAGAGCGCCCGCTCGTGGCGTTGGCGGTAGCGGTCGACCTCGCCGAGCTGTTCCACCCGAATGGCGAAGTCGTGGATCCGGCCGTACTCCTCGCTCGCTTTTGCCAGCGAGAAGGCGAGGTTGTAGAGGACCATCTCGGGGTCCTGAATATCCACGTCCAGCTCCAGAGCCGACTTGAAGCGCTCGCCGGCGGCAGCGTACATCTTCCGGCCCATGTAATGCATCCCGACCACGATGTGGTGCTCGGCAAGGTGGGTGTAGGCCTCCTGCAGCAGCGACCTGACTTCGGGGACGTACTTGCTCTCGGGGTACTTCTGCAGGAAGGTCTGGAAGTCCTTGATCGATTCCTCGGTCTGCGTCTGGTCGCGATTGGGCGGCAGGATCTGCTTGAAGCTGCAGATGGCGACCTGCTTCCAGACGTAAGCCGAATCATCGTAGCGCGGGTAGAGCGAGATGAAACTCTGGTAGTCGGACTTGGCGAGGATATAGCCCGAGCGCCGGTCCTTGTTGAAATAGGCATCGGCGCGCTTCAGCCTGATCTCCTGAACCCGCTCGCTGTTGACGTAGAGCCGCTCGAAGCGCTCGAAGACGGCAATCGCGTGGTTCCACTCGCCGGCCTCGAACTTCTGCATCCCCAGCCTGTAGAGATCGTCCTCGGGCATCACCTCGACCGAGATCTTCTCCTGGAAGCTGTGGCAACCCCCCGCCGCCAGCAGGAGAGCGAGAAACAGCAGCGAAAAAGCCCATCTGGTTGTTCTTTTAGTATTCATATCAACTCGTTTCATCACGCGCGAAGGATAGCAGACATCGCGGATTTTGCAACCATTGTCTCCCCGTGTCCGTAAGCCCGGTTTCTTTACAGAGACGTCCGGGGTGCGGAAAGGTTTCAGCCGGCCGGGCTCAGAGTTATCGGGAAGAGCCAGCCGATTCCGCGGCCGAGACCATCTCCCGCACCACCGCGGCGGGGTTCCCGGCCTTGAAAATTGCATTGCCGGCCACCAGCATCGTCGCGCCCGCCGCCGCCAGCTCGCCCGCGTTTGCGGGCCCCACGCCGCCGTCGACCTCTATCTCCACCGGCTGGTTGCCGAGCTTCAGCAACGCAGCCGCCTCGCTGATCCTGCGGGTGCTCGAGGGGATGAAGGCCTGCGCCCCGAAGCCCGGGTTGACCGACATGATCAGCACGAAATCGAGATCTTCCATCACCCAATCGAGCGCGTTGAGCGGCGTCGCCGGATTCAGCGCCACCCCCGCTTTCGCCCCGGCCTTGCGGATGTAATCCAGGGTGCGCTGCATGTGAATCACCGCCTCGGCGTGGATGCTGAGGTAATCGGCGCCCGCGTCGAGATAGGAATCCAGCCGCTCCTCGGCGTTGGTGATCATCAGGTGCACGTCCAGGGGCAGCGAGGTTATCTCCTTGCACTTGCTTACGATCAGCGGGCCGTAGGTGAGATTCGGGACGAAGTGCCCGTCCATCACATCGATGTGCAGCAGGTGCGCGCCGGCCTCCTCGACCATCCGTATCTCCTCGGCCAGACGGCCGAAGTCGGCAGACAGAATCGAAGGCGCAATCTTAATTTTCATTGGCTCAACCTCACCCTTAGTATCAACTCCTCGGATCCGGGGATAGTGACGAACTCGCCCGCCTCAGGCGATTGGCGGTAGATCTGGTAATGCCTCAGTTCGAAGCGGTCGCCGCCCGAGATATCCTGTGTGCTGCCCTGGCGCATGACGATCACTCTCAGCCCCTGGTCGCGCAGCGCGTCGAGCACGGGCAGCAGCGGCTTGCCCACCAGCCTGGGCAGCATCACCAGCTTCGGCCGCGGGCCGCGGCTCTCCAGCACGTCGATGAACTCGGTGATGAAGGGCGTGGAGGGCTGCGGCGTCTGGGCGATCACCGACCCCTCCGGCACCTCTTCGGAGAACGCGGTGAGGCTGCGGCGGACCTGGAAATCCTTCTGCTTGGCCACCAGGGTCGCCTCGCGCAGCGACATGCCGAGCAGGTTCGGCACGAGTATCTGCCTGAAGCCGGCGCTAAGAGCGACCCTCACCGTGCGGCCGCGCTTGATCCGCGAGCCCGCAGCGGGGCTCTGGCTGAGAATCCGATCCTCCACGTAGATGTCGCTGTACTTGCGCTGCTCCTCCACTTCCAGCTTGAGGCTGCGCATCGCCAGCCGTTCGGCGGCTTCCGCGGGCAGCAGGTCGATAAGGTCGGGCACCTTCTTCACATCGCCGCTGAGCGAGGAGATCAGGCTCCACCAAACCGCCAGAGCAAATATCAGCAGCGGCAGTGCTATCAGCACGGGCCACTTGAACACCCTGAACAGCAACTTGCCGAAGGCAACAGTGCCGTTCAGCGCACCTCTGAAAAATGCGCCCAGCGATTCCGGCCTGGGTAATTTTATCTTGATCTTCATTACTGAAATTAAACGCCGCCCTCTGTGGGAAAGCCGCCGTCGCCGCGAGATTAGCATGCCCGGAGAAGACTCTCAACCACGCTCTGCGCCCCGCCGGACGCGGGCGCCCGAGATCAGTTGACATAGACGCCACCGCGAGCATAGATTGTCAGCTAGCTTACGATTTCCGGATTGAAATGCTCAGTCTCTCGCAACTCGAGTTCTTCGAAGGCCTGGGTTCGCACCACATGGAGCAGCTCAGCGACGCTGCGGTGGTCTTGACGCTGGATAAGGGCGAGGTCGTCTACCTCCCCGGCGAGCAGAGCGACCACCTTTACATTGTGGCGGAGGGCAGGATCAAGGTCTCCAAGCTGAGCGAGACCGGCAAGGAGTTGACTCTTGCCTACCACGAGCCCGGCGAGATCTTTGGCGAGCACACCCTGCTCGACGGGCAGCCGCGTAGGACGATGGCCGTCGCCCTCCTCCGCTCCAGGATCTGGGCGGTGCCGAGGGAAAACTGCCTCGCCCTGGCGCGCGCTTCCTCGGCGTTCGCGCTGCGCATCGGCACGATCATCGGCCGCCGGCGCCACGAGCTGGAAAACCGCATGGAAAAGCTCGTCTTCAGGGATGTCCCGGCGCGCCTGGCGTTCCAGATACTGTGGCTTGCCGACAAGTACGGCGTTGAGAAGGACGGCTCGCTCGAGATCGAGCTGCAGCTCTCGCAGATGGAGCTGGCCAACATGATCGGCGCGACACGCGAGACCACCAGCACCGCGCTGAACGAGCTCAAGCGCGAGGGGATTTTGCAGACGAGCCATCGAAAGATAATCATCAAGGATTTACAGAGGCTAAAGGAGTTGGAGGAGTTTTTATGAGCAACCGCCTGAATTTCGCCGCCTTTGCGCTCTGGTACTTCCTCAGCGGCATGGCAGTGCTGTTCATTCTTCTGGTGGTCTTCGAGGTCGACCCCCACGGCCTGGTCTTCCCCGGCTCGGGGACCGCCGTGCAGGGCCCGATGTGGCACGAGAACAGGCCGCAGGTGGAGACGCAGGCTGTCTCGGCTGAGGCCGCGGGGCAGATCGACGATTCCCGCAGCAATGCCATCGTCCGCGCGATCGGCGGCGTCAACGAGGCCGTTGTCAGCGTCGGGATTATCGTGCAGCGTCGCTACATCAGCCCCCACAACCGCGATTACTGGGATTACTTTCTGCGCCGCGGGTCGACGACGCGGCAATACTACCCGAAGATCGGCACCGGCTTCCTGATCAACTCCGAGGGCGTGATCGTCACCAACCACCACGTGATCGAGGGCGGCCGCCAGGTGGTGGTGACCCTGCAGGACGGGCGCGAGGTCCCCGGCGAGGTGATCGGTTTCGACAAGACGCTCGATATCGCGGTGATCCGGATCGAGGGCGACGGCTACCCCTACGCGCCGCTCGGTGACAGCGACGGGCTGATCATCGGTGAGTGGGCGATCGCCATCGGCAACCCCTACGGTTCGCTGCTGCAGGACAACCACCCGACGGTCACCGTCGGCGTGATCTCGGCGGTCAACCGCCAGTTCCGCGAGTCGTCGGAGGAAGGCCGCTACTACCAGAACATGATCCAGACCGACGCGGCGATCAATCCCGGCAATTCCGGCGGGCCGTTGATCAACAGCCGCGGCGAGGTGGTGGGCATCAACACCTTCATCTTCAGCCAGAGCGGCGGCAACATCGGCCTCGGCTTCGCGATCCCGATCAACACCGCCAAGCGCGTGGTCCGCGAGATCCTCACCTACGGCAAGGTCCGCCAGGTCTGGCTCGGATTCCAGGGGCAGGAGATCGGCACCCTGATGGCCCGCTCGCTCGAACGCGACACCGCCGACGGCGTCATCATCACCTACATCGAGCCCGGCAGCCCCGCCGAAGGGGCCGGCCTGCAGCGCGGCGACATCATCGTCGAGATGGACGGCATTCCGGTCAAGGGCGCCGGCGACGCCAACGCCAAGATCAACTCGCTGCGCGTCGGCGACCGCCTGCGGTTGAAGATCGAGCGCGACGGCCGCCTCAGCGCGGTCGAGCTGGTTGCCAAAGAACAGCCGTCGCTCTAGCAGCGATTGACGGAAAGGTGATGCGGCAGGCATTGTGTTATGATTACTGTCCCCTGGCCCGGTTCGAGGCGGGCCGGGCGGTAATGCTGAGCAGAAAACAGAGAGAATTCAGCCCGGGAAATTGAGATACCAGTTCTTCATCGCCATGCGCTACCTGCGCGCCAAGCACAAGCAGGCATTCACCTCGGTGATCACCGTGATCTCGATCGTCGGCGTCGCCATCGGTGTCGCCGCGCTCGTCGTCGCCCTTAGCCTGATGACCGGCATGCACGACGAGATCCGCGACAAGATCCTCGGCTCGCGCGCCCACATCACCATCTACGGCGGCTCCAGCGAGCGCACGATTGAGGACTTCCGCGAAATCCGCAAGCGCGTCCTGGAGATCGACGGCGTCACCGCCGCGGCGCCGATGGTGCGCGAGAAGGGGCTGCTGCAGACACGCCTCGGCAGCGAAGGGGTGATCATCCACGGCGTCAGGCCCGAGGAGTCGCGCGGCGTGCTCGACGTCTTCGATATGATCGTCCAGGGCGATTGGCACGACATGGAGCGGGAGGCGGGCGAGTCGCAGCGCAAGGGCATCCTCATCGGCGAGGACCTCGCCACTTACCTCGGCCTCGTGCCCGGCGAGAAAGTCTACCTGCTGACGCTCTCGACCATGACCCTCTCCCCGGCGGGCATGATGCCCAAGCGCCTGATCTACCGCGTCGCGGGCATCTACAAGACCGGCGACTGGTTCGCCGACACCTACCACTGCTTCGTGCCCATCGGCGACTTGCAGCGGACCCTCGGCCTCGGCGACTCGATCACCATGATGCAGGTCAAGATCGACGACATCTTCGACGCGCCGTCGATGAAGCAGCGCGTCGAGAGCGCGCTGGGGGGGCGCTTCATCGTGCGCACCTGGATCGAGGAGAACGCCGGCTTCTTCGAGGCCCTGCAGTTGGAGAAGCTCGCGCTGTTTTTCACCATCACGCTGATCGTCACCGTCGCCGCGCTCAACATCATCTCCTCGCTGATCATGCTGGTGATGGAGAAGAACCGCGACATCGGCGTGCTGATGAGCATGGGCGCCACCAGCCGCGGCGTGATGTCGTCGTTCATGATCCAGGGCCTGATCATCGGCGTCGCCGGCACCCTCGTCGGGGCCCTGCTCGGCGCCGGGCTGAGCTGGGCACTCGACTTCTTCGGGGTGATCAAGCTGCCCGGCGATGTCTACACAATCACCCAGGTTCGCTTCAAGGTGGTGCCGATGGACATCGCCGTTGTCGTCGGCGTGGCACTGCTGATCAGCCTGCTGGCCACCCTCTACCCGGCCTGGAAGGCGTCGCGCCTGCGGCCTTCGGAGGCTCTGCGCTATGAATAGCACGGGCGGCAACAGCCAGCAGCTCAGGGTCGAGCGGATCTCGAAGTCTTTCAGCATCGGCACCCGCACCCTGCGCATTCTCCGCGGCGTCAGCTTCGAGGTGCTGCCCGGAGAGCTGGTCGCCGTCACCGGGCCCTCGGGCATCGGCAAAACCACGCTGCTGCACATCATCGGCACCCTCGACACCCCCGATACCGGCGAGATCCATTACGGCGAGGTCGCGCGCAGCGAGCTCAAGGGCGCCACCCTGGCAGCCTTCCGCAACGCGCACATCGGCTTCGTCTTCCAGTTCTTCCAACTCCTGCCGGAATTCACCGCGCTGGAGAACGTGATGATGCCGCTGCTGATTGCCGAGCCCGACCGCGCCGCGGCGCAGAAGCGGGCTGACGAGGTGCTCGAGGAGGTGGGGCTGGATCAACGGCGCAGCCATTTTCCCAGCCAGATGTCGGGAGGGGAGCAGCAGCGCGCCGCAATCGCCCGCGCGCTCGTCGCCTCCCCGAAGCTGCTGCTGGCCGACGAGCCGACCGGCAACCTCGACGTCAACACCGGCAGGCGTGTCTTCGATCTCTTCCGCAAGCTGCAACGGGAGCGGGGATTGACATCGCTGATTGTCACGCACAACCTCGAAATCGCGGGACGCTGCGACCGCGTCCTCGACCTGGAGGCGCTCTCGGAAAGGGATTAGGGCGCCGCCCGCCCGCAGGCGTTGTAGCGGAAGTTACAGCAAGCAAATGGTTTGACATGGATAATGGTGATAACTAACATTACGTTCTCCATATGACACCCCGGAGGACACGAAGCGCCGGGAAGACCAACCGCTTCCCGGTGCGGCGATCATTTGAGGCTATGCATGTTTGAGAAATACAGCGAGCGCGCGAAGCGGATTATCTACTTTGCCCGCTATGAGGCCGGCCAGGCCGGCAGCCCGCAGATCAGCCCGGAGCACGTCCTCATCGGCCTGCTCCGCGACGGCGACAGCTTCATCTCCAAGCTCTGTCAGCGCTTCGACCTCCGGGTCGAAGACATCCGCGAGCACATCATCAGCTCAACCGACTACATCCAGATCGACTCGTCCGAAATCCCCTTCAGCGAGATCTCCAAGATAGTGCTCTCACTCGCTTCCGAGGAGAGCGAGCGCATGAGCCACAAGGCGATCGGCAGCGAGCACCTGCTGCTGGGCCTGCTGCAGGAGAAGAGCTCTTTCGCTCACAAGTACCTGCTGCAGCGCGGGATGAAGTACTCCGAGATTAAGGAAGAGATTCTCTACCAGCACAAGGAGCAGGCGATCAAGCGCAAGAAGAAGGATGCGCCGTTGCTGGTCGAGTTCAGCCGCGATCTCACCAGGCTTGCCGAAATAGGGCGCCTTGACCCGCTCATCGGCCGCGAGACGGAGGTGGCCCGGCTGGTGCAGATCCTCAGCCGCAGGACCAAGAACAACCCGGTGCTGATCGGCGAGCCGGGCGTCGGCAAGACGGCCATCGTCGAAGGCTTGGCGCAGCGGATAATCGCCGGAAGCGTGCCCAACTTCCTGCACGACAAAAAAATACTGGCCCTCGATATCTCCTCCATCGTCGCCGGAACCAAGTACCGCGGCCAGTTCGAGGAGCGCCTCAAGGCGATCATGAAGGAGCTCGAGGAGAACGACAGCGTCATCATCTTCATCGATGAGCTCCATTCGCTCGTCGGCGCGGGCAGCGCCGAGGGCTCGCTCGACGCCGCCGGCATCCTCAAGCCGGCGCTCAGCCGCGGCGAGATCAAGTGCATCGGCGCCACCACGCCGCGCGAGTACCGCCGCTTCATCCAGAAGGACCGCGCGCTGGAGCGCCGCTTCCAGAGTATCAACGTCGAGCAGCCCGACGAGGACGAGACCTCCCGGATCCTGCAGGGGGTGCGCACGCGCTACGAGGAGTACCACAACGTCCACTACACCGAGTCGTCGCTGCGCGCGGCGGTGATCCTCTCCTCCCGCTACATCTCCGACCGCTTCCTGCCCGACAAGGCGATCGACGTGATCGACGAGGCCGGCGCGCGCGTGAAGCTGCGCCAGGCGACCCTGCCGAAGGATGTGCAGAGCGTCGAGCGCCGCCTGCGGGCCCTCGAGCTGAAGATGGAGAACTCGATCGCCAACAAGGAATTCGAGGAGGCCGCGCGGCTTCGCGACGAGGAGATGCAGCTGAAGATCGAGGTCGAGCGCTCGCGCGAGCGTCTGCACCGCGGCGCAGCCGCCAGGAAAGTGCGCGTCGGCAGGGAAGTGATCGAGCAGATCGTCGCCGACTGGACCGGCATCCCGATGGCCTCGCTCAAGGAGGGCGAGATCGACAAGCTGATGAACATCGAGGACGAGCTGCACAAGCGCGTCGTCGGCCAGGACAGCTCGATCGAGGTGCTCGCCAAGGCCATCCGCCGCTCGCGCGTGGGCATCAAGAATCCCAAGCGCCCCGCCGGCTCCTTCCTCTTCCTCGGCCCCACTGGCGTCGGCAAGACGGAGGTCGCCCGCACGCTGGCGCGCTACATCTTCGGCAGCGACTCCCACCTGGTGCGCTTCGACATGAGCGAGTACATGGAGCGACACTCGGTCTCCAAGCTGATCGGCAGCCCGCCGGGCTACGTCGGCCACGAGGAGGGCGGCCGCCTGACCGACATCATCCGCCGCAATCCCTACTCGGTGATCCTGCTCGACGAGATCGAGAAGGCTCACCCCTCGATCTTCAATATCCTGCTGCAGGTGATGGACGACGGCCTTTTGACCGACGCGCTGGGCAACACCGTCGACTTCAAGAGCACGATGATTATCATGACCTCCAACATCGGCGCCCGCTACATCCAGAAGGGGGGCAGGCTCGGCTTCCAGAGCGACAGCACCGTGCACCGTTACCAGCAGATGCGCGACATGGTGATGGAGGAGGTGCGCAAGGTCTTCACCCCCGAGTTCCTCAACCGCCTCGACGAGGTCATCGTCTTCCGCATGCTCACCGACGCCGACCTCGAGACCATCACCCACCTGCTGATCAGCGACCTCAACGAGACCCTCAAGGAGTCCGGACTGAGGCTCTCGCTCACGGCCGCGGCAGCTTCGTGGCTCGTGGCAACCACCTGCAGCGACCGCACTTACGGCGCCCGCCCGCTGCGGCGCGCGATCCAGCGCAACGTCGAGGATGTGCTCGCCGAATCGCTGATCCGCCGCGAAATACCGCGCAAAGGGCTCGTGGTTGTTGACCTTGAGGGCAACCGCCTCGTCTTAAAACCGGAGAAAGCAACGAAGCGTGGCAAAGGCTCCACCGTGGCACGGGGATAAATAGATGAAATTTAACTGGCTGATATCGCTTGTCCTGCTGTTGCTGATGCTGCCCGCGTCGCTGCTCGCCCAAGAGGAGCAAGCTGAGCAGGCAGGGCAGGCTGAGCTCACGATTGACCGCATCGTCGTTGCCGGCAACAACAGGGTTCCGACCGACACGATTCTCACCTACGTCACACTCGAGTCGGGCGACCGCTTCGACGAGCGCCTGCTGCGCAACGATTTCCGGGCGCTGTGGAACACCGGGTTCTTCTCCAACCTGCGCATCCTGCGCGGCGAGCCGGTCGACGGCAAGGTTGTGGTGACCATCGAGGTTGAGGAGCGGCCGCTGGTCCGCGAGATCGTCTACGAGGGCCTCAAGGCGGTCTCCACGGGCGACATCGAAAAGAAGATGGAAGAGAACCCCCTCGGCAAGATCGAGATCGAGAAGGGCCAGCCGCTTGACCTCAACACCGTCTCCAAGGTGATGGCCGTGATCCGCGAGCTGATGGAGGAGAAGGGCCTCGAGTTCGGCGACGTCACCTACGAGCTGCGCCCCGTCGGGCCGATCGAGGTCGATCTCGTCTTCAACGTCAGGGAAGGCGGCAAGGTCAAGATCAAGGAAGTTCGCTTTATCGACAACGACAACTTCAGCCAGTGGGACCTGACCAAGGTTCTGAAGAAGTCGCGACCCACATGGATATTCTCCTGGGTACAGAAGGACAATATCTACAGCTCAAAGCTGCTCAAGGAAGACCTCTTCGAGGTCGAGAAGTTTTACGCCGACAACGGCTACCTGCGGGTCAACGTCAAGGACCCGATCGTGCAGCCGATCGGCCAGGACAACATCTCGGTGATCATCACCGTCCCGGTCAGCGAAGGGCAGCGCTACAGCATCAACAGCCTCTCGTTCGAGGGCAACAAGCTGATCCCCGATCATCTGCTGAAGGTCTTCTACAGGAAGGTCAAGGAGGGCAACCTCTACAGCCGCAAGGCGATAGAGAAGGGCAGCGAGGAAGTCAGGGACCTCTACTTCAGCCGCGGCTACATCGACGCCTACATTCAGGACCGCATCAGCTACGTGCCCGACAAGCCCGGCTATGTCGACCTCCATTTCTTCGTCAGGGAGGGCGAGCCCTACATCGTCAACAAGATCGAATTTGAGGGCAACCACACCACCCGCGACAAGGTCGTTCGCCGCAACGTCTACGTCTACGAGCAGCAGCCGTTCAATATCAACGCCTTCAAGGACAGCCTGCGGCGCCTGCAGCAGCTCGGCTTCTTCGGCTCGGTGGAACCCGAGCTCGTGCCCAACACCCAGGACAAAACCGTCGATCTGAAGATCAGGCTCACCGAGACCGGCCGCAACCAGATCCAGTTCGGCGGCGGCTACAGCGGCCTCGAGGGCGCCTTTGTCAACTTCGCCTTCAAGACCAGCAACTTCTGGGGCCAGGGGCAGGAGCTGGGCTTCCTCGTCCAGGCGGGCGGCCGCAACGAGAACTACGAGATCTCCTTCTTCGACCCCTGGCTGTTCAACCGCCCGATCGGCGCCGGCATCACCTTCTTCAGCCGCGACTTCGAGTTCCAGGACTTCGTCCGCCGCGGCCAGGGCGGGCGCATCAACCTCTCCTACAGGCTGGGCCGCTTCCTCTCGTCGTATCTCGAGTACCGCTACGAGCTGGTCGAGATTCGCAACCCGGCAAACTACAACTACTATTCGGTATATTACCCGGAGGGCAAGGTTGCCACGGGCAGCGTCAGCCCCACGCTGGTCTATAACACAGTCGATCATCCGCTGCTCTCGACGCGCGGCATGCGCCAGACACTCAGCCTCGAGTACGGCTCCTCGATCTTCGGCGGCGACATCTCCTTCTTCAAGACCAAGGTGGAAAGCATCATGCATTTCCCGCTGACGCCGCGGAATATCGCCCGCTTCCGCGGGCAGATTGGCTACGCCTGGCTGCTCGACGAGGATCCGAAGGCCCGGCTGCCGGTGTTCGAGCGCTTCTTCATGGGCGGCGAGTACACCGTCCGCGGCTACGAGCTGCGCACCATCGGGCCGCGCGACGCCAACGGCTACATCATCGGCGGCACCAGCTCGCTGCTGTTCAACTTCGAGTACATGTTCCTGCTGACCCCGGAGATTCGCATCGTGCCCTTCGTCGACGCCGGCAACGCCTACAACGGCAAGATAGACTTCAAGGATTTGCAGTACAGCGCGGGAATAGAGATGCGCTTCTTCGTGCCGGTGATGAATGTCCCGTTCAGGTTCATCTTCGCCCATCCGATCAACCCGAAGGAGTACCACCGCACGAGCGCATTCCATTTCACTATTGGGACTAATTTCTAGATTATGTATAATGACCGCCCCATTCGTCGTGATCGCCGGGGAGCGCCCGGGATGCGGCTGTGGGACGATAGATAAGCAGGAGAAGATATCGTGATAAGGATTATGACACTAATGCTGGCGTTGGCGTTGGCACTGCCAGCCGCCCCCGTCGCCGCCGCCCAGGATCAGGCAGCAACGATCAAGGTCGCCATTGTAGATCTGAACAGACTGCTCGTCGAATCGGCTCTCGGCAAGGCATCCCAGACCCGGCTGCAGAATTACTTCGAGGCGAAGCAGAACGAGCTGGCGCAGGAGTACCAGGCGCTTCAGCGCGAGCAGGGGAGCTTGGAGAACCAGCGCTCGGTCCTCTCGATGGACGCCTATACGGCAAAGCGCAACGATCTCGAGCAGCGGATGCTGCGCTTCCGCCAGAAATCGGAGGAGGCTGAGGCGACCTTCAAGCAGATGCAGACCGATGAGACCCAGAAGTTCCTCAACCAGATGGCGCCGATCATCAGGGCCATCGGCGAGGAGGGGAGCTACACGCTGATCCTCAGGCGCACCGCACCGGCCGTGCTCTATTACAATCCCACGGTCGACATCACCGACCAGGTGCTCAGCCGCCTCGACGCCTCCGCGCCGGCCAACTGAGACCGCCGCAAGGACTTTTGAGCGCTCTTCTCGCCCCCTCAGCGTTCGGTTATTGTGCCGCAGCGCGAGGGGGCTTGTGTTATAGTCGGCTGTAAATAGCCTTTGTGTGTTCCTTTTAATGGAGTAAGCTGAATGAAAGCAATCGTCGTCACAGTGTTGTCGGCAGCGGTGCTGACCGTCCTCGCGGCGCTCATCATCCCCTCCGTGGCCGGCTCCGCGCAGGAGGCGGCGCCGGTCAAGATCGGCGTGATCGACCTGCAGGAGATCGCCAACCGCTCGGAGATCGGGCAGGAGACGCAGAAGCGCGTGCGCGACTTCTTCGAGACCACGAAAGCCAATCTCGACCAGAAGGAGATGGGGCTGCAGAACGAGTCTACCGCGCTGGAGAACCAGCGGGCCGTGCTCGCGGCCGATGCCTATTCTCGCAAGAAGAACGAGCTTGAGCAGAGGATGCTGCAGTTGCGCCAGGAGCAGGAGAACGCCGAGGCCGAGCTTGACAACCTCCGCCAGGGCGAGCTCGACCGCTTCGCCAATGTCGTCGGCCCGGTCATCGAGGCCGTCGGCAAGGAGCTGAGATTCACGGTGATCATCGACCGGCGCAACGGCGTCTACTACTTCGACGAGAGCACCGACATCACCGAGGTGATCGTGCAACGCCTCGACCAGGCGAAAAGCGGTACCAAATAGGGCCCTCTCAGATGGAATTCAGGTTGGAGGAGATTGCGCGGCACATCGACTGCGCCTTTGTCGGTGAGGGCGGCCGCGTGATCAGGGGAGTGGCGACGGTGCTGGAGGCCGGTCCCGACGAGATCACCTTCGCCGCCGGCGAGGCCTGGGAGCGCCGGCTCAGCGACTGCGCCGCCGGGGCGGTGATCCTGGCCAACGAGCCCGACGTGCCGGGACTCAACTACATCGTCAGCCCGAATCCGCAGTACGACTTTGTCAGGGTGGTGAGGCTGTTCAACCCCGAGCGGCGGCGCTTCGACGGGATCTCGGCGCAGGCGGCGATCGACGAGAGCGCCGAAATCGTCGAGCCGACCTCGATCGGGGCATTCGTCTGCATCGGCGCGGGCAGCGAGGTCGGCGCGCGCACCGTCATTCACCCCGGCTGCATTGTCAGCCACGACGTGACCATCGGCGTCGACTGCACCCTCCACCCCAACGTCGTGATCGAAAATGGGGTGACCATCGGCGACAGGACGATCATCCACTCCGGCACGGTCATCGGCGCCGACGGCTACGGCTACACGCGGCACGAGAACCACCATCACAAGATTCCGCAGATCGGCTCGGTGCGCATCGGCGACGATGTCGAGATCGGCGCCAACGTCTGCATCGACCGCGGCACACTCGGCGACACGGTCATCGGCAACGGCGTCAAGATCGACAACCTCGTGCAGGTGGCGCACAACGTCACCGTCGGCGACGACGCCCTGCTCATCGCCCAGGTCGGCATCTCCGGCTCCTGCAACATCGGCAGGGGAGTCGTCCTAGCAGGCAGAGCCGGGCTCAAGGATCACGTCAGCGTCGGCGACGGCGCAGTCGTGGCGGCTGCCGCGGTCGTCACCCACGACATCAAGCCCGGCGAGGTAGTCGCCGGCTACCCCGCCGTCGATATCAAGACCTGGCGCCGCAGCCAGGTCATCGTGCGCAACCTGCCGCGCGTCTGGCCGCGCATCCTCGAGCTGATCAAGGAAGCGGGTGAAGACGAGGACTGATCCGGGGCGTGTCACTTGATAGTCGGAGTCGGCATCGATATCGTCGAGATCGCGCGTATCAGCCGCGCGCGCGGGCGCTGGGCCGGGCGCTTCCTGCGCCGCCTCTTCACACACCGCGAGCTTGATTACTGCCTCGCCTCCGCCAATCGCGATCACCGCCTCGCCGCCCGTTTCGCCGCCAAGGAAGCAGCCTTCAAGGCCCTCGGCACCGGCCTCGCCGCCGGCTGCCGCTGGCACGATGTCGAAGTGGTGCCCGACGAGCGCGGCGCGCCCGCCCTCGAACTCTCCGGCGCCGCGGCCGATATCGCCTCCCGGCGCGGCGTCCGCCGCAGTTTCGTTTCACTCACGCATGCAGCCGCCTACGCCGCCGCCGTCGTCGTCCTCGAAAGCTGATTGACGTAAAAGGGGTCAGCCCTTGAATTCCAGGCCGTGACCCCTTCCCTCCGATATCAATTTTCACCGTTAGCAAAAAACATCCTGGCGAACCCTTGAATTCTATGACTGACCCCTTTTACAACGCTATCCATCGACTGCAAATCCATGTAGGGGGGTCGTTTACGGCCCCCGCATACAAAAATTGTATCCTTACTTTCATTTGGTTAAAACCTTGCGATGCAATAGTAGGGGCGAATTTCAATCCGCCCGATCCCGCCATAGGCGGGATACCTATTCCTAAGGTTTTTACGATCGCGCCCCGCTCAACACAATCGGCAAATCCTCGCAAATCCAGTAGAAGGCCTACGCCCCGTCTTCAAACCACCCCGATCCCGTCAACGACCGGATACCTCCAACTTGACTGCCTAAAAAATATCCTTATGTTTTAATTATCAGAACAATCGTTTTCGTATTTTCTGGGGTGTCGCTTTATGTCTGCACTTCGGATTTTCGCGCAACTAGCTATTTGCCTGGCGCTTTTTCCGGTTTCATCCGCGCCGGCTCAGGAGAAACTGACCGCCGACGAAATCTTCTTCTGGTTTCCCCAGGGCGAATTCGACTCGATATCACACAACGAACCCCCCGGAGACTCCCTCCCTCTGTCCTATCAGCGCTACCTCGCCATCGTCGATATGCCCTCATACCAGGGCAGAATCTCCGTGTTGCCCCTCTCTCTGGACAGGGAGTCCCGCTCCACCACGGCGGTGGCCCTGTATTTAACTGACCAGACCGAAACCGTCACCGCCGGCTCGCGGCAGCCTCCCACCCTCACCGTCAAGCCCCTCTACGTCTATCGTTTCGACGAGCTCGACTCCCTCGTCGAACAGGCTGTCAAAAGCGGCGAAATCGATCCTACCGGCAAGAGAGCCTTCGGACGGCCCATCTACTCCTACTCCGCCGACATACAGGGCATGCGCGAAATCGAAAGAAAGAAATTCTTCGCCTACGCGACACCGACCCAGGAATTGCTGGTTGCCGAAGAGCTGAGCGACATCTACAAAATGACCCGCGCGGGTTACGGTCTCGACCCCAATATCCTCGATCACGAGGATTTCTCAGAGCTCCTCGATCTCGTCCCCGAACTCGGCCGCCTCTGGAGCGCCACAGCCTGTTTCAAACAATTCCGTGACACGCTTCAATCGATGAG
>DATKUA010000167.1:0-2616 GCA_035530855.1 Acidobacteriota bacterium | reverse complement strand
TGAGAAATTGCCGATCGGGAGCTCCGCGGCCGAGTCGAGGGCGATCAACGTGCCTCCGGCTTCGACGAATTCCTTCAGGGCTTTGACACCCTCCTCGCCCAGGCCGGTGCGGTACTCCGGCGGCACTGGAAACCGGCCGGGGTCGGGCTTGTCGTAGTCGGGGCCGATCAACGTGCTGAGCCTGTCGGAGGGGAGCAGGATGACATCGAACTTATCGTTGAGATTACCCTGCTTGATCTCGTCGGAGAACACCGAGACGTAAGGGAATTCGAACTGCTCGAGCACCCAGCGCGTCCAGCCTTCATCCATGTTGCCGCCCTGGTAGCGCTTGTACATCCCCAGCCGCGGCTTGCCGACCATGTAGGCATTGTCGGGAAGGTTATCGGGCGCGGCGACGAATGTCAGATGCAGATTGGCGGCGAGCGGCTCGAGGTAACTCTTGTCGGCCTTGAAGAGCATCGCGCCGGGCACGAAGCGGAATCCCCCGGCCTCGATCTCCTCGGTCAGCCACCAGACCTGGATGCCGTCCTTGACGGCCCGGTTGAGGGCGATGAAGCTGTCGTTGAGCCTGTGGCAGAGGAGGTAGCCGTTGCGGCTTTCGCCGATCACCCCGCCTTGGGGGTAAACCGGCCTGTCGATCTTCTGCAATTTCGCCTCAACCGGGATGTTGGACTCGACAACCGCGACGCCCATGTGCTCGGCCATCGTGAAGGCGGCCATGTCGTAGGGGCGCATCGGATTGCCGTCGC
Organism: Acidobacteriota bacterium; assembly: GCA_035530855.1. Lineage (GTDB taxonomy): Bacteria > Acidobacteriota > DATKUA01 > DATKUA01 > DATKUA01 > DATKUA01. Next base: position 1,867 of record DATKUA010000167.1, on the reverse strand, counting down.
GATCGGTGGTCCACTCATTGTATGGGTAGTAAACCTGTTCCATCAGCGACTTGACGTAGGTGCGCAACGGCTGAGCGAGGTCGATGACATAAGTGCCTGCGGGGAATACCTCGTTGCCGAGGCTGAACTCTTCCTCGGCCCGCTGCAGCTCGACTCCGGCGAATACCAGCTTGTCGAGCATTTCAAGCGCCGTCAGCGGATCGTGCTGATCCGGCGGGATGATAACGGCATAGGGAGGCTCGCTGAGGCCGCGTTCGATGTTGCGCTGCGCCTTCAGCACCGCGCTGTGGATCAGCATCTCGCGGTTGCGGGCGCCCAGCTCGAGAGCGGCGAAGGTGGAGATCTTGATCTGCTCGACGACGTCGCGCAGCCGCCACCAGCCGCCCGGCCACGGGCTGGGGAAATTAACCTGGGCTTTGTATTCGGGCCTGCCGCGCCCGCTGGGCTGCAACTGGTGGGGGTGGACGTAAGTCGGCGTGGCGATTTCTGCGCTGGCGCTCTCGGTCAGCATGCCGGTGATGTTGTGATAGTTGGTGATCATGTGGAAGCTCGGCATCCACCAGGCGGTGTAAGGCGCGCCCGTCTCGATGCCGGTCTTGCCCGCCTCTTCGAGGCGCATCGCCATCTGCCCGCCGTAATACATGTGCTCGCGCCAGATCAACGCATCGACGTTGGGATGAACCGGGTCGAAGTAGGGCGGGATGTATAAGCGCGCGCCGTAGGAACCCATGTGATGGTGGTCGATGTAGGCCTGCGGCCACCACTCCTGGTAGAGCACTTTCGACATCAGGCGGGCCTCGGCCTGGGTCAGCGCGTAGCCGTCGCGGTTGTTATCGTGGCCGGTGTACTTGTGGTAGAGGTAGGGCAGGCGGCCGCCCTCGTACTCCGTGCCCTTGTACTTGTCGTAATAGTCGACGACCATGATCTGGCCGTCAGGATTGAAGCTGGGGAAGAGCAGCAGGAAACAATTTTGGCGGATCAGCTTCGCCTGCTCGCTCTCGCCGGTGATCAATTCATACGCAAGCTCAGAGGACATCTGGGTGCCGCCGACCTCGGAGGCGTGCAGGCTGTTGGTCACCGCCAGCGTGTACTTCGCCTCGGCCTGGAGCCTTTGAATCTCCGCTACAGAGAGGCCGCGCGGATCGGCCAGCCTGCGGTTGATCTCCCGGTAGCGGTCCATCTGCTTAAGGTTTTCCGCTGAAGAGATGATCGCCAGGATGAAAGGATTACCTTCGGTGCTCTTGCCCAGCTCGCGCACGACAATGCGGTCGGAGGCGGCATCGAGAAGCTGGAAGTATTCGACGATTTTGTCCCAACGGGCCAGCCGGCCGTCGGCTCCCATGCGGAAGCCGTAGAAGTCTTCCGGAGACTTCAAATCCTGGGCATGAAGGCTGCCCGCGGCAAGAAAAAAGACCACAACTATTGATAATAAACGGAAACGAGACATTTCGATCCCCCTGTAAAAGATTGGAAACAACCACCCGATGCATTCACGTTACTGCAAAATCATTTTGTCCACAATGATTTCGTCGGAAGCCGGCGCTCGGGCCGATCAGGGTGAATCTCAAGCTCAGTCGCTTGAGAGCTGTCAGTTTGGAGCTGGATGACACGGATGGCGCCGCCGTCGACGGAAAAACGATGCCTTGCGCGTTACCGGCATGTGGCATCCCACCACTCGTCGAGCAGCCACTTCGTGAAAACTCTTGCCAATTTGCTCATGGAGCCTGAAGCTTGCTCAGTCGTTTTGCTGAAAAACAATATATTCTATTTGTGTATGACTTGTATCATTGCCTTGGCAATTCATTGCTTTCCAATATGTCTTCGCAATCTGCCAATATACTATCAATCAATATACAATCTTTGGAAG
>DATKUA010000166.1:0-8015 GCA_035530855.1 Acidobacteriota bacterium | reverse complement strand
CTCAGCGCTTCCTTGATGCTCTTCCAGATGGAGTCTTGGCCGAGTTTTTTTTCGTATTTTTCTTGCACTTCAGACATACAGAAATCTCCAGAAGCAAATATCTGTTCGTGGAAAAAAAGGCAGGCTCTAGGCGAGCTGGTAGACCAGATATTACCAGAAGCAGGTTTTTACACTGATTAACATAATAACACCATGCAGAATCAGGGGATCATAGCGGATCAAGGCCGCATGGTCAAGAGGGTATACGAATTTTGCGTGGTGGTGTTCCATCGCAGGCTGGCGATGGGTAATAATCCGGCGCGGAGGTCCGGGCGTATCTCCCTCTTTATGAACTCCCAAACCGCCCTGCCCCGGGCATCAACCTCCGGTCTCGCAGCCGCGCCTCCACCTCATTCCAGGTCGAGTGTGAAGCCGAAAACTTCCGAATCGTAGTTTCCCGATCCTTTGTTGCGGCTGGAACTCACGAGGCATTTGCCGTCGGGCAACAGGACACAGTCATAAAATGACGAAACATAAACGCTCAGATCCTTTGTTACACGGCTGCCGACAAGTTTGCCCCTCTGATTAAACCTGCAGATGTCGACGTGAGAACTTTCGAACGCAACCAGATAGGCCCCTCCGCCATCCAGCTCCATGCCGACCAGTTCACTGAAGGCGTATTCGCCGGTGGTTGTGAAAGGCTTCTTCTTTTTCTTGAGGTTTGCTTTTACAAGTTGGTGAAAGAAATCGGCTTCGTACCTCTCCGTCCAAGAAAACAAATAGAGCTTGGACGACAACGTGGTGGCCAGCCCACCACTTAAATATTCATCCGCAATCTTCAATGATTTCAGGCCATTGCCCGCCAGATCAACCTCCGCGAGCCAGGTTTCATCGCTTTCATCGGAATACCACAGGAAGAACGTGAGGATGCAATTGCCCGCCTTGCCGATGGCCACCTTGTATAACCATACTTCATTGTAAAAACCGCTCTTGGCGGGCGGCTCGAAAACGTTCTGAGGTTCGCTTGTCAATTTACCCTTGGCGTTCACCGTGACAGCACAAATTCCCCTTTTTAGTCCTCCCGAAGTCATGGGATAGTGCACCCACATGACCAGGAATCCCCCGGAGCCGGCCGGTGCTCCGTCTGCTACGGCCCTACTCACTATCGCAGGTTGCTCGCTTTGGTCATCCTTCGAGTCGGTTATGTGGATTTCGCCGCCTTTAATCCTGCCCTTCGCGTTCAGCCGCCTTGCGAGGATGTTGAACGCCTTTGAGGTGGGGGCACTAAACCACTCTAATTTATCCCAGACGACGAGGAAGCTCTTGGATACCGGATCGTACGCAACGCTCGCGAATTCATTACGGCCCTTTCCTTCCGACAAGAGCCGCGGCTTGCCGGCCTTGAATTTACCGGCACCGAGGTATTTACAGTAACATGCATAGATGGAGGAGCTTTCAGTTTTCGAGTCGTACTGCCTCCAGACCACGACCGCGTCGCCCGAGGCCGGATTAACAGCGATTTCCGGCCTATAGTTACTGAAAGCGGTGTTCTGGGAGATCGAAAATATTTCGTCCTGAGCACCTGCCGTTCCGGCCCCGATAAGGCAACAAATCACTATATAATTGAGGAGTAGCGAGAACTTTTTCATGACTTTCCTCTTATTAGTGCAAGAAATAACTCTTGGTTAGTGCCAAGTCATCTCCCTGAGTGTGGATCAAGCTCTGCGTACTGCCGCCTGGCAAGGTGTGGAGTATTAAAGGACAACTCTGCCGCCCATCCTACCCCCGGCCCGGTTGAATGTAAATGTTCTACTATTGATATTCTAAAACGCTATCTAAGAGAGTCTCTGTCTATGTCTAATGGAATAAATCAGGTTGGGAATGGCACGCCCGGCAGGAGCCGACATGTTTGCGATCAGTTCAGGAGCCTGAAGCTGTGTAAGTTGGCTATCGACAACCGGCTAGCAATGGCGAACGCAAGAGAGAGAGTCGATATGGTTAGTTTGAAAGCGATGATTTTCTACCCTTATAAAAAAAAAGAGAGCCGAATTAACGGCTCTCGTGATGAACGACATTAGTTAGAACGAGATGGGGCGTGTTCTTTTATTTGTACTCCCTGAATCCCTTGGCTTTGAACATGGTCCAGTCAAAACCGGGGAAATCGACCAGGTAGGGTTTCTGCCATTCGTATTCAGGGTGCTCCTTGAGGAACTCGTCGGCGCAGAAGGGTACCATGCAGGAGTGGCCGAACTTGGCGTGGAAGCTCATCGTGAAGGCCAGTTCGCTGTCGGTGACCTTGCCATCAATCGCGCCGCCGGGGTAATAGGGACCCCAGCCCCACTCGGGAAGGCCGAGCGGGTCGTACTCGACGTGACCGCACAGAGTCCTCGAGCTCGGGTTGTACTTCTCTTTGTAGGAGTCGTAGTGATCCGCCAGGAAGCGCTTGGCCAGCTCGCAGTCGATCTTGCCGTAGTTTTCCCTCATCAACTGCTGCCAGCGCGCCCAACGCCCGTTCGGCGAGGAATCCATTTTCTCGTAATCCATCGATGTTTCTTCGACGCGGACAGTGGGATCCTGGGCGGCGTTGCTGCCGGTGTAGTATCCATCGTAGGTGCGCCACAGATGCGGGTTTTTCAGCGCGCACTCGAGACGGGCGATCTCGCCTGTCTTGGTGTCGCCGATGAGCCAGTCGTTGGCGTAACCGCCGTTGTTGCCTTCCAGCATGATCTTGACGAAGGAATCGATGCACTTGCCGTACTGCAGGGCCTTGCGGATGCGGGCGAACTCAGGGATGCCGTCGGGGTCGAAGCCCGCGAATGAGCTCATCGTGGTCTCCGCCACAACGAGGCCTGCCGAGTTGATCCAGAAGTCTGTGCCGCCGAAAATCCAGCCGGGGAAGCTCTGGGTGATGAGCCTGTTGCCCTCGGCCGGCTGGACGTCGAGGATCACGTTCCATTTGACGCAGAACATGTACTCGTACCAGAGGTTGTGGGCGAGGACGATGCGGCCGTCGTAGGTGGCGTTGCCGGTGGCGATGAAGGCGCTGCAGGAGCCGTGGGCTGTCACCTCAGGCAGGATGCCGGTCATCTGCTCCTGCAACCAGGGCAGATAGTACCATGCGAGATCGATCCAGCCGTTGAAGGCTGTGATGTCGATGTGATCGAGCGATGTCACACCCGCCGCCTTCATGCCGGCGATGATGCCGTTGATCTCCTCCTGGTACTCCGCGCCGATCTTCGGCCAGAACATCCTCTCGGCCGCCTCGCGGTAGAACGACCATTCCTTCTCAGTCGATTGCGCCAGGTAGTAGGCGATGATCTCGATCGTGTCCTTGATCTCCTTAGCCATCGTGTAACCGTGCTGGAAACCGCGCTCGAACGGCTCGCCCTCGATGTGCAGGAAGATCCAGCCCTCTTTCTCGTACTTCTCGGCTTTGCCGACCCAGGCCTTCTGCTCCGCAGTCAACTGCTGGGCAAAAGCGGACACCGAGGCAAGCAAAAGTAACGCTGCCATTAAACATAAGTACTTTTTCATGACCTCCTCCAAATAAATTAATTGTTAACAATCACGTTGCGTTTCAGTCTCTGAAGCTCCTTCTTGGGGCTCCCCTTGCGTCCCACCTCGTAGTGCACCGCCACTACAGTGATGGTGTGGGGGCCGTTGGGAAACTCCGTTGTGTCCCACATCCAGGTGACCCTGTCTGATGACTCGGGTACGATCGCTTCCTCTTGCAGTTTGTCGTCGATATAGAATCTGAACTCGACCTCGCCACGCCTCGGCAGAGTCGACTTGTAGTCCACCGGGACTGCAACCCTGACCAGCAGAACCCCTTTCACTTCAGCCCCCTGGTCGGGAAAGACAAATTTCAGGCTGGCCGGCTTCAGACCGCAGGAGCCGAGTAGCATCAAGCTGCAAAAGCTCAACAACCACAGGAAAAAATTTCTTTTCAAAGCTGCGTTATTCATCACGCTTCTCCTTGGTTTTGCACCAATCATATACCATCGCCAACAGACGACGTGACACCGCCGCTCAATCTGCCTCTCCAATTTCTCATTTGCCCCTCATCGGGCGGAGCGGTGAGCAGCGTCGCCACGACGAGGGCAACAACGCTGGTAGCTATGCCGAGCATGATAGGTGGTGTCGAGCCGATGCCCCAGATCAGCATCGCGCTGATGGAGACCACAGCACTAAGCAGCATCGATATCAGGGTCCCCGGCGCGTTGGCCCGTTTCCAGAAGAATGCGGCGAAGACGGGGACGAAGATGGAGCCTGAGAGCAGCGTGTAAGCGATGTCGATCGCCTTGATCACGTCCTGGACCCAGACCGCGAGCGCGATGACAAGCAGTCCGATAACTGCCGTGAGGATCCGCGATGCGAGCAGGAATCTCTTGTCGGAGATGTTCTTGTCGATGAACCTCTTGTAGATGTCGTTGGCGATGAGAGTTGAGGAGGCGAGCAAGGGCCCGCTGGCGGTGGACATCAGGGCTGAGAGCGTCCCGGCGAGCACGATACCGGTGATGCCGACGGGCAGGATGTTCACCGCCGTCGTCGCGAAAGCCATCTGCGGATCCTCCAGCAGCGGGAATTTAACGGCGGCGACCATCCCTATCACAGCGGTTGCGACCGCATAGAGGATGCAATAGATACCGGCGAGGATGGTTCCCCGCCGCGCCACCTTCTGATCTCTGGCGGTAAAGACCCGCTGCCAGATATCCTGTCCGATGATCAGCCCGAGGAAGAACAGCAAAAAGAAGGCGAAGATCTGGTCGAGTCCGATGTTGGTGAGGGAAAGATGGGTAGGCGGCAGGCTTTCTACCATTTCCTGCCAGCCGCCTACCGAATGTAATCCAATCGGAACCAGGATTAAGAAAATTCCGACAGTCATAATGAGAAACTGGATAAAGTCTGTCATCGAGACCGACCACATGCCGCCAAGGAAGGTGTAAATTAAAATGACAAATCCTCCGACCAGCATCGAGACAATCAATCCCCACCCGAGCATCGCGTTGAGGATGGTGCCGATTGCGACCACTTGGATCACCGAGATCATCGCCGCATAAGCCGACATGATCACTGCGCTGATCAGGCGCGCGTACTTGTCGTAACGCAGCTCCAGCATTTCGCTGATGCTGACAATCCCGAGGTTGGCGAGCTTGGTCGAGAGGAAGAATCCGAGGGCTATGATCCCCAGGCCGATCATGAACACCATCCACATGCCGGAGATGCCGTATTGGTAGCCTAGCTTCGAGCCGCCGACTGTCGATGCTCCGCCCAACACCACCGCTGCGAGGCAGCCGATGTAAACCGCATAGCCAAGCTGCCTGCCGGCAAGGAGGTAGTCGGAGGATGTCCTGCTCATCCTCCAACCCCTGCAGCCGAGGTAGAGCATTAGCAGCAGGTAGGCGACAAGTATCGCGTAATCAATGAGATGCATTCCCAACGCCTAATCCTCTATCTAAAAATCGAGCCCAATACCCGCTCTCAGCTCTTATCCCGTTCGAGGGGGAATGTCATGCAGTGCGGTCCACCTCCTCCCTTGAGCAACTCGGTGAGATTGAGCTCGATTACTTCAAGACCCAGTGACCGCAGGGCCTGAGTGACGGCCCTGTTGTTCTCGAACGAAAGCACCCGTCCGCGGCCAAGCGCCTGCAGGTTGCAGCGCAACTTGAACACGTCTTCCTCCGGTAGCTCGATCAACTCGTAGTGCATCAAGCGCACCCGCTTGAGGAAATCGTCGGGCAGGGCGTCGATGCAAGCCACCGCCACCCTTTCTGCGACGATGTTGAAAATCATGTCGAGGTGAAGGAACTTCTCCTCCGCGCCGACCATGACGACTTCGTAGCCACGCGGCTCGAGGATGCAGCGCAACGCCTCGATGCCTTCGGGAGTGCTCCTGGCGATGCTGCCGACCGCCAGAGTGCTTTCATCGAGCATCCAGAAATCGCCGCCCTCGAACGCGCCTTGCTCGACCGTGCCCAAAAGCGGGTAGTTGAGCGAAGCTATCACCGCTTTGGCATCCTGCTCTTCTCCCCGGCGCACCTCGACGCTGAAGCGGCCGAGCACAACCCCGCCGGCGACCGACGCGCCGAAGTCGCGTGCGAACACCTGATACGGGAATCCCTTGCGCGGCTCGAGCATGACCACTTCGGTGCCGTTTTCGAGATAGGCTTGTGCGAACTCGGCGTGTTCCCTGCGGCAGATTGCCAGGTCGCCCTTCTCACCCTGATCGAGATAGCCCTGGGCAATGACATTGATCGGCACGAGGGTGAAGTTATCCGGCGGACAGAGGATCACCTTCTTCAGAGTTCCGAATGCATTGTGAACCATGGTCGCCTTCCCTCAATTAATGGTGAGCGCCAGAACAGCTTTTTCCGTGTGCAAGCGGTTCTCGGCCTGATCCCAGACCGCCGATTGAGAGCCTTCGATCACGCCGTCGGTCATGTCCTCGCCACGGTATCCCGGCAGGCAGTGCATGAAGATGGCCTGGGGATCGGCCTTGGCCATCACGTCCTCGTTGATCTGGAACGGGCCGAAGACCTCGAGCCGTTTCTGCAGTTCCTTCTCGGCATCGCCCATGCTGTGCCACGTGTTGCCGTAGACGACGTCGGCGCCGGAGACCGCCTCGCTTATGTCATGCACGAAGCGGATCGAAGCGCCGCTGAGCGGGGCGTGGGCATCGACGAACTCCTGCACGCGCTTCGCCGGCGGATAACCCTTGGGAGCAGCGACGGTGAGCTCGCAGCCGAAGTGGCAGGAGCCGATCATCAGCGTATGGCAGACATTGAAGACGTCGCCGGCATAGGCGATTTTCAGGCCCTTGAGGGCGCCCTTCTTCTCGCGCATGGTGAGGAAATCAGCGAGGCCCTGGCAGGGGTGCGTGAGATTGGTGAGAGCGTTGATCACCGGGCTTCGCATATACAGCGAGAATTCCTCAACCACTTCCTGCCCGAACGTCCTGATGACCGCGCCGTCGCAGTAGCGGTCGATTGCCCTCGCGGTGTCTTTGATCGGTTCGCCGCGGCCGAGCTGCATGTCACCGGGCCGCATGTAGAATGAATCGGCGCCCAGGTGCGCGATGGCCGCCTGGAACGATGTGCGGGTGCGTGTCGAGGGTTTCTCGAAGATCATGGCGATAGTGCGGCCCTCGAGAAACCTGTGGCTCTCACGCATCGCCCACTTGCGCTTCAGATCGGCCGCCGTCTGTAAAAAGAAGTCGACTTCTTCCGGAGTGAAGTCCAGGAGAGTCAGAAAATCTTTTCCTCTGAAATGATTTCTCATCAGCTTTAGTACCTTTTCAGCTTGTCGGCCTCCCGAAGCAATTGCGATAAACGTTTGAACACACGGTTCACCTGAGGTCCATGCAGACGAGCCGGATCTCGGTCATCTCCTCGATGGCGTAGCGCGCTCCCTCGCGGCCCAGACCGCTCTTCTTCACACCGCCGTAGGGCATCAGGTCGGCCCGGAAGGTCGGAACTTCGTTGATCATGAAGCCGCCCACCTCCACCCGCCGCGCGGCGGTCATCGCGTCTTTTAATCTCCGGGTAAAGATGGCGCCCTGGAGGCCGTAGTCGGAGTCGTTGAGACGCTCGATGCCCTCCTCCAGCGAGCCGATCGGGCTGACGCAGACCACCGGGGCGAACACCTCCTTGCAGGAGACCTTCGCGCGGGGATCGACGTTTGTAAGGATCGCCGGCTCCAGCAGGGCCCTCTCGCGCCCGCCGCCGCAGACCAGCTTCGCCCCGCCCGCCACCGCCTCCTCGATCCACCCGGCTTTGACGATAGCCTCCGCCTCGCTGATCATCGGACCCACGTCGGTGTCTTCCTCGAGCTGGTTCCCGACTTTCAAGGCCGTGACGAGCGATTTCAGCAGCTTGACGAACGCCTCGAAGTGCGAGTCGTGCACGTAGACCCGCTGCACCGAGATGCACACCTGCCCCGCCAGCGCGTAGCCGGCGGCGGAGACCTTGCGCGCCGCAAGCTCCCAGTCGCCGTCGTCCATCACGATCACCCCGGAGTTGGAGCCGAGCTCCATCGTC
>DATKUA010000165.1:0-8589 GCA_035530855.1 Acidobacteriota bacterium | reverse complement strand
CGGCGCAAGTGCGGTCAGCGGGTCTGGGGCTGGTCACCTGGTGTACTGTCGAAGAAGAGGAGAAACCGCCCAGGTGGTTCGAGAAGGCTCTTGAAGCCGCTCCCGACGCCCTGGTGACCACCTGGCCGCGTAAATTGCTGGAGTTGCTCGCCGACAGCGAAGCCTGAGTTGCCGGGATTACCTAGGGTCGTAGCGCATCAATGCGGTGAAGGAAACCAGCCCGGCCGCGAGGTTGTAGAGCAGAAGCCAGATCATCTGCCACCAGGGAGTCTCCTTCCGATTAACCAGGCCGGCTTCGGACCACATTGCCGAGCCGCGGGGCACTGCGACCATGGGCACTTCCTTAATCGAAAAGGTCTTGTACTCGTAAAATTGGTCGCCATAGACCAGATGGGCGCTCTCGTTGTCCTGCCTGTCGCGCTCGACCACGAAATCGTGCAGCGAGCGCCGGTAGCGCTCGGCGTTCTCGCGCAGCAGGTTAAATCCGTGAATCCCGGTGCCGCACAACGTCTGCAGGCTGTCGGAGAGCAGGCCGTAGGGAGAAATGCAGGAGAAGCCCTGCGCCAGCAACACCTGTTGCACACGCGCCTCGGTTGCCCTGTCGCGCACTCGCTGTTGCGCTTCGCAGATCCGCCTCGTCGCCTCGGCCCTCATCGGCACCTGAGGCTCGAAGGGATCACCCATGTAACGCCCGATGATCGGCGGATAGCTGTTCCAGATCTCGTCGTCAACCCGCTCCTGCTCTTCCGCGACCCACTGCTGCAGGGGAATCTCCACCATCTGCTCCGAGAGCAGCCGGCTCACGCCCGGGGTGGCGACCACCGCCAGCACCCAGATGACGAGCAGGATCACTAGGGCGACGGCCGGCCTGGAGGTCATCGCGCTGGCCGCCATCCCCACAAGGATGAACAAAGAGATGTAAAGAATCGAGAAAAAGAACGCCCAGGCGAGCGCCGGGCTGATCTTCATGCCGCAACTCCAAAACCCCGCGGCAGGGTTCGCTGGCGCTAAAGACGTGCAGGGATATTCAGCTGATTCTGATGCCTGCGTAGCCGACCACACGCGAGCGGTCGCCGAAGATGTCGGCGGATGTGGCGTACTTGATCAGTTCCGCCTTTGTTGCGCCCAGCTCAAGCGCGGCCACCAGCGCGGCGGTCACCGGAGCAACGCCGCACATCGATATCCGCTCGCCGAGGACGGTATTCAGCAGGCCCTGCGGATCGATCTCGAGGATTTTATCTATCGCCTTGCGGTCGACCTCACGTGCCTTCTCGTCGCTGAGGAAATGGCTCATGTCGCTGCTGGCGACAATCAGGACATCCTCACCAATCTCCCTGATCGCCTCCGCCATTGCCTTGCCGATCTCCTCCAGGTCGCTGTAGCGTTGGGTTCGCAGGCAGATCGGCACGAAGGCCGGATCCTTGGCAGCCCAATCGATAAAGGGCAGTTGCACCTCCAGCGAGTGCTCACGCTGGTGCGCGAGGTGGTCTTCTGCAAGCACAGCCGTGCGCGAGGCAATTGCGGCTGCCAACTCCGAATCGATCGGTATCTCGGCGCCGGGTATCGACCAGGCCCCCTCGCTGATGATCGCCGCCGCCGCGCCGATGCCGGTGTGGTTTGGGCAAAGCACCACGAAGCGGTTGGGAACCACCACGCTGGAAAAAGCGGCGCCGGCAACGTGACCGGAATAAACGTATCCCGCATGAGGGCTGACCAAGGCAAACGCCTCGCGGCGCTCGGAATCGGCAAGCATGTAGGAGCCCACCTCCCGGGCAAGCTCTTCGCCGCCCGCCGGATAGAACTGCCCGGCGACTGCCGGTGGCCTGATCATTGACGCCCCCCTTAATCAAATCGTGATGATGATCCTCGCCTCGGCGCGCGCCTTCTGCAACCACGCGTCAAGGCGGGAGTTGACGTCGCGTTCGATCAGCAGCTGTTCGAGTTGCTGCCGCACCTCCTCGAACGGAGGCAGCGGCCGCTGCGGGTACTCGGTGCGGAATTGCGCGGACCATTCCCCTTCGTAGAATTCGCGGATCTCGTCCTCTGCTAACTCATTATAACGCCTGAAGCGGTAATCGACGAATTTCAGAACCAGGAGCCGCTTGCGCAGCGCTTCCCGCAAGCCTTCCAGGGTCGTGCCTCGGGAGCGCAGTTCCAGCTCCATTTCGCTCACCGATCCGAAGGACTCGCCGAGAGCGGCCAGAGCCGAGTCAACCTCCTCTTCGCTCACAACGAAGATCTTGAGCCGTTGAATCTCTTCGAGAATCAGGGCCTGGTTGATCAGGGCCTCGAGGTTGGTCCGCATCAACTGGGGCAGATCCTCGCGCGCCGCGCCCCTTTCAGGCAGGGTTTGCCGCAGCTCGCTCAGCATGATCGGCTCTTCGTTGACGATGGCCACCACCCGATCGGCCACCTGCTGCTGAGGCAGCAGGAAAAAGATCATAAATATTAGACTAAAACGCATGGCCGAAGCTGAAAACAAGGGTTTCGTCGTAACCGCTGAGATCCCAGGTGTAATCTATACGCAACGGCCCCAGCGGCGTCGCATAGCGCAAGCCCAGGCCGCTCGCGTGCACCAGATCGCCGAAATTGAAATCATCGACGTAAGGAAACGCGGCACCGAAATCGTAGAACACCGCCCCTCCCAGATCCCACCACAGCGGGAAGCGGACTTCCAGGTTGCTGATCAGCAGCGCATTACCGTAGACGGTGAACGGCATTTGCCCTATCTCTTCGGGCCGAGGCTCGCTCAACTCGAACCCGCGCAACGTCGTGATTCCATTGAAGAAGAACTGCTCGCTGAGCGGCAGGTCTTCGCTGCCCGAGAAGGGCCATGCCAGACCCAGCCGCGCGCCCGCGGCGAGGACGGAGCCGGCGGGCAGCGGGGTGAAGTGGTAGAACTGGAACTGGCTCTTGAAGTAATCGGCCTCGCTCGCCAGCCAGCCGGGAGAGTACTGGAGAATCGCGTTGGCCAGGTAGCCGCGGGTCGGATCGACGATGTCGTCGCGGCGATCGCGGGTCAGGATGGTCGAGAGCAGGGAAAGCCTGATACTGCGATCGAACCTGCTGATGAAGAAGCCCTCGACCTCGTCGAACAGGTCAATCCACTTGTACTGGTAGCGGCCGATGATGTCCCACCCGGCAAAGCTGAACCCCGCCGATTCGACCATCACGCCCTTGCGCCGCGCGCTGAAGCCCTGCTCCCTGACCTCCTCGTAGAAGAAGCGCAAAAAGTTATCGATGCGGCCGCGGAACAGCCTGGGTGCGCGGAAGGAGATTTGATAGCGCTGCTGCAGGCTGGAAACGCGCGTGTTGAAGGAGATCTCGACATTGCGGCCCGCTACGTTGCTGTTGGAGACGCCGAAGGAAAAACGCAGCTTCTCTTCGCTGTCCAAGCCGATGCCGTAGAGCAGGGAGTAGGGCGAGACTTCCCGAACCCTGACCACCACGCGGCGGTCGCTGCGGCCAAGCTGGTCATCCACCCCGCCGACCACTACGCGGTTGAAAACTCCCAGCCGGTAGAGCGTCCGCTGGCTCTCGGTAAGTTCCCTGCGGCTGAACGGGTCGCCCTCGCCGAAAGTAAGAGCGCGGCGAATCACGCCGTCGCGGGTAATCTCGTTGCCTGCGATGATCACCTTGGCGATCCGGCTGGCCCGGCCTTCTTCGATTTCGAAGGTCAGATCGCGGAAGTCGCTGCTGCCCACGATGCTGGTTGTAATACGGGCCTCAGCAAAACCCTCCTTGTCGTAATAGCTTATGAGGTTCTCCAGGGACCGGGCGATCGCCGCCGAGGACAGAACTCCGCCGGCTTCGAAACCCGCCACCTCCGTCAGCTGCTCTTCACTTGCCGATCCGTTACCTCGAAAGACGATGTTGCGGACCCGTGTCAGCGGACCCGTGTCGAACATCAGCCGCACATCGACGCGCCTGTCGGCATCGCGCCGCTCAACCTGCCGGTCGACCAGAACCGCCTGTCGGTAGCCCTCATTGCCGAGCAACTGCAGCACCCGCCTGATATCGGCTTCAAGATTTTCGCGGCTGAAGGTGGCCGCCGCGAACCAACCCTTTCTGGTGAGCGACAACTGCGGCCTGATCCGGCTCTCGAGCTCTTTGCCAATACCCTCGATCTCCAGGCGCCCCACTTTAAATCCGACGCCTTTGACAACAGCGAGGGCGATGCTGACGGAGCCTTGCTCGAAATCCACCTCGACCGACGACTCGACTGCCGCGTCGACGTAACCGAGAGTCTGCAGTCGGCGCTCGACGTTGCTGCGCCCGTTCTCCACTATCCTGTCGAGAGGAACATTACGATCCTGGAAGGGAATCAGGTCATGCCAGTTCCTCACGGCCGCTCCTGCGGGATCGAAATGCAGCTCTATCAGGGGCCCTGCGTTGACGGTCAGCTTCAGGTCGACGGCGTTGGCTTGCTGATCGAGCTCCGCCTCGCCGGCGACGACGTCGACGGTCAAGTAGCCCTGCTCTTTGTAATGCTTTCTCAGCCGCTCGAGATCCGCCTCAAATTCATTCTCTTTGAAGGGCTTTTTCACTCCCGTCGAGCTGAAAACCCTAAAAATCTCCTCCTTTGACAAGACGGGAAAACCCTCCAGTTCCATCTCTCTCGGCATCGTCTTACCGCCGGGGGCTATGCTTATTTCCAGGCGGATTCCGCCGGTCTCAAGGTTGGTCATAAAGTAGAGCTGGACATTCGCAGCCCAGTAGCCCTCCCGGCGGTAGCGGTTTTCTATCGCCTCCACGATCGCCCGACCGCGGTCGGAATCGAATCGTGGATTCCTGTCGAGCCGCGCCGCGCTGATGACGGCACGCTTGCTCAGCGGTCCGGAGCCGCGAACCGTCACGCCCTCAACCAGCGGGATCTCCGCCAGCTCAATCGTGAGCGCGATGCCGCCCGCCACAGGCTCCCACACGGCCCGCACGTCGGTGTAGACGCCGAGCCGGAAGATGTTCTTGAGCGAGGTCCTCAGGGCATCGGGGGAGAACGGCTCCCCCACCTTGAACTCCAGCAGCTCGAACAGCGATTCGCCCGCCTGGGGCAAGAAGGTGATCGACTTCACCACGGCACCCGGCGGCGGCAGGGCCTCCTGCTGAGCCGCCAACGGCGCTACGGCCGTCAGCAGGAGCAGTATCGATGCCGCTGCCAGACGCATGGCCTCACCTGAAACTGTGTTTGAGGTGAATGTCAATCGCATAGGAACCGTCTTCCTCGCGGCTGCCGATGAGTATCATCGTGGGACTAAGTTGGTACTCGAACACAAGCACCTGGTCGGCATTCTTCGAGAGGTTGCGCGAGTATATCACGGAAAAACTGTCGGTGATCTGCTCGCCCACGGTAACTCGCGGCGAGAGGCTGTTGCTGCCGCCGGAAAAGAAGGGATCGATGCGGAGGCGGTCGACTCCGAAAAGCCGTTCGGCTCGCTGCTCGAGTTCGCCAGTGACCTGGCGGGTGATGAATCCGCTGAGTGCGAGACCGAGGAGTTGCTCCTGCAGGCGTTCGGTGTCGGACGGGAATGGGTTTGCCCGCACCTTGCCGACGGCCAGTAGATGCAGAATGTCGATCGTGCTCTCCGCCGGGTCGGAGGAGAGGGTCGGGTAAAGGCGATCGAGGGTTCCGTGGAACTCCAGGAATATGCGGTACTCCTTGACCTGCGTTTCCGCCCGGAAGTCGAAATGAGGCTCGATCCGGTACGGATTGACAAAATCGATCACACCGCTGGTGATCGTATACCGGCGGTCGCGGTAGTAGACCTGCCCCTCCCTGACTTCCGTGCGGCCGGTGATGACAGGCTCGGCCGCGGTGCCGACGATCTGCAGGTCGACGATCACTTCCATGTCGGCGAGATTGTTGTCGACCCTGATGTCATCCTCGCCCCTCAGCGCGAGGTCGAGGCGGATATTGCGAAGTTCCTCGGCAGCGATGGGCAGGAGCTGCTGCTGCGCCCGGAGAATCTCGGCCTCGGGATCAAAGCGCTTGGTGTAGAGGGCGCTGCGGATATCGATCTCCCCGGTCAGGACGGCGTCCTGCAAGTTGCCCCGCATGATCAGCGAGGAATCGACCACTGCATCGAGCTCCCGCGGCAGCGACAGATTCATGCCGGTGCCTTCGATATTGAACTGGAAGTCGGCGGGCAGCAACGCCGCGAGGTCGAGCACCACAAACCCGTCGAGAGTGACCTCGCCTCCGGAGAATAAGGCCTTCGATTGCCCGATCTCGATGCGCTCGTTCTCGATCCGCAGCTCGCCCTGCACATTCGATAGCGAGAGGTTGGATTCCTTGTGGCGCACGAAGCCGTCGGTCACCCGTACCGAACCGTTAATCAGGGGCTTCTCGACGGTGCCCCTGATGTTCAGCTCTTCGAAGACGGCGCCGCCGCTAAAACTGAAGTCTGGGAGGAAGTCGCTGAAGGCCACCAGATTCAAGCTGCCGTCGAGCTTGAAGTTGAGGTTGATGGGGTCGGCAAGGCCTACCGATCCGGCCACGTTGAGTTTATAGATTCCCTGGTCGATGCTGATCTCGCTGAGATAGATGCGATCGCCGCTGTAGCGGATGGTCACCGGCCCTTCGCTTCCGGCCGAAAACTGCTCCAGGCCGGCCTGTATCTTCCCGAGCCTCAACTCGGCCTCGAAACCGGACTCCAGGAACTTCAGCCGTGCGCTTGCCCCGCCGCTGACTTGGAGATAAAGCCTCGTGTCGGGCATAAATTCCTGGGCCAGCGCCGAAAGATCGATCGAGTCGTTTTCCAGCTCTAGACTAATTTCGTCCTGGCGTTCTCCCAGCAACTCCGCATTTATCGTGTAGTCCTTGCCTCCCGCGGTGATGGAAAGCGCCGCCTTGCTGCCGTCGGCTCGCAGCCGGCCCCTGACGTCGCCCAACTCCTGGCCGCCCACTTCGGCTCCCGCTATGGAGAAGTCGAGGAGTCCGGCGGCAGCCAGGCGATGCCCGTTGGCATCGAGGTTGACATCGGCAGTTCCGTTAATGCGAGATCCCGGCGCCAGCAATTCGGCATACTTATCGAGTCGGATTCCGTTTGCCCGCAGGGAGGCGCGCCAGTCCTCGCTGACCGTGTCGTATTCGACATTACCCTGAATCCGCAAACCGTCCGGACCCACTGCATCCAGATTTTGCAGAGTCAAGCGCTCGCCGAAAGTGATTTCCGCTTCGGCGTGGTCCAAGCTGATGTCACGAAACCTGAGCGAGCGCACCTTGACCTTGCCGCCGCCGGTGAACTCCGTGCCGATGTTGATCGCAAGCTGCCCCTCGCCGATGCCGGTGAGGCCCAGCGGTTCCAAGCCGGCGAGGGTTTCAAGGCCGGCGAGGTTGAATTCGGCAAAGTCGATATTGAATTCCGCTTCGGCCGCCCGGCCCTGCGGGAAGGTGACCTTGCCTTGCATGTCCAGTGTGCTGAGGCCGTCGCGGAGGCGGATCTGGGGGAATCGGAGCTCCCCTCCGGCCCATTCCATCCGCATGGTGCCGCTGCCGAAATCTCGGCCCATATAGCGCACACCCGAAGCCCTGATTCTCAGGTCGGCTTCGGGATTGTCCAGCCTGCCGCTGAGTCTCAGCACCGCCTGGCCGCTGGTCTCGAAGGAGCGGACGATCGACGCGATCGGGTACTGCTCCTGCGGCGATCCCTGGTCGAGCCCGAGAATCCGGCTCAGGTTGGTCAGCGCCAACGCCACTTCGTCGCTGCCGACGGAGCGGGTTCGGAGCACCAGGTTGAGACTCTCGGCATCCGCAAGGCCGCTGATCGTGCCCTCTGAAAGAGGCGTGCGCGCGGTGAAATTTTCCCCCAGGCGCAGCGCACCGTCGCTGTATTCCAGGTGCCCGGACAAGGCAATCGGGATATACGTCCTGCTGAATATCTCGAGGTCCCTGCCGGCGCCGACCGCGGCCACCGCCTCCTTGTAAGCGCGCTCGGTGCCCTTTTCCCACGCCGTGGAGATGTCACCCCCGACAAACACCTCCTCGGGCCGCGCCATATCCAGCGCCAGGGAGAAAGAGCCGTCCAGCAGTCCTCGAAGTTGAATCTCCTCCAAGCCGGCGGTTCTGAGCGCCTCAGTGATATCGATCCGCTCAGCATTCAGGCGGGCCGTCACTACAGGCGCCTCGAAAATCCGCGCCACCGCGAAGGCACCGCCGACGTGGCCTCCGAGCAAGTCCGCCTCAAATTCCTCGCAGCGGAGTTCATCGCCGGAGAACGTCAGCTTGTTGCGCAGCGATCCGCACCTGAAGTCGGCTATTCTCAACCTCGGGACGAGAGTCTCCGCTTCCGCCTCCAGCCTCCCGCCGGTGAAGCTGATGGATCCCGTGGCCTCGAGCCAGCCGGAAACCGGGCCGACATCTGCGATGTTCAGCAGGCCGAGATCGGCATCGAGTTGCAGCTCGGCGGTCGCGTCGCCCGAAGCGAAGTCATAACTGGCGTTATCCACAAAGAGCCTCGAGCCGTAGTCGCCGCGGAGTCGCGCCGAGCCCGAGACAGCGTTGTCGGCCGCGGTAAAACTCATTCCGAGATCCGCCGAGAAGGGCTTCATTCCGGGAAGCACAAATCGCAGACGCTTAAGTTCGGCGTCACC
>DATKUA010000164.1:0-6580 GCA_035530855.1 Acidobacteriota bacterium | reverse complement strand
TTTGTTTGTTTCGGCAGTGCTGAGTTTGCTCAATACCCAGCCGTTGCTGACCACTGCCGAATAGTACTCGTATTCGGTTCGCATGTACTCCGAGCGCATCTCAGGCGCCCGCATGATTTGCTCAAGCGAGTGCTGGGATCGCAACTGCTCCAGCTGTCCCCACTTCGTGTTCATATACTGCTGCTGGATTGGAACCGCCCGCGCAATGAATTCACCCATGACCTTGTTTCCCTGGGTTATGTGTTGCTGGGCTGCGGCGCCAAGATCAAGGCCTTTTTCGCTCATGCGCCGGCTGAAGACCTCCTGCATCGGTTGTCCGATCTTGAGCAGGTACCACTCGTTTGCCAGGAGCCTGATTTCGGGATTGTCCGGATAGAGCTCCATGGCGATATCCTTGATGGCCTGGTGGAAGGTCTGGCGCGCGGAGGGCACGAAGGCGTTGTGCAGATCGCGTCCGCGCGTGAATGTCAGGTTGTAAGCCAGCAGGGCACGGAGGCTGTACTTGCCCTGGGCCTTGAGAAACTTGACGACGTCGACCTTGTTGGCGCGGTAATCCTGCCAGTAGTGCTCGATGAACCTCAACTGATCGTGAATAATGTCGGCCGCGTTATGCTCGCGCAATTCAATGTGGCCGAAAATCCTGTCGGTCTCGGCAGCCGAAAGGGCCACGAGTTTGCCGCTTTCGAGCTTCTGGAGGATGCCGGCCTTGCGGAAGAGGAACAGGGGGATGAACTTGACCGTTCCGGGCAGGATGTAGCGTTCCGGATTCTCAATATTACGCTGGAACTCGGTCATATACTGGTTGGCATCCCTGATCTTCTGCGCATCGGGCATGATGTCGCAGAATGCGAATGAATCGAGCATGTTTTGCAAGTGCTCGGAGTTGATCTCATAGTTGTCGCTGAAGTACCTGGCGAATGCGCCTTCGATTTCCGCCCTTTTCTGGTCGGAGATTTTTATGTCGGGCCGCAACAGGAAAGTGTAGTCGTTGTCGCTGTCGAGGTAGCGGTATTCGGAGTTTCCAGGCGGTGTGCCGCTCGGGGCGATATACATCACGAATTCTTTGTATTGATTTGCCACCTGTTCCCGTGCCTGATCGCAAAGCTGACAGCGGATTTGATCGAGCTGCAGCTCGATGCCTTCGTTTCTCCTGAAGAAGTTCCGATGCTGTTTGTACTGGCGCAGCTTCTTGATGGGTAGTTGTTTGAAGAGCTGTACGGCCGCTTCCGGATCGAACTTGTCACCCGATTTCTGGTTGTACTGCCGGAGCGCCCGCATGATGGTGGTTGAAGTAAGGGGATTGGTCTTCTGGAACAGGTACTCTTCAATCGACTTCACCCGGCCGCGGAGCACGGCGGCTTGGGCGGATCTGAGTTGATAGGCTTTCCGCAAGTCCTCGGAATAGTCGCGAAGTTGTTTCAACGCCTTGACCACATCGACATAATCCAGGAGCCGTTCTCCCAGGCTGGACCGCAGGAGGGCCTGAATGAGTGGGAGTCGTCCGGCGGTTCTTGAGGATTCCATGTCGCTGATTGTTTCAGTCAGGCTTTTGGCGATGCGCCCATAGGCCCGTTCCAGGATCGGGTAGGAGGCTTTCTGGACCCTCTGTGCGCCGATTTCGGTGAGTGCGATGGCGAGTTTGTCCAGGTATGGCCTGTAATAATTGCCGTCCACTCCGACGGCATCCAGGCTTTTCACGCCTGCGCCGGCGATCGACTGCGCGACCACGGCCTTTGTGGCGTTCAACCAGATGCGGAATAGGCCGGAGACGCTGGTAAAGCCGTCGAAAGGGCAGGCCTGAATCCAGACATAGTTCAGGAATCCTTTGGTGCTGAAGGCGAAGTTTTCGGCGAAACCGGCACTGCCCGTAATCCGCCCGAGCAGCAAGGCATAGAAAGTGGTGTTCCCGACGCTCTGGAAGACGTCGATGCCCGTATCCCTGATCTGCATGCCGGTCAGCTCGCTCTCGACCCGCTTAAGTTCCTGTGGATCCATCTCGGATTGATCAGTTTTCGAAGCCTCCCTCAGCTTGGCCATGCCGCCCTGGTAATCCCGGCAGACGATGCGGTCGATCCCTTCGAGTTTGAGCGCTCGCGCCAACTTCGGCTGCAGACGCAGCTCAAAGACGAATCCCTTCAGCTCCTGCAGATGTTTGAGGTTGGCAGCCTCTTCATCGGAATCACTCAATTCCTTTTGCACGGCGAGGTCCATCTGCTCGTAGTCATAGAGCAGTGCCTGGCGGCGGAGCAGGAACTGGATGTAATCGGGGTACCTGTAGGCCAATTCCTGGTGGTTGAGCCAGATCTGTGTGGGAACATCCTTAAGCTCTCCACCTTTCTTGACTTTCCGGGTCTCGAAGTCCTCAAAGGCGAAATCACGGTCGCGCCAGAAGGTGAAATATTCCTTCATGCGGGTGACCATGCCTTCTCGGATACCGAGGTACTCTCCCTTCTGGTCCCATTCACCCCGCAGGCTGCGGGACATCGACTCCACGAATTTCATCGGCTCGAGAAAGATCTTGAAAGTGAACTCGCCCGATTCGGTCAGGCCGATCTGCTTGTTCAGCGATGTCTGCATGTCGGCCAGGCTCAATTCGCCGTGCCTGCTCGCCGCCGTGTATTCGGTGGTAAGCTTGTCTACCAGGTTGGTGTCAAAAGCCCCGGCGACCCGGTAGAGCCCGCCGTCGGTCTCCTCGTGGAAATTTCTGTCGGTGAGAAGAGTGTTGATCTCCTTTTCTAGGTCCGCCGAGAAACCGCCTTCCTCCCGAAGATAGTGGCGCAATTCGAGAAACTGTTCGTCGTTGAAGGCGCGGATCTTGTCGAGAGTGGCGATCTTGTCAGCGATGATCTTGCGGAGTTTCACGATTTCCTTGTCCGTCTTCTCGGCGAGTGTCTCAAGCCCGATCCATTCGCGAATGCTGTCGGGGACGTAGGTGACCTTGAGCAGATCGATCACTCCCGCCCAGATGCCGCCGGTTGCGGTGATGAAGTACTTGCCGTTCTTGAAGAAGAATTCCTCGACGGACTGTTTGGTCGTGGTGGGCTTGATGTTCTCGTGGGCGTCACGTGTCGCGCGCAGGCCGTAGAAGTAACTGCGCTGGGCGAAAAACGTGGCCTCCTGCATGATTTGCTGCTTGATAATAGCCCGCTCACCCTGGTCCAGATGAATCGCGGCCATCCTGCGGCTCAGTGTCCGTAGGAACCCCCCGGGATCATCGTCAAGGCCGTAGCGGCGCAGCTCGACCTCGATTTCCCTGGCCTTCATTCCGTGATGTTTGATCAGGAAAGCGTTGTAGGCATTCCAAAGGGTAAGAGTGTTCAATGTCTGCTTCTGCAGGTTTTTGAATATTCTTTCTTCGTTCGAATATTGCTTGTAGCTGGAAAGATAAGTGCCGTAATTGTATTTCCCGAGGGCGTCGTAGGCGGAGGTGGTTTCCCTCTGCAGCTGGATGATCCGGTCGCGGAAGGCCTGCATCTGCCGGTCCATTTCCTCCCACGAGAAGTCGTCGATAACTGCGGAAGCGTTTTCGAAGAAATCATTCTCGGCGTAGGAAATGTCAGTGCGCAGGTCGCCGATTTTATCCAGCGTCCGGTCTTCCTTTTTCGCCTTCCAGTCTTTCAGCGCATTCTCGAGATCGCGTTCGAGGGCATCGTGGCGGTACTTTATCGAGGCAAGCTCGGAACTCTTCTCTGACCGGGA
Source organism: Acidobacteriota bacterium (assembly GCA_035530855.1). Taxonomy (GTDB): domain Bacteria; phylum Acidobacteriota; class DATKUA01; order DATKUA01; family DATKUA01; genus DATKUA01. Next base: position 2,881 of record DATKUA010000164.1, on the reverse strand, counting down.
CGCCACCACCAGCTCAAATCCGCCCTTCTCCTCTTTTTCACCTTCTCCCAGCCAGGCGAATTTAGTCGTGTATCCGGCCTGCACCCCTGTGAATTCAATTATCGGATCGTTGGTCTCGAACTCGCGAATGAGGTTGCAGATCTTGAACTGCTCGCCGGCAAAGAACAATTCAAGTTTTGCCGAATAGATCCCCCATCCGGTGATGACGTGGGCGTTTTCAGGCTTGTCTCCACAGCTGGTCAAGACAAACGCAACTGAGCTTCCGTCGGGTGAGAAGGTCAAGTCGTATCGGTGATCTTTTCTTGCACTACAGAAATTCTTGTGGTTTATGCGGACGCATTTTCCGTCGGACATTCTCAGCACGATGATGTCGTTTGACCATTTGTTCTCTTCCACAAATCGAATTGTGTAAAAGGCCAGATATTTTCCGTCGGGCGACCATTTTAACGGGCCGGTAATCTGGCCGATATTCAAGTAGACATCCTTGCCCTCTGACATGAAGGTCAAGGGAAGATCGCGCATGTTATCGAAATAACTACCGCTGCCGTATTTGAGAATCGTGAAGGCTTTCTCGCCCTCCTCCCACGACAGGGGTTGCTGGCTGTACCACTCCTTTATCGTGCCGATCTCAGAGTCCTCAAAATAGAGTTTCGCCTCGCTGAAGTCTTTATTCACAACCAACAGCTTCTGATCGGTGTGGCCGCGAACCGCCACCCACCGGCCGTCCGGAGACCAGGCGGAATAATCACCAGGATTTTCGAGCACAACATCATCAGCCCTTTTATTCCGATCGGTTATGCGAAACGGTATCTGTAATACATTGCCGCTTTTTCTTCCCGCTCCGCTTCTGGAACCGGGGGGCTGGTAGGAGATATCCATGTTGGAATTTGCTTTGATCTGCAGAAAGGACAAGCCGGAGATGGTGATGAGCGACAGCCGCAGTTGCTTGTCGGGGGAGATCAGATGATCCGTCAAATTGTTTTCCAAATCCGCCAATTGGGGATGTTGCAGCTGGAAAGCTAATACCTCTTCCATCTCCTTTTTGTAAGCTTCCTGATCGTTGCTGCGACCGTACCCCGCGGCCCGCTCGGTGATCAGTTTCCTCTCGCTGCCGTCGGGTGCAACTTCATAATAAAAGCGGTGGTATTTGACCGGGTATCCCGCGTGAAACTGGGAGACAAGATAGATCCTGTCATTCTCGGGAGACCAGATGAAGGCATCGATCATGGGCGGGTTGGTGTATTTATCGTCGGTGTTTCGGAATTTGATGATCTTATCGTCTTCAACAAGTCCGGTCAGGTTAATCCGTTCCGAGCCTTCCAGGAGGTTGGTGAACAGATCCCACGGATCTCCCTGGGTGTCGAACGAGGGATAGACAAAGGTTGCCGCGGCCTCGGTCTTCTCATTTTCCGCAGCGCCGACCGTCGGCTTGTCCACCTTCATGGGCAGCAGGTATTCGCGGCTTCTCTGGAATTTCGGCGGCGGCGGGATCGGCGCTATCTCCATTTCCCCCGACAGGTAAGCGATCGGGTCCTCGTCTTGTATCTCGGCGCTCTGAAGCTCTTGCCGGTTACCCTCTGAACAGCTTTGTCCTTCGCTTGACGATGACTTGGGGGAATTATCGCCGGGCTCGTTGACAATGTGTGCAGCCACGACTACCGAAGTTACTATGACTGCAGTGACACTAAACAGGGCTCCAGCCATGATCGCGATAATTTTAATGAGGGCGCCTTTTGAGAATAAGCTCGCTATATTCCCGAACATAGCATGCCTCCCGTAAAGCCGGGGCCCGAGAAACGGCCACGGATCAACTGATGATTCTGTATGTAGCCACTATAACCCGATATTCTCTGGAAGACAGCCGAGTTTTAGGCAAATTCTGTTTGACTGGTGGTTAATCACCACTTGCCTGAGAGGTTCTGGCCGGTTTTTAACTACAACGATAAGTGCTGCCTGACATGTAAGTTGATTCACTGATCCGACCTGCCCGACAAATGCAAGGCCGGCCGGCGTCGAGGAACTAACCGGGAGGGGCTCAGGAGGCGGGAGAGGGGAGGACTCCAACCTCCCCTGCGCACAGAGCCCTGGTGAGTCATTTCGTTGCGGTCAACTCACTCCATGCCGCAGCGATGTTTCCGGCGTGGAACAGATCATAGAGCATGTGTTCCGAGTGCGTTTCCACCTTGATCTCCTGCATCGCTTTCTCAAGCGTATAGCCTTGCTCTATGTAGGATTTCACCGATCCCTTCAGCGAGCACAGGTAGACCAGCATATCGGAAATCGTCTCGCCCTTGTGCACCGGCCCGTGGCCGGGAACGACATACTCGTAATCCGCGAGCATGCCTTTGAACTTCTCGAGCGTGTTGATCAGGTTGAGTACGCTGCCGCCGTTTCTCAGGTGAATCACCGGCGCCATCCCGTGGTCCAGGATCAGGTCTCCGGCGATGAACACCTTCTCTCGCGGCAGGAGCACCACCAGATCGGTATCGGTGTGCCCCGGCCCCGGGTGGTGGATGCGGGCGATCGTGTTGCCCAACCTAATTTCTGCGGTCGAGCCGATTAGGATCGTCGGGGGAGTGAATTCGTAGCCATCGAATCCCTCCAGAAACGACGGGCCGAAATACGAGATATATTTCTTCAGCCTTTCCGCCGCGGGGGAATCAGGTTCCACGGATTCAAGAGCCTTTTGCAATTGATTACTCAATCCCAAGATGGACGCCTTGGCCGCGGGGTTGCTGAAGATCTGTTTTCCGTAATACTTCGTGCTGTTCTCGTGTGCGATGATTTCGGCATCCCTGAACACCTGGGTTCCGGCCATGTGGTCGTCATCGAAGTGGGTGATGATCAGATACTTGATCGGCTCGCCGGTGAATTCCTCGAT
>DATKUA010000163.1:0-5361 GCA_035530855.1 Acidobacteriota bacterium | reverse complement strand
GGGTTGCACAATTCGTAGCCCAGGGTCAGCGGAGCGCCACCCCGGGTGCGAAGCCATCCCTTTAAAGAATAACCCTGAAAGGGTTGCACAATTCGCAGCCCGGGGTCAGCGAAGAGCCCTGTCCCGCCAAAGGCAGGGGCCACCCCGGGTGCCAAAGCCATCCCCCCAACCAACCCTGAAAGGGTTGCACAATTCGTAGCCCGGGGTCAGCGAAGCGCCACCCCGGGTCACCGACAAGCGCAAATCCATTTCCCTGAAAGGGATAAACAAGATGGAAGGGCGGGCAGTCGGCTCGCCCCGGCACTCACCCGCAGATTATGAGGTTTGCGGGATTACTCAATTGAGGAAACTCGGCGACGTATCACCGTCAGAGATTGTTCTTTTCCTTGAGGCGCTTCATGTCGGCGTCGACCATTATCGTAACCAGCTCCTCGAAACCGGTTTTCGGCACCCAGCCGAGGAGATCGCGGGCCTTCGACGGGTCGGCGATCAGCTCATCGACCTCAGCCGGCCTGACAAAGCGCTTGTCGATCTTGACGTGATCCTCCCAGTCCAGCCCCAGGTGAGAGAAGGCCAGCTCGCAGAATTCCCTCACGCTGTGCGTCCGCCCCGTGCCGATCACGTAGTCCTCGGGCTCATCCTGCTGCAGCATCATCCACATCGCCTCCACGTAATCGCAGGCGTAGCCCCAGTCGCGCTTGGCGTCGAGGTTGCCAAGGCGCAACTCCCTTGCCAGACCGAGCTTGATGCGCACCGCACCGTCGCTGATTTTCCGGGTGACGAATTCCAGCCCGCGGCGGGGCGATTCGTGGTTGAAGAGGATGCCGCTGGTGGCAAAAATGCCGTAGCTCTCGCGGTAGTTCACCGTGATGAAGTGGCCGTAGACCTTGCTGACGCCGTAGGGGCTGCGCGGGTAGAAGGGGGTGCTTTCCTTCTGGGGCTTTTCCCTGACCTTGCCGAACATCTCGCTGCTCGAGGCCTGGTAGAACTTGATGTGCCGCTCCTCATCGACGGTCCGGATCGCCTCCAGCATCCGCGTCACACCGAGTGCCGTGAACTCGCCGGTCAGCAGCGGCTGCACCCAGCTGGTCGGAACGAACGACTGCGCCGCGAGGTTGTATACCTCGTCCGGCTTCACTTCCTTGATCATCTGGATCAGCGACAGCTGGTCGAGCAGGTCCGCCTGCAGCAGGCGTATTTTTCCCTTGAGGTGCGAGATCCGCTCGAAACTCTCCGTGCTCGAGCGGCGCACCATGCCGAAAACTTCGTAGCCCTTCTCCACCAGTAGATCGGCGAGATAAGAACCGTCCTGCCCCGTTATCCCCGTTATCAAAGCCCTCATCAGGGTCTCCTTTTCAAATTCTCAATCGCAAGTCGATGCGAGATCTTACCATCATGCCGGGTCGATTTCATCATCGCATATGGCCTCCGGACGGCCTTCGCAAGCCACCCTGAGGGAGGGCGCTCCCCCCGCAGTCATCGAAAAGCAAATCAAACGAAGAAGGTGGCACAAACGTATCTTCTTAGAGCGCATCCGAATAAACTTAGCTTCGAGCGCCATTGATCGCTGCAGCATCCTAATATTATAAGCTTTGATACCCGAATTGGCTCGAATAAGTAAAGTTCTCGCCCCTTGACAGAATTTTATTTCTCTCTAAAATCCGGCGCACCTCTGAAGGAGTGGCATTTTCAACTACTCAACGCAATTCATGGCGATGCGAAGCCCGAGCACGGAGACGATGGATCTGTGCCGGGCGACCTTTTTGATTTAGCTTTTCGCGAAATCCCGCCTGACACAGAAATCGGCTCCCTGCTTGGGCAGACCAGTTGAATCAGCTTGAGTTCTATCCACAGCCAAACCTGACAAAGAAAAGAAAGGACTATTCCAATGCAGAAAATCGACACGATCGCCGTACACGCGGGTCAGCCCAACGACGAGCAGACGGGCGCCGTCACCTTCCCCATTTTTCAGACCTCCACCTACGGCCAGACCTGGCCCGGGGAGCACAAGGGCTACAGCTATTCGCGAACCGCCAACCCGACGCGGGAAGCTCTGGAGCGCTGCCTGGCCGCGCTCGAAGGGGGAAAACACGGCCTGGCCTTCGCCAGCGGTCTCGCCGCCGCGACCGCCTGCGTGCTGACGCTGCAGCGCGGCGATCACGTGATCGCCTGCAACGATCTCTACGGTGGCGTTTACCGCCTGTTCACGCAAATCTTCAGCAAATTCGGCCTGGAGTTCTCGTTTGTCGACGCCGCGGCGAAGCCGGAGTCGGTGGAAGCGGCGATCAAGCCCAGCACGCGGCTGCTCTGGATCGAGACGCCGTCGAATCCGCTGCTGCGGATCACCGACATCGAGCCGGCCGCGGCCACGGCGCGGAGGCATGGCATCAAGACGGTCGTCGACAACACCTTCGCCACTCCCTACCTGCAGAACCCTCTATCCCTTGGCGCCGATATCGTGCTTCATTCGACCACGAAGTACCTCAACGGCCATGCCGACGTGATCGGCGGCGCGCTCGTGGTCAACGACGACGACCTGGCGGAGGAACTCCACCTCTACCAGAACGCCGCCGGAGGCGTTCCCGGGCCGTTCGACTGCTTCCTTACCCTGAGAGGAATCAAGACCATCGGCCCCAGGATGGAGCGGCACTGCGCCAACGCCTCGCGAATAGCTGAATTCCTGCAGCAGCATCCAGCGGTGGAACGGGTCTACTACCCCGGCCTCGAATCGCACCCCGGACACGAGATCGCCGCCAGGCAGCAACGCTATTTCGGCGGCATGGTCTCCTTCGACCTGCGGGCGGTCGCGGAAGAAAGCAAGCGTTTCACCACGCTCACGCAGGTCTTCACACTCGCCGAGTCGCTGGGGGCCGTCAAATCGCTACTCTGTCATCCGCCCTCGATGACCCACGCCTGCGTCGCCCCCAACGTGCGCAAGCAAAACGGCATCGGCCACAACTTGGTACGCCTCAGCGTCGGCATTGAGGACGGTGAGGAATTGATCGCCGATCTCGACCAGGCGCTCGCGCAAGTTTCGGTGAGCAGGAAGCTGTCCGCCGTCAGCTCCTGAGGCCGGAAAATGGGAGAGCAAAGAGTGGTATGGAAAGCGGGCGGATCGGTCCTGGTGGACGAGGATTCCTTCCACCTGCTCGCCGCGAGAATAGAGGATTTCCTTGCCGGCGACGATTCCCTCGAGCGGCTCTACGTCGTCGTCTCGGCGATGCAGGGGGTCACCGACAGTCTGATTTCGCAAATCGCGAATATCGGCGAGTCCGAGGAAGGGCTCCGCGCCGCACTGGAGGGCCGCGCGGAAGGGTCGTCCGCGGCCGTTTTCGATAATCCCCTGACCGCGGAAGCGCTGCTCGGCGGCGAGATCGAGTCGGCTCAACGGCTGCAGAAAGCCCTCGCCCGCCGCGGCCTGGAGTCCAGGTGCATCACCCAACTGGAGCGCTTCCCGCTTGTCGCCGGGGGCTCCTATCTGCGCGCCGATCTCGATCTCCCTTTGTCGGTGGAAAGCTTCGCCGAGTTCGATCGCCGGTGCGGAAGCGTGCGTATCTTCATCGTCTCGGGCTTCGGGTCTGTGAACAGCGACGGCGATCCTGTGCTCTTCGGCCGCAACGCCGGCGATTACGTCGCCGCGCTGTTCTCCGCGCTCGACAGGAAGGTCAGACAGGTGGTTTTCCTCAAAGATGTCGGCGGAATCTACAAACACTTCGGCACCGCCGGCCAGCGCCTGGTTCCGACGCTTCACGCAAGGAGCCTTGCGCGGATCGAGACCGGCGACCTGCTCGACCGCCGGACGCTCGACGTCATCAATTGCGACTTCAGGATCATCGATCTGCAGATGAGCAAGGGCTCGCTCGTGGTGGTCGGCTCGACCGGCATCAGAAAGTGAATACTGCAACCAAGGCGGGTGCTGCATGAAGAAACTCCCAGTCGCCGTTCTCGGCGCTACCGGAATTGTGGGGCAACATCTGGTGTCCCTGCTGGAAAACCATCCCTGGTTCGAAATCGCGGCCCTCTGCGCCTCGCCCGCCAACGCCGGCAGGCGCTATGCCGAGGCGGTGCAGGGCCGGTGGCGGCCCCCGCGCCCGCTACCATCCTCCGCCGCGCGGCAAACCCTGCGAGAGTGCACCCCGCCGCTAGACGCCGGGATCGTCTTCAGCGCTCTCGACTCCTCGGTCGCCGGGCCGATAGAGGAATCGTTCGCGCGCTCGGGCTGCCTCGTCTGCTCCAACGCCGCCAACCACCGGATGCGCAGGGACGTCCCGCTCGTCGTTCCGGAGGTCAACCGCGAGCATCTTTCCCTGCTCGAGAAGCAGGGCTACGGGGGCGGCGGGATCGTCACCAATCCCAACTGCTCGACCATCGGCGTGGCCCTCGCCATCGCTCCGCTGCATCAAAAATTTGGCGCCAGAAAGGTTGTCATCACCACCCTGCAGGCAATATCCGGCGCCGGCTACCCCGGGCTCCCGGCCCTTGACATCATCGACAACGTCATTCCCCACATCCGGCGTGAAGAGGAGAAGATCGAGACCGAGACGCTGAAGATACTCGGCCTCCCCGAGATTGGGGCGGATATCGCCGTCAGCGCGCAGTGCAACCGCGTGCCGGTCTCCACCGGCCACCTGCTGAACATTGCCGTGGAGTTGGAGGCGCGGGCGGCGGTCGAGGACGTCGCACGGGAATTCGAGGAATTCAATCCGCTCGGCGATCTCGGCCTGCCATCCGCGCCTGCCAGACCGTTACTGCTGCTGCGCGATCCCGACAGGCCCCAGCCGGCGCGCGACCGCGACAACGGCGGCGGTATGGCCGTCAGCATCGGCAGGCTGAGGCAGGACCGCGTGCTCGATTTCCGCTTCGTCGCGCTGGTCAACAACCTCATCCGCGGAGCCGCCGGCGCGGCCTTGCTCAACGCGGAACTCGCGTGCCTGGGAGCCCGCAAATCGATGTAGGGGGGTGCTTTAGCGCCCCCGTCTTGTCTTTGCCGCCCTTTGCAGGATACGGCGGCTCTGTGTCCCGCCTTCGGCGGGATCGGGGCGCATAAATGCGCCCCCTACAGTTATCGGAAAGGTGTTTGCCGATTGATAGTAGGGGCGCGATTTATCGCGCCCGCATCATTTATCGCACGGGGCGCGATGCGGCGGCCCTAAAGGACCGCCCTACATTGCCTACAAGCGGTCATTGTCAACTGATAATAGGAGCGTCCGCCACGGGAGAGTACACCCCCATCCGAACCACCATTGCCCTGTAAGGGCAACCCAATCCAGGCCAAAATATACCGAAATTCTCCGCCCGACCGCGCCTGAGTCTTGCGGGCGGCAGGGGCGTTAAATATACTGGCTTCCGATGGGGTAGAAC
>DATKUA010000162.1:0-7751 GCA_035530855.1 Acidobacteriota bacterium | reverse complement strand
GCGAATCTACTACCCATTGAGATTGATCAGAGACAATGTCCTGGCCATCGACGGCGACACCGATCGGGCAATTGATATCGTCGAAGCCTTTCTACCGAGGATTGAGGACCTTAGAGTTCGCAATGGCGCCAAAGTCGTCCTCCTTAATTTTTACAGCGATTCCAACAAGAAAGAGAAATTTCGCCCTCTGGCTGAGGAAGTCCTTAAAGCCTTCTCGGGTTCCACCAGTGATTATAACCATCGGAACTTTGCAGTACTTGCGGACGGCTGCGGCGAGCATGAATTTGCGCTGAAGCTTAACGGTGTTGCGGAGGAGGCGTATCGTAAGGATTTCGAGCAGAAGACGGACCGTGCCAAGGAACGGGCGAAACAGTTTTTGGCGTCTATTATTGCCGAAAGGGCGGTTATCCTGCTCCATGCAGGGCGGTATACAGATTCATTGGCAACCTTTGATGAAGCCGCTGAGATGGCTGTTCGAGATGTTCTGGGCCAGCCGAATCTTCTGCTTTTATACGACGGCTATCTTCATCATTACTGGGGCCTCGCCCTTAAGGGCGCCGGTGATCTGAAGGGGGCCATGGACATGCTCGCTTATACCGCCACAGTCAAGAATGATGAGGCGGCGTTGGCCGACTTGATGAAGATTTATCTCGAAACCAACGGCGACAAGGAGGGATTTGATAGTTATCTCATACAAAAGCACCTCGATTTCTCGAAGGCGGCCCCGCAGTTCACATTGAACGATTTGGAGGGACGGGAAGTTTCACCGGCGTCTCTCAAGGGCAAAGTGATTCTGATTTACTTCTGGGCCCACACCTGAGGGCACTGCCTGGTGGAGTTGCCACTACTAGCCCCAGTATATGAAAAGTACCGTGACCAGGGTTTTGAATTCCTGGCTATCTCGATGAAGCGGACCACAGAGCAGATGGTTGCCGATATTGTTAAAGAAAAAGGCCTGCCGTTTCACTTTCTCCTTGATGAAACCGGTCCCGAAAATGTCAGAACACCATCGCTCTTTGGCCTCAGTCTGCTCGGCTATGTGTGCCTGATAGACAAGGAGGGGGAAGTCCGGTACTACTTCGACAAGTGGACCGACGAAGACACCGTTTCTCGATATGACAAACTTGTAGGTCAGTTATTGCGCGAGTAGGCTGTGGGAGTTCCGGAAGGCGATTAGTGTAATAGGGAGTTAACTCAATATCGGTCTTTCTCAGGGCTAGGCAGTCAGGCAACAGATCCTGTAGGACACCTGTTCCTGAGAAGGATTACGACACTGTTTGTAGGGTAGTTTGATGATTGATCTCGCTCAGTTCAAGGCACTGACCTTTGATTGCTACGGCACGCTGATCGATTGGGAGACGGGTATTCTCAATGTTCTGCGGCCGTGGGCCGACGACAAAGGTTTCAAGGTGACCGACGAGAAACTGCTCGAGGATTACGCGCAAGCAGAATCGAGGGTCGAGGAATTCATGCCCGGCGGGCTCTACAGCGATCTGCTCAAGGAAGTGATGAACGAAATGGCCGCCGGTTATGGAGTTGCTCCTGATTCCAAAACTGCGGAGACTCTTGCGATGTCGGTGGGCGAATGGCCTGCCTTTGACGACACCGCGGAAGCGCTGAGCAAATTAAAGAAAAATTTCAAGCTGGCGATCATTTCCAATGTCGACCGTGCCTCGTTCGCCCGTTCGAATGAGAGACTGGGCGTCACTTTCGATGCTATCATCACCGCCGAGGACGCGGGTGCCTACAAGCCTGACACGCGGCCGTTTTTACTCGCATTCGATCTCCTGGAAGAAATGGGTGTAGGGCGCAGCGAGATCCTGCACGTGGCGCAGAGCCTGTTCCACGACCACGTCCCCGCCAAGGCGCTGGGTTTGGCGACAGTCTGGGTCGACCGCCGCCGGGGTAGAAGAGGTTGGGGTGCGACTCCGTCGCCTCAGGTGGAAGTCAAGCCTGACCTTGTGGTTGCCAACCTTGCCGAGTTGGCCAAGATTTCCGGATGGCATTAATCAGGGACAGTTACCTGTTTAACGGCAGTGTTGCCAGGCACTTCTGAGAAATGAACCCATTTGCATTTTACTTGAAGTCTGCGACATGTCCCAAAAAGAGAAATGCCATTGTTTAGGATAGATATTTATAGACATAATCCTCTCGAAAAATGATGAAAATAAAGGCGAAATCTGGTATAATCCGTTTGCACACAAGAAGTTAGGATGAAATCCTGGTGAGAGTTGCTGCAATCCTGACAGCCCTTGTTTTGCTGTCGGCCGGAGTCGCCGGTGCGCAGGAGAGGGTCTACACCTACGTCGACGAAGACGGCACGATCCACTTCACCGACATGCCTCGCGATGGTGCCGTCGAGATGGATCTCTCGGGAAGTAAAATCCAAACCAAGCCCCGCGTAGTCGGCAGCGAGGTTCCCTATCACGAGATGATCAACGCCGCCTCTAAAAAACATGGGCTTGATGCCGGGCTGGTTGCGGCAGTGGCTCAGGTGGAGAGCGCCTTCGACTACCGGGCGGTGAGCAAGGCCGGGGCGAAGGGGATCATGCAACTGATGGACGGGACGGCTCGCGACTACGGGGTCACCAATGTTTTTGATCCCGCTCAGAATATTGAAGCCGGGACCCACCACCTTGCAGATCTGTTGCGCGTTTACGACGGCGAACTCAAGCTGGCGTTGGCAGCGTACAATGCCGGCCGCGGTGCCGTGCAACGGCACGGAGGTGTCCCGCCATACCGGGAAACCAAACGTTACATCGAGAAAATCTCGGCCATCTACAGCCGGGTCGACGGCGAAATCAGCAACAGCCAGATCGACAATTCCTATGCGGCGGCAAAGGCCATAAGCCGCGGTGAGACAGTGATTTACCGTTACAACACTGCCGCCGGAGTCGTCTACAGCGACATGCCTCCCAACGAAAAGCCTTTTGTCAAAGTGGCACTAAGGGAGGCATCCTGAGCGGCGTCGTATTCTTTGCCCGGTAGATTCGGATTTTGCCACTTTTCTTGTCTTTTAATCCCTTGCGTTTTAAGGTTCATCTGCTACTATCAGGGCGGAATAAGGCAACCCTGTTTATCAGATATACACTATCGTTTTGCACAAATCGAAATGCCAAAGACACCGCGCCATTACGAGCTTTCTGAAGAGAAAGAAGAGCGTCTGCGCAACATTGCCCGCGAACTGCGCATCGACATCCTGCGGATGATCCATGCCGCCCGCAGCGGCCACCCCGGCGGCAGCCTCAGCGCCATTGATTGGATGACGGTGTTGTTCTTCGACGCGATGCGCCACCGTCCCGAGGAGCCCGACTGGCCGGAGCGCGACCGGTTCGTGCTTTCCAAGGGGCACGCCAGCCCGGCGCTTTACTCCTGTATGGCCGGCACCGGCTATTTCAACAAGCTGGAGCTGATGAGCCTCCGCAAACTCTGCAGCAGGCTGCAGGGCCACCCGGAGCGCAAGTACGTCAGGGGCATCGAGATCTCCACCGGCAGTCTCGGTCAGGGGCTCGCCGCGGCCAACGGCATGGCCCTCGCCTCGCGCTTGGACCGCCAGGACAACCGTGTTTTTGCTGTCCTCGGTGACGGAGAGTTGCAGGAGGGGATGGTCTGGGAGGCGGCGATGAGCGCTGCCCACTACAAGATTGACAATCTCTGCGCCTTCGTTGATAACAACGGCCTGCAGATCGACGGGAACGTCTCCGAGGTGATGGGGATTTATCCGATCGCCGAGAAATGGAAGTCATTCGGATGGAATGCGCTCGAGATCAACGGGCACGATATGAAGCAGATGTACAACGCGCTCAATAACTTCGAGAATACTACCGGCAAGCCGACAGTGGTCATCGGCGAAACGGTCAAAGGCAAGGGCGTCTCATTCATGGAGAACAACCTGCGCTTCCACGGCAACGCTCCCAGCGACGAGGAACTCGCCCAGGCGCTCGCAGAGCTGGGGGCGGTGACGTGAGCGGCGAAGTCAAGCTGCTGGGTACACGCAACGTCTACGGGCAGACCCTCGTGGAGCTGGGAGAGGAGAGAGAGGATATCGTCGTCCTCGACGCCGACCTTGCTCACAGCACCCAGACAGCACTCTTCGGCGAAAAGTTTCCCGACCGCTTTTTCAACATGGGTATCGCCGAGATGAACATGATGGGAACGGCCGCCGGCCTCGCCGCCTCCGGCAAGATTGCCTTCGCCTCCACCTTTGCCATCTTCGCCACCGGCCGTGCTTGGGAGGTCGTGCGCCAGAGCATCTGCCTCTCCAACCTCGACGTCAAGATCGTCGCCAGTCACGGCGGCATCACCACAGGAGAGGACGGCGCCAGCCACCAGATGATCGAGGATTTCACGTTGATGCGCGTGCTGCCCAACATGAAGGTCTGCTGCCCGGCCGACGGCATCGAGACGCGCTCGATGATCCGCACGATCATCGACGTTCCCGGCCCCGTCTACGTCCGCGTCTCCCGCGCCAAGTTCCCGGTGCTCTTTCCCGACGACTACCAGTTCCGCTTCGGCAAGGTGCACGTCTGCCGCGAGGGCGGCGACATCACCCTCGTCGGCATCGGCTATACTGTCTACCAGTGCCTGCAAGCGGCCGAGGAACTGGCGAGGGAGGGCATCCAAGCGCGCGTGCTCAACCTCAGCACGATCAAGCCGATCGACGTCGACGGAATCGTAAAAGCCTGCGTCGAGACCGGCGCGCTCCTCACCATCGAGGAGCACACGATTAAGGGCGGTATGGGCGGCGCCGTCGCCGAGGTGGTCTGCCAGCATTCACCGGTGCCGATGAAGATCATGGGCGTACCCGACACCTTTGGCCGCTCCGGCGGCCCTGAGGAGCTGATGGTTTATTTCCATCTCACACCTGAGTACATTGTGCGAGAAGCAAAGATTTTGCTGAAGAAGAAATAAAAACAGCTATCCTTTTCCTTAACTGTCTTGGTTCGATGATTTTTTCACAGGTGTTGGCTTCCATTGTCGGTAGGATCAAATAGGGACGGTTTCCTATTTAATGTCGAATTTTCCCAATAATCACACCAGAAAGTAATTTTCTAGCGAGATAAGATACGCTGTCGTGCAAAGTAATTTAGAAGGGAACTATCCCTGTTTTATTGTAGAGATAATTAGGCGAAGGAAGATGCAATTCCTGTCTTGTTACGGCATCATCCCTGCTCGGCTCACAAAGAAAATCCAAATGACTGCTGCGATGAGCAGCGCGCCGACTATGGCGATCGGAATGCCGATTGCGAGCCTGAAGATCCGGTTGTAGTTACTCTCAAACCAGTCCTTACCCGGTGGCGCCTCGCCCATCAAGGGATAACCGCAGTGCGGACAGAAGGCCGCCTTGTCGCTTACTTGTTGGCTGCACTCAGGGCAGTTGACCAATGACATATTTAATCCCCCGCTGAATTAGAAGAGAAACGTAATCCATAGAAGTGAACGAAATGTAACTCAATAAGTTCGTTGTGACAAGGATCGTCTCCTGTTTCACCAACCGCTGTAGACGTCGTCGAAGTCGCGGGCGAGGGCTGCAGCGTTGCTGGTGCCGAGGCGAACGGAGTGGTAAGTCTCGTACTTGAGGTTGAGGTCGTAATCGAAAGCTCCGGCTGCAATCAGCATTCTGACAGCTGCGGTGGCGTCGCGGATGCCGCCCGCTGCCTTGACGCCGACGCGGTTTTCCTTGGAGCAGTAATCGCCGACAACGCGGCGAAGCAAGAGAACGTCGCTGATCGTGGCCCCGACCGGCACGCCGACCGGCGGCTGGGCGAAGCCGGTGGATGTCTTGACGAGGACGTCGATGCCTCGCTTGCGCCCGATATCCTTGATCGCCGCGGCGGCGAACTCCTTCTCCCCGTCGTTGAGGAAGCAGCACTCGATGATCACCTTCAGCAGTCGGTGCGCGCTGCTCTTTTTGTTGAAGGAGGAGATCGTTTCGGCCACGGCGTCGATGTCGGCGACGTAGGCGTCGGTCTCGCCCGACTTGAGCAGGCCGTGGTTGGCGACCATGTCTATCTCATCGGCACCCAACGCCAGCACTTCTTCGGTCTCGGCGACTTTGATCTTGGTGGTCGTGGCGCCAAGGGGAAAGCCGACGACGGTTGCTACCAGCGATTTCTTCTCCATGCGGTCGCGAAAAGTCTCAAGTCTCTCAAGCACTCGCTGCATGTGCGCCGGATTGAAACAGAGGTGGGCACGCAGTTTGACGGCGTCGTCCACCAGGCGGTTAATCTCGTCAGACGTGGCCTGCGGCGCCAACAACGTCGAGTCGACAAAGCGCATCAACTGCCCGCCTCGCAAGCGCCCCGCGGCCTGTTTGATCTGAATCGGAGTCAACTCTCTGGGATCGATCATTTCCGCCGTCCTTCGCCGAAATATTCTCCGTGCAGCTCCTCATAGACGCCCTCGCAGAACCGCACGAAATTACGGATGTCGTACTTCTCGCTCTCTCGTAGCGTTGCCTTGCCCAGGCGCTCGCGCAATTCGGGATCGCCGAGCAAGCGGACGATGATGTCGGCGAGCCCGTCGGGATCGCGCATCTCGCACATCAGCGCCGTCTCGCCCTCGATGAGGACCTGCATTAGGCCGTCGCAGCGAGTCGAGGCGAGCGTTTTACCCATACCCATTGCCTCGAAGCATGTCAGTGGTGTGCCCTCCCAGAGCGAGGGGTAGACCATCACGTCGAAGGTGCTCATCGCAGCCGGCACGTCGCTCTGGAAGCCCCAGAACTGCACCTTGTCGGCGATCCCCAACTCCTCCGCCTGCGCGCGCAGTTCGTCTTCCAACGGCCCCTCGCCCACGATCGGGAAGATCGGGTTGGGATACTTCTCGAGGATAATCTTCGCCGCCGCCACGAGATACTGGTTGCCCTTGTTGGGGTGCAGGCGGGTGACGGTGCCGACGACGAAGTGGCCGTCGGGCACACCGAATTTCTTTCTGTTTTCGGTAATCTCCTCCGTGCTGCGGGGGTAGAATTCCTCCATCGGTGCGCCGAGGTAAACCAGCTTCGTCCGCTCGGGGACTGTGTGGCGGTACTTGAGCGTGAAATCCATCGTGCTCTGACCGACGGCCATAGCTAAGTCGGTATGCTTCGCCAGAATCTTGTCGACGGGCGCGAGGTAGCCGGGGTACATGCCGGTGAGGTTGGCGTGCTCGTGCAGGATGGTGGCACGTCGGTTGAACCAGCCGACCAGGCGGCCGAAGGTTGTGGCGCCGTAGCCGTGCATGTGCAGGATGTGCGCGTTCTCCTTCTTCACGAGCTTTTTCAATGCCCAGTAGGTGCGCGGATTGAACTTGTGCTTGCCGAGGTAGTAGATGTTGATGCCGTAGTCCTCCAGACGCTCCTCGCTGAGATCGCGTCGGCGTAGCGACACCAGGCTGAGGTTGAAGCGCTCGGTATTGTGGCGCGGGAAGATGTATGTGAATAGACGCTTGACACCGTGCATCCGCGATCCCTCCCAGCCGAGGTGGTCGCAGATGTGCATCACGTTTATCTTTTCGCTTGCCATCTGATCTTTTGTTTTCCTTTCCAGGCGTTTTGATAGGCGACGCCGAATTGTAGCGGATGGCGGTGCGGCCTGCAAAGAATCCTTAAAAAAGAGCTCGCTTCGAGGGGTTGCGTCAGAGTTAATTACCTGTGAACTGATCGATTTGACCACCCTTGTGGTACACTCTATAATCACCGGACTTTTCAACGGGAGCTGCGACACGATGTTTGGAAACAAGAGATACGACAAGCTGAACGCATTGAGGCG
>DATKUA010000161.1:0-22199 GCA_035530855.1 Acidobacteriota bacterium | reverse complement strand
AGGCCTTTGAAGAGGTTGTTCAAATCCCATTTCAGGTTCAACGCCAGAGGGCTGCCTGCACCGGTGGAGTATTTGGCGATGGTCAGGGGTGAGGGATAGAGAAGCACCGGCTTCTCGTTAAAGGCGGGATCGTAATACCAGCAGGTGGCTTCGATGTAATAGTCGCCGGGATCCAGCTGGATGCTGAAGTTGCCGGAGGTGTCGGTGTTGGCATAGTCGACGTAGGTGCCGTCGGAGTGTTTGTAGAACGCGATGTAAGTCCAGATCAGGCGATATTCGCTGACCCCCGGAACGCTGACCGCGCCGGTGACAGTGACCTTGGCCGGGTCATAGGCAGTCGGCTTCGCTGGATGAGAGGGTTTCACCCCGGGCGCCGGGATCCTTGGCTCAAGAGTGCGCAAGTACTCGCCGAGAGCGCTGCCGCCCGGCGACCCGGCGGTTGTCGGTACGGCTTTGCGGAACGCGGTTTCATTCAACTCTTCGCGTAAAAGCAGTTCACCGTCCTTTCCGTGGATCTCGACTATTTCAGCCGCCTTGAAGTAAGGCAGTGTGATGGTGACCGGGCCGTCAATGGGGCGGCGGAAGCCGTCCAGTTTGCCGTTGCGATCCGCCTTATCGTGGTAGACATAGCGGGGGATATGCAATCTGCCCTGGGCCAGGATTTCGCCGTCACCGCCCAGCAGACGGAAAGAATTGTCTCCGTCGACGTGAATTGCCGGGGCGGCACCCTGGACGACAAGGATGTCCTTGATAGAGAATTCCCCCCCATCCCTCTCTACCGTAACGATAAGTTTGCCATCAGCAGAAACGCTTTCGGGAGCGGCTGCGGCAACCATCGAGGCAGCCGACACCCATAGAAAACCTGCAAATAGAATTTTCCTCATTTGATGCCACCCTTTTTGGAATCTCAATCTAGAGTTTAATGCCGAATAGTTGTTTGTCTATTGATTATTGCAGGCATGGGTCCAGACAATTGCTTATCGGGACGTCGAGGGATTTCCACCCGGGTGCAGGAGAATCCGGTCGCGGCAAGTTCTATCTGAACTCCGCCAACACTTCGTCGAGCTGTCCGGCATTCACTTCAAAGAAGGGGTAGGACGTGCTGCGCATCATCGAGTTGCCGGTCGGCCGGTAGACACCGTAGCTGTAGAACCATGCGCCTTCGAACAGTCCGTAGCCGTCGTACCAATCGGGAGTCGGCACGGGCGGGTTACCCCTGATGAATTGCGCCCACTTGGCGCCGGCGGGATCGGTGACGATGGTGATATTAGCCTCCGTTGGCTCGCATGACGGCCCGCGGCCGGCGTTTTCATAGATGTACTCGTCGGCGAGATTGCCGACGCTGTGGCCCAGTTCGTGGATCAGAACCGCACCCGCCCGGCTGTCCTCCGCCGAAAGCAGGATGCGGCCGAAATTGAAATTGGCGTTTGCCCGCAGCGCGTCGAACGGGTCGTGGACCAGCACGACCGGCACGATCTCCCCGGCGTTGGGCAGCAGTTGCATCGCCTCCGCCTTGGCCGCCCTGTTGATGGAGGAGGACTGGAATCCGCCGGTGCCGTAGCAGTAGGCGCCGAAGTAGGTGTTCATGTTTCGCCAGGGCCGGGCGCCGGTGAATTGTTGAGTGCCGTGCTCGGAACTGATCCACCAGGTGTAGACGTTGATCGCGTCGGCGTAATCGTTGAAGGGATGAAAACTGAGCACAGCCGCGGCGGCGAGGGCGGCGTCGGCCTCGAATTTCGCGCGCTCGAAGCGGTTGCAGATACGGTCGCCGTTGAGGTCCACGAAGGATTCCGGCGCGTCATAGACGCCGTTGCGGTTGCGGTCGTTGTAGTGCTCACCCTCGTCGAGGTTGCCGTTGCCGTTCTCGTCGAGCAGCAGGTCGCCGTCCCAGATGCCGTTGCCGTTGGCGTCGCTGAAGCTCTCCATGCCGGAGGTATATGCCTCGGCCATGAAAACGAGGTTCAGCTTTGTCCGCTCGGGTCCTGCATCCCAAATTTTCTTCAAATCAGCGCCTGAGACATCGCCGATGCGCGGGCACACCAGCCGCTGCCACAGCTTCGATTCTTTCGGTACATTGACTATCGTCAGCAGTTCCCCGGCCGGTTCCTGCGGATTCGGCAGGGCGATCATCACGAATGCTCTTGGCGGCAGCCGCAGGGCGAATCTACCCTTCGCATTGGTGTCAATCCTGGCAACGTAGTAGGGCTGGTAGGCTGAACCCGAGTGCTTGCGTTCGAGCACGTAGACCTTGCCGGCGGTGCTTCCCCCACCTTCGATAACCAAGCGGCCTCGAAAAAGCCGGTTAAGGCGCCACTTCAGCTTGAGAGAGCCTGCCCTTGGGTTGAAGTCGGAGACGATCATCGGATTCGGATAGAGCAAAACCTCCTGCCCGCCAAATGCCGGGTCCTTATAGTAGCAGCTTGCCATGACCAGGTATTTTGCCGGCTCCAGCTTGACTGTGAAACCGCCCTCGTCATCGCTCAGGGCTTCCACAGAGCTTTCTTCTTTGCCGATCCGGTGGAAGGACACTACAGCGCGGATCTTAGAATAATCCTTGATCCCGACAACTTTTATCCTGCCCTTGACAGTCTGTTTCACGGCGGATGAATCGACTGCCGCCGGCATCGACTCATGGCTCTTATTACCGCCGGCTCCCCGTCGTGCTTCAAGCTCCTTCAGGTAGCCGCGGAAGTCCGGGGGATTGGGCTTCAAGCCGTCGGAGGTTACGGATGCGCGCCTCACGAAAGGTTCGATCCCGGCCAGATTGTGCTCCATAACTATTCTGCCGCCGGATCGCAGCACCAGCCTCCCAGCGTTCCGATAGTAGGGCAAAACAAGGGTGAGAGGACCCGCGAAAGGCTCGGCCCTGCCGAAGAAGTCACCATTCTCGTCGACCCTTTCCTGGACGATGAACCGTGGTATCTCAACCCGGCCGGAGGCTAATTTTCCGCCGTCGGCACTCGTGATCGTCCATTGATGACTTCCTGCTGATTTTGCCGACGGGGCCGCCCCGGGAAACACCGAAACAGAGGTGATTTCGATGCGATCCTCGATCCTGACGAGCGTGAGCATCATTCTTCCATCGGCTTGGTTGCCGACGGCTGCGGGCGGGAAAGCGGCAAGTATCAAGACAGCCGGGACTGCCAGGGCTGTGAGGAGTGCTCGCATCCATATCACCTTATTTGAATTATCGCGATCAATTATACAGGCCGGAAGCGTGCGGTCCATGGCCGTCCTGACATCACCGGCTTGACGGGTCACTCGCGCTCGCGAGCCTTCGCCTCGTCCCAGAGAGCGTCCATTTCTTCGAGATCGGAATCCTGGGGAGTCTTGCCGCGCTCGGCCAGCTTTTCCTCGATGTGGCGGAAGCGGCGCCTGAATTTGCGGTTGGCTCGCTGAAGCGCAAGCTCTGGGTTGATCCCCAGCTTGCGGGCGGCATTGGCCATCACAAAAAGGATATCGCCGAGTTCTTCCTCAATCTCCTTTTCGAAACCGTCGGCCACCGACTCCTCCAGCTCATGGATCTCTTCGTGCAATTTCTTGACGACGTCTTCGCTTTTCTCCCAATCGAAGCCGACCTGCGCGGCCCTCTTGGAGAGCGAGAGCGCCTTGAAGAGCGCCGGCAGGCCCTTCGGGATGCCGCTGAGGATCGAGGCGCCGTTCTCGGGTCCGCCGCGCTCCTCCACCTTGACGCGGTTCCAGCTCTTGAGCGCGGCCTGCGGCGATGCCGCTTCCTCGTCGCCGAAGACCCAGCGATGACGGCGGATAAGCTTCTCGTTGATGCTCTTGACGACGTCGGAAATTTCGAACCTGCCTTCCTCGGCGGCGACCTGGGCGTGAAGGATCACCTGCAGCAGCAGGTCACCGAGTTCCTCGCGCAGGCGGTCGAGGTCCTCGTCTTCGATCGCTTCCACCACCTCATACGCCTCTTCGACGGCGAACTGGCGGAGCGAACTGTGGGTCTGCTCGCGATCCCAGGGGCAGCCCTCGGGCGAGCGCAGTTTTCTGACGATTTCAACCAGGGTTTCGAAATTGTCCAGGTCTTTGTTGTCGAATTCGCTCAATTTGGATCCTTACTCAGCCGGCGCCAAGGGATTTACGCGCGGTTTGGAGGACGGCGTCCAATTTCGCATGGTCTCCCGCCGCCTGGGCAAAGCGCCCGCGGCCTCCCCCGCGCCCGTCGAACAAGGGCAGTAGGCCCTTGATAATTTCTCCGAGATCGCCGTCGAAAGCCGCACCCGCCGCGAGCACCAGCATGCCCTTATCCGCGTCGCCGCCGCCCGCGCAGAAGATAATCTTCGGGTCCACAGCTGTAACCGCTCCGGCGAGCGTTTTTAACTCGTCTGCGTCCCAACCGTCGTAGCGCCGCACGAGAATCTGAAAATCGCCGGCCTTCTCCGCGGCGCCGGCCTCGCTCTCCGCCATGCCGGAGATCATTTCCTTGCGCAGTTTCTTGAGCTGTTTATGCGAATCTCGGGCTTGCCATTTGAGCTTTGCGACGGTCGCCGGCAGGGCTTCGATGCCGCAGGTGAGATCGGTTGCCAAAACAACCAGCAAATCGTGCTTGGCCGAGTAGTCATCGAGCGCGCGATGTCCCGCGAGGAAGCTGATGCGCGTGGTGTCGCGGACCTTCTCGGTGGCGATGATCTTGATCAGCTGGATTTCGGCCGTGTTTCGCACATGCGTGCCGCCGCAGTGAGCCACATCGACATCGTCGCCGATGCGCAGGAGGCGGACCTGTCCGGTGATCTCCTCAGGCAACGCTTTTTTTCGCAGGCTCATTCGGCGGAACTCGTCGATCGAGACGTAATCCACTTTTGCGGGCAGAGCGGCCGCGATCCAATCTGCACACAACCTCTCCGCCTTGCGCTGCCTCTCGTGGTTGAGGCCCGGCAGGGTGACGTCGATCGTGCTGAATTGCTCGCCGAGGTGAAAGCCGACGGTGTCGGCGTCGAAGAGTTTAATAATCGCGGCGGTCAACAGGTGCTGTCCGGTGTGCTGCTGCATGTGGTCGAAGCGGCGCCGCCAGTCGATCTTCGCGGGCGCCGGGGAGGCCGGCGGTTCCGATTCCAGCAAGTGGACAACGTCGTCACCGCGCAGTTGCACATCGAGCACCGGCAACCCTCCGAGAGTTCCCCGGTCGGCCGGCTGGCCGCCCGACTCAGGGTAGAAGTATGTCTCCTCGAGGAGCACTTCCCAGCCGTCGGTGGCGGGTTCCGAGCCGATGATTCTCGCCTCGAACTCCTTGGTGTAGCTGTCTTCCAGGTATTGCTTGCGGGTCATGATTCCCTCGCTCGATTCGCGCTCAATTCTAGAGTGGGGAGCCGAGAGTTACAAGGCAGTCGGCGGAAGAAGGCTGGTGAGAAGCGGGCATCCCGTTATGACTTGTGACCGCTCCCCTTGATCTCAACAGTAATTTAAGGGCTTCCCGCGGATTTGACAGAGTGGCAATAATTCGTTCAGATTGGAAGGACGTCTGACCAAAAATCGGCGATAAAAGGGCTTGCGTCGTGGTAAACAGCGTGATAATTTCTCTCCTCTTTGCCGTGATGGCAAGGTGGAGTTGCGTGCGCAGACGCTGTGTAGTAGAAAGGCCCGCTCCGCTAAGAGGGGCTTAGAGACGAGAAGAGGTATTTTCATTGCGCATCTATGAAACGATTTACATATGCCCGCCGAAGCTCGGCGAGGAGGCTCGTGAGGAGTTCTCCGACATGGTTCACGAGGTGATCTACGACTTCGGGGGCAAGATCATCAAGCAGGAATGCTGGGGCAAGCGCCGCCTTGCTTACAAACTGAAGCATAACAAGGAAGGCATCTACTACTATTTCCTTTATGGCGGCGAGGGCAAGACGGTAGAGGAACTGGAGCGCCGCCTTAAACTGGCCGATGAGTGCCTCCGGTTTCTGACCGTGCGTCTGGACAAAGAGCTAAAGGGCAAGAAGCACAAGATATTCACTCAAGAGGAACTGCGCCTGGCCCTCCAGATGGAGCCTCCGCCGAGGAAGAAGAAGAAAAAGCGCGAGCCTAAGCCGACTGCGGCTGAGCCCAAGGCAAAAGCGCCGGCACCCGAAGCGGAAGCCGGCGAAGCAACTGTTGAAGAGCCTGCCGCCGAAACGCCAGAAGCCGAGGAGATAGCAGCCCCGGCCGAGGTCTCCGGCGGAGAGGAAGCACCCGAAGCTCCGGAAGCGCCCGAGACTGAAGAGATCGAAGCAACGGCTGCCGAGGAGCCCGCCGCCGAAACGCCGGATGCCGGGGAGATAGCAACCCCGGCAGAGGTCTCCGGTGGGGAGGAAGCACCCGAAGCTCCGGAAGCGCCCGAGACTGAAGAGATCGAAGCAACGGCTGCCGAGGAGCCCGCCGCGGAAACGCCGGAAGCCGAGGAGATAGCAGCCCCGGCCGAGGTCTCCGACGGAGAGGAAGCTCCCGAGGCTCCTGAAACGCCCGAGGCTGAAGAGGCTGTTGAGAAAGCCGAAGGCGAGGACGCTGAGGAGGAGAAATAGAGATGGCATCCCGCAACAAGCGAGAGCGCGAGCGTTCCCTGCGGCGCTTCATGTTCCGGCGCCGCAAGATATGCAAGCTTACCGCCCAGAAAATCGAGTATGTTGATTACAAGGATGTTCGCCTGCTGCAAAATTTCACGCCCGAACGAGGCAAAATTCAACCAAGGCGGATTTCCGGCACCCGCGCTCACCTGCAGCGCCAGTTGACCAGGGCGATCAAGCGGGCGCGTCACATCGCGCTGCTGCCCTACACCTCGGATTAAGGTAGTACCATGAAGATCATCTTGCGCCAGAGCGTAGAAAATCTCGGTCGTCCCGGAGAAATAGTCAAGGTCAAGGACGGCTATGCCCGCAACTTTCTCATCCCCCAAAAGCTTGCCCTGCCCCTGACCGAAGGCAACCTCAAGCAGTTCGAACAGGAGAAGCGCCTCGTGGCAATCAAGGAAGGCAAGCTGAAAGCAGAGGCGGAGGAGATCGCCGCCCGCTATAGCGGCACGCGGCTGGTCTTCACCAAGAAAGCAGGCGAGGAGGGCATCCTTTACGGGTCGGTCACGACCACCGAAATTGCGGAAGCCCTCGCTAAAAAGGGATTTGAAATCGACCGGCGCCGTCTTGTCATCAGCGAGCCGATCAAGCGCGTTGGGGAGTTCGAGGTCTCGGCCCGGATTCACCCGGAAGTCAGCCTTCCTGTGACAGTTGTGGTCGAGCCCGAGGGCGGCGTGATTCCGCAGGCGGCCGAGGCTGCCGAAGCCCCCGCTGAGGAGGCTTCAGCTACCGAGGCGGAAACACCCGTCGAGGAATTGCCCGTCGCCGAGGCTGAAACGACTGCCGAGGGGGAGCCCGGCTCCGACGAAGAAGAGAAGGCCGAGTAAAGCACGCACCAGCTTCTCTATAGCATCACGTAATCCAGGTTCACATCGGGTTGGAAGGTCAGCGCACCTGCAGGACCTTTGCCACCGCCTTACGCACTATCAAGTAAATCAGAATCAAACTGACCAGCGGGATTACCGCTAAAGACCAGGGATTCAGCCCCAGGCGGGCGAAAAGGTAGAATGCAAACAGTAGGATTGCGATAAGCAGCGCGACGTGCAGGTATATCAACCCGAAGGAAGAATGCTTCCCGCGGATGCGCACCAACGCTCCTGCTGCCAGACCCACCAGCACGCAAATCGCTACGGCAACTGCAAAATCCATTTTTTCACGCTCTGATACTGGTTGATTATCGCTTCGCCAACACCGCAGGGCGGGTGAGGTTTTTGCTAATTGATGGCCAACGGTACTGAACTGTTTGCTATTATAGTCATTAGCGTCCGACACTGACAAGATCATAGCGGAGGATTTGTGATCGCATGATCTTGCCGCGTGGGTGCCATGCTGCTAGGCTGCGTGGTTGAATTCGTGGGATTTATGACCAGACACTTCAATAAATCGGCTTGGTGGCTGCTGTTTCCGCTTATCGTGCTCTTGCTGCTATTGCCGGTGACAACTGCCGCCAGGCTCGGTAGCCAAGCGGATAACGACACTCTCGAGAGAGCGGCCAGGCTATACCTGCAGCAGCAGTACGAGCAGGCGATCGAACTGTACCGAAGTTATCTCGCCGCCAATCCCGACGGGCCGCGGAGTGCGGAAGCGGCAGTCGCCCTTGGCGATTGCCTTCTCGCGGCCGGCAGATTTTCGGGTGCTGTTGAGGCCTACAGTCGGGCCCTGGAGCGTTTTGACGAGTCGGCCGAAGCCGTGCGAGGCTTCATCGGGCTCGGCAAAGCCAAGCTTGCCCTGGGGCTGGTTGCCGATGCGGAAGGGCACTTCAAAGATGCGCTGTCCCGTTCTCCCTCAGCGAAACAGAGAACGGAGATTGATCTGCTGATGGCGCAGTCCTATTACGACCGTGCCGATTTCGAGCAAGCCATCCAACCGTTCTTGCGCGTGACTGAGCGCGCGCCGTCTTCAGTTGAAGCACGCGCGGCGGCTGTCAAACTTGCCGACTGTTATTACCATCTCGAGGACTACGCCAAGGCGAAGGAAATTATCTTGCGCCTGCTCGAGCACGATCCGGAGTTGATGGATGGGGAGCCGGAGCTGGCCTTCCGATGGGCGGAGATACTCCTGTTCAACAAAGATTACGACCCGGCGGGCATCGTGCTGAAGGACATAATTGAAGACTACCCCAGCCACCGGATCCACGCTCACGCCATTCTGCGGCTGGGAGATCTCGAGCGCGAAATCGGCATGGAAGCGACGGATTCGGGGCAGAGAGAATCGCAGTTCCGCAAGGCTCTGGCCCATTACCGCGAGCTGCTGCTGCTTGCGGATCTCCAACGTGCCGCCGCCAGCGACGAAAGCCTGCGACTTTCGGATGTTGCTCTCCTGCGGATAATTCAGACTGCCGACCTGGCAGGATTCGACCTGGAAACCGACCTCGCCATGCCTGCCGCGGTCGAGCTTCTCGAAGAGGTAATTCAAAGAGGGTTGAGGCTTGAGATGCAAGCCATAGCGCGGCTCCTGCTGGCTCGTCACTATCTGATGGCCGGCGACGGGCGGCGAGCGCTCGAGAATTACCGGGTTCTGGTCTACGATTTCGCTCACCTCGAGATAGGTGATTCGGCACGCTCTGAATACGAGGTGGTTGCGCGGCAGTTGATGGAAAAGTCGTACGAAGAGGGCGACTTCCCCTCGTATGTGGATATCTATCTCCGAGACGGCGGCGAGCTCTCGCTTTCCCAGCAGGACAAGCTAAGACTGGCGGAAAGTTTCTCTCGGGTGCAGATATACGACCGGGCCGAGGAACTCTACCACGACCTGATGATGCAGGGTGAGGTGACACGCATAAGACGCTTCGCCACCATAGGGCTTGCGCGCGTGAGAGCGGCGGAAGGTGACTATGGCAGCGCCCTCGCCGCTCTGCACGATTTCCTCAAGTTGGACCTCTCGGCAATTGAGAGGGAAGAGGCACTTCTGCTTGTCCTCGATGTTCATTATAGGCGCGGAGATATCGATGAGCTAAGAGCCTACTGGCGAGAGCGATCCGCGGAGCTCAATACTCCGCGGCTGATGGCGACCGCGATGTTCCGCTTGGCGATGGTGGCCAAGCGCATCGGCGAGAGCGGGGAAGCTCTTGAGATGTTCGAGCGCTTGCTGCTGGAGTTTGGCGACGGGGTGCCGGGAAGCGCCACGATTTACGGCTATCTTCGCGACGCCTATCTTGCCCTGGGCGATCTCTATTATGACGGCGGCCAGATCAGAATGGCTGCCGGTTATTACGAATTGTACATCGCCCTCTTCGGCAACTCCGAAAATATCGCTTTTCCCCTGTTTCAATCTGCCAATTGTCACGCGCGTCTCGGTGAGAAAAACCTGGCCGCGTCGATCTATGCCGAATTGATCAGGCTCTATCCGGACAGCAGTTGGAGCGCTCAGGCACTCCTCAATCTGGAGGAACTTGAACCCTCCAGCGATAACGCCCCCGGGAGGCGGCGGTGACAAAGGACTCCCAGGGCGGCCGGCGCGAACCGCAAGAAGCGGAGGAAGTTCCCGAGCTGCTCAAGGAGGCGTTCGATGTTTTTTCCCGCGCCTCCCGGCAACTCGAGCGTTCCTACGAAGAGCTGAAGATCCGGGCCGACCGGCTGGCCAAGGAGCTTGCCCTGACGAACGAGGAGTTGCAACGGCAGCTGGCCGAAAAGGAGCGGATCAGCAATTTCCTCAACAATATCCTCGAGAGTATTACCAACGGCATCGTAGTCCTCTCTCCCGGCGGCGAGATTTCCCTCTCAAACCGCGCCACGGAGAGGATGCTCGGCGTGCCGGACGGCTATGCGGAGGGCCGGCCCTACCAGGAGGTGTTTGGGAGCTGTCCGATTGCCGATTTTCTGGCCGAATGCCTCACTTCCGGCGAGGAAGCTCCGAGATCGCGTGAGGTTGAGATGGAGGCGAGAGCCGGAAGCAAGGGCGATACA
Organism: Acidobacteriota bacterium; assembly: GCA_035530855.1. Taxonomy (GTDB): domain Bacteria; phylum Acidobacteriota; class DATKUA01; order DATKUA01; family DATKUA01; genus DATKUA01. Next base: position 11,749 of record DATKUA010000161.1, on the reverse strand, counting down.
GGCAGGTTTCATTTCTCCCTCGGATTCGCTCCGGTGCTTGATTCCGCCGGGAAAAATGTAGGTTCGCTGCTGGTGATTCAGGACGTGACGCGGCTCAAAGCGCTGGAGGAACAGGCATTGCGCGCGGGCAGGCTGGCGGCGATGGGAGAAGTGGCGGCCGAGCTGGCACACGAGATTCGAAATCCGCTCGGCAGCATCGAAATCTTTGCCACCCTGCTGAGCCGTGATCTAAAGCAACCCGACGACCGCAAGCTCGCCGAAAACATAGTCATCGGCGTCAAGAGCCTGAATTCGGTCGTCTCCAACATGCTTACATTCACCCGCGACATTGAAATCCACCCGGAAGAGCTCGATCTTAACGAGTTGGTTGGCGAGACCTTCTCTTTCATGGGGCAATTGCTGGGCGCCCAGGGCATAAAACTCATCTTGAAGCTCGACAAGAAGCTTGGCGTGATGGAGGGCGATCCGGAATTGCTCAAGCAGGTTCTGTTGAACCTCGCCCAGAATTCCATTCAAGCGATGGAGGGTGGCGGCACGCTGACCGTCTCGACCTCCGGAATCACTACGGTGGAGGGGAAGGAGGCCGCGGTAGTGGTGGTCGCGGATACCGGTCGGGGTATCGAGACAAAATATCTGGCGAGAATATTCGACCCCTTTTTCAGCACCCGCAAGGGCGGCACGGGCTTGGGCCTATCGGTGGTCAGCCAGATCGTCGGTAAACACGGCGGCTTGATTCAAGCGGAAAGCGAGCCCGGTGTCGGCACCCGGATGAATACCACGCTGCCTCTCCGCCGGCGGGCGGATTGAGAATTAATCAGGCAGGTTGTGGATGGTGACGGCTACCACTAGCCGGCCTTCCATTTCATTGCTTTCGGCCGAGATGTCGCGCGCCTGTGCCTCGAGGGCGCTCAGCAGGCGTTGCTTGGTCCGCTCGGAGGGGACAAGGACGCCCTCGGAGCGTGTGAATGCGCTCGCGCCCGCGGTGCGGAATACCTGATCGATCGCCAGCCTGAACTGCCGGATCGACCTCTCCCGATAGCGCTTTTTAAGGCCGGAGGCCGCTTCCGCTGAAGAGAAATAAACGTCGACGCGCAGAAGACCGTAATCCCCGGGCCCGGTGTGGACGGTTTCGAATCTTAGCGACCTGACGTTCTCGATATCGGCTTCATCTTCCTGCCCGTTGAACATTGTCAGGCGCAAGGCAAGGCCCAGTACGAAGGCGAGAATAATCAACAGCAGCCCGCCGCCGATAACGACAAGATTCATTCCACCTTTCTTCTTCGGCTTCGTCGGTTTCGGAGGCTCTTCTGTGGCCATCGGTTTCCCTTACCCCCTTTGCACTCAGGATTTTAGACGGCACCGGATACGGTGTCAAACGTGCCCGGCCATTGAAAGGCCGATTACAGCACCCGGCATGAAAGCCGTGTAGAATGAGACAAGAAAAAAATGAGGAATGCCATGCGATCTTTCGGCGCCGCGGTACTGGTTGTTTTACTGAGTTTAACGGCATCCGCCCAGGAGCAGAAGACAGAGCTTATCGAATCCGGAGACGGTGTCAGCAAGCGGGGTTGGGTGCTTCTGGAGCGCGACAGCTTTGTCAAGGGTCAGAAGAAGATCGAGGTGAGCGACTCCGAGCTCGGCGGCCGGGCTTACAACTTCGTGGCTTTCTACGTCGATGGAATGCTGGTGGCGGTCGACGAGGTCCCCCCATATTCGATTCTCCACGATTTCGGGGCCTACACGCACAAAGCGAAGGTGGTGGCGATCGGATATCAGTTCGAGATGGCGAGAGCGGAGGAGGCGGAAACCAGCGCCGAGGAGGAGCCAGCCGCTGCGGGCGGCCAGCTTGATTACGGCGAAGAATTGTCCGAGGCAGTGAAGGTGACCTCACCCGGCGCGGAGCAATACGCATACGGTGTTCTGATGATCCGCGCCGAGGTGGATTTGCCGCAGGAGCGGATACTGCGGGTTGACTTTCTCGTCGACGGGCGGATGGCCGGGAGCGCCGGGGCGCCCCCATATGAAGTCGAGTACGATTTCGGCCGCGGTTTCGACGGCAGCGTCGTCCAGGCCGTGGCGATCCTGATCGACGGGCGCAGGCTCAGCGGAGAGCTGCGCACCAAGCCGCTGGAAGGCAGCGATTACTACCTGCGCACCCGCCTGGTGACGCTCGACGCCACGGTGGTCGACTGGCGCGACAGGCTGGTCGGAGATCTCAAGCAGGATGAGTTCCGCGTCTTCGAAGACGGCGTGGAACAGAAGATCACCCACTTCTCTCTCGAGGATAGGCCGATACGAGTGGCGATGTTGATCGATACCTCTGGCAGCATGCGACATGTCGGCAGGATGGGGCGGGCGATCGAAGCTGCGAAAGGCTTCCTCGACTACCTCAAGCCCGACAAGGATCAGGCCTCCCTGATAGCCTTCAACGACGAGGTCGACTTGCTAAGCCGCTTCACCAACGACTTAAAGGGATTAAAGAGAAAGATCGAAAAGCTGGAGCCGGAGGGCGGCACGGCGATAAACGACGCTCTCTACCGCGTCGCGCCGATGTTCGACGACGTCAGCGGGCGCAAGGCGATTATCCTGCTGACCGACGGCTGGGACGAGAACAGCAAATTGTCGATCGGTGAGGCCGTCGAGACGGTCCGCCGCGCGGGCATCAAGGTCTACTCGATCGCCATCTTCGAGGAGAGCGTGATTCTCGAGGAAATGTTAACGCCGCCGCCGACGAGGCAGACCAAGCAGCCGCCGACCGATCCCGAAGACGTCAGAAAAACCGACAACAAGTTCCGCAAGGGCAGCGATCCGCGCAAGGTTCTATTCATCGGTCTGGCGGAAGAGACCGGCGGAGCGGCCTTCTTCCCCGGCGAGCTCAAGAACCTGCCGGGAGTGTTCACCCGCATCGCGGAGGAACTGCGCCGCACCTACACGATCGGCTACATCCCCGGCAACACCGACTTCGACGGGCGTTGGCGCAACGTGAAGGTCAATACCTCGCGCAGCGGCCTCACCGTCCGCACCAAGAGGGGTTACTACGCCGAGAAGTGAATCGCCGACGCTGCAGCCAGCGCGTCGGTTCTGCGCCGGCAGGCGCTCAGCGCTCAAGCCCGGTCGCGATGACTGCTCGAAAGGTAGCTTTGGAAAGCTGCGAGCCTCTGCAGCACTTCATCTTTCCCAAGCAACTCCGAGATGGTGAAAATATCGGGGGTGACTCCGATGCCGGTTGAGCCGATGCGCAGCGGATGGATCAGCTTGCCGGCGCCGATCCCGCGCGCCTCGGCGACCGAGCGCAGTTCCGTCTCGATGTTCTCGGTCGTCCACTCGGCAATTGCCGACAGCCGCTTCGCCAGGGCCCCGAGGTGCTCGGGAAGATCGGCTCCTTTGCAGTGCTTCTTCACGGACTTTTCATCGTACTCTTTCGGTTCGCTGAAGAAGTAGCCCCCGTCGCGCGCCAGGTCCCATGTGCGCTTCGAGCGGTCCTTCAGCAGAAGGATCACACGCTCGAACCAGGCTTTCCGGTCGCCCAGGAGATCGTCGCTCCAGGTGCCGAGCGCCTCCATCTCGGGCCGGACGTGGGGGAGCAGATCATCGAAAGAGCTGCGGTTTATCCACTGGCTGTTGATCCATTCGAGCTTGGAGGTATCGAAAACCGCAGCGGCTTTTCCGATCCCCTCAAATCCGAAGCGCTCGACCAGCTCAGCTATCGGCAGCACTTCGTCGTCGCCACCCGGGCTCCAGCCGAGCAACGCCAGGAAGTTGAACATCGCCTCCGGGAGGTAGCCTTCGCTCATATACTGGGCCACGGATGTGCCGCCGTGGCGCTTCGACAGCTTCTTCTTGTCCGGCCCGAGTATCAGCGGCAGGTGGGCGAACTGTGGAGCGGGGCGGCTCAGAGCTTGGTAGAGCATAATCTGTTTGGGTGTGTTGGCGATGTGATCGTCGCCGCGGATCACGTGGGTGATGTTCATCGCCGCGTCGTCGGCGACCACCGAGAGCATGTACGTCGGCGTGCCGTCGCCGCGCAGCAGAACAAAGTCCTCGAGTTTTTCGTTGACGAACCGGACTTCTCCGTGCACCAGGTCGCGGTAGACGGTTTCTCCTTCACTTACGAGAAATCGGACGGCGGCATGCTCACCCGCACTTATCCGCGCCTCGGCGCGCTCCCGGTCGGCCTCCATTCCGCGGCGGTCATATTTAAACGGCCTGCCCGCTTTCAGCGCGGCCTGGCGTTCGGCCGCCAACACGTCGGGATCCGAGAAGTCGTAATAGGCCGCGCCCGCGTCGAGCAAGGCCCTGGCGTACGCGATGTGGGCTTCGATGTTGTGGCTCTGGAAGAAGGGGCCCTCATCCCAATCCAGGCCCAGCCATTTCATCCCTTCGAGTATGCGGCTGGTCATTTCCTCGCTGGAGCGGGCGATGTCGGTATCTTCTATCCGCAACACGAAGACGCCGCCACGGTTGCGGGCGAAAAGCCAATTGAAGAGAGCGGTTCTCGCACCGCCGACATGAAGCTCGCCGGTGGGGCTTGGGGCGAACCGGACGCGTACTTGTGTCAATTATGCACCTCCCTTGGTGAACAGCGCGCAATACTATCAGGACTGCGCGATTATGGGAAGAGGTGCGCCTGGGTGATTGGGAACACAGCGTCATCAAGTCGGCGTGTCTACATTATAGGGTGGATAAGCGTCTAATCAGTGTGGAACCATAGTACGGACGGCGGCCAAAAGGTGTGCTATACGGTGGAATTAATTGAAATTAAAGGCCGAAAGTGTTATTATAAGGACGAGAAAAGTATGGCTTTTGTGGATTCAAAATATTGTAGTGGATCCACAATTTTGGATAGAGTGGGTGTGGTAGGCTGGGCATTTCCGGGAGAAGGGCGGCTAACAGGCCCGCTCCGGGTCAGGCCTTCTTTGCCGATTGTGGTACTGTTCTTGCTTTAATGTACCGAGTCCCAGTGGGTGGTAGGAGCAATGCGCAAACTGACAGCCATCACAATTCTGCTTCTTGTGTTTGCGGTGTCGGTGTCTGCTCAGGAGGAGAGAGTCCGCCTCACTGGCGTAGTGAAGGATAACGAAGAGAGGCCGATAAGCGGTCTCGTTGTGACGGCTACGGCGGAGGGAGCGGTCCCCGTTCGCAGCCTCACCGATCGTGATGGCAATTTCCAGCTGTTGCTGCGGCCGGGGATCTGGACACTCGACGCCGCCCGCCTGGGCGGGAGACCGATAATCAGCCGCGAGATCCGCCTCCGCGAGGGCGATGTCCGCGAGATCGAGCTGGTCGAAGGCACCGTTTACGAGCAAATCAAGCGGGCGAAGAATCCTCGGGCTGAACCAACTGATTCCGGCAACCGTGCAGCCCCGGACGCGCTGCAATCGGTGAAATTCAACGCCGCCAAACTCGACGACACCGGCAAGCGAGCTGCGGTCGAGCTCAGCTTGCTGACCGATTCCGTGCTCGCGCTTGCCAGGCAGAGGATCGCCGGGCAGCTGGCCACCAACCAGTTCAATGCCAGCTTCTGGCTGGTAGACCAACTCAGCAGTGAGCCTGAGAGCAGTGCCGGCGAGCTCAGGATCGATTCGGAGGGCGAGGGCCAGTGGCGTGGCGATGGGTTCCGCCTCGGCATCGACATGGGCAAGAACAACTGGCTCGGCAACGTGATGGCGGGGAATGACTTGATGGTCGGCGTGCCGGTTAACGTGACCATCGGTCTGCGCGAGGAGAGGCTGGCTTCGCTCTTGGAATCGATCAGGAATGCAGCCGGGCGTCCGAATGCAGGGGGAACGCCGAGAGTTTCGCTCAACGGCATCGACAGTAACAGGCCATGGGACGATCTGATCCGCGGCCGCACCGGTGCTGAAGCTGCCCTGCCGGGCGGGGATGCCGGTTACGATCTCGGCTTTTCTCAGCAGGCAGAGCGCAGCTTCGCGCTTTCGCTCCGCTCGCTCTTCAATGAGCTGCGCAGCCACATGGGCAGCCTCTACGGGCCGCTCAAAGACGCGTACACAAGCGAGACACCCGGTTCGTCTGAAGCCTTCGAGCGTAGCGCCAGCTTCGGCGTCGAGAAGACATTCCTCGAAGGCCTGCGAGGGACCGTGCAATACAATTACAGTGAGGCGACCGGCCTCGACATCCAGAGCGTCAACCTGCATTTCGAGGACATCCAGGACTTCGAGAGATTCCTGGAAACCGGCCTCCGCCGTGACCTTTCAACCACTGTTGAAGCCGCCTTCGGCGCCACCGGCACCAGGGTTAAGGTAAACTACCGCCTTTACCTCACCGACGTCGAAGATGACTCGACATTCAACGACGGATTAAGCCAACTCCTGGGCGACTACTCCCGGCTCGATCTGAACCTCAGCCAGAGGATTGATTTCGGGCTTCTGTCGAATGCCCGCATCAGCCTCAACGTTGCGGTTAATAACCTGCTCAACAACCGTCGCAACTTCCAGTTTTTGAACGACGGCACGGATCTGCTGGAAACGCCCAGGACCTACATCGGCGGCATCCGCATCGAGTTCTGACATAGCTGGCATGCTCAAGCGCTTCGCCTCAAGGCTGGTGCTTAACTTCCGCGTGGTGATGCTTGTCGTCACCTCCTTACTTCTCTTTCTCGGTGTAGTAAGCGTCTACAATCAGGTCAATCGCTCGGAGCCGCATCTCGGACTGATTGCGTCCGAGGGAGACAGCTTTATCCACCTGACGACCGATGAGTCGGGGCTGGTCGAGCGGCAGAGCGAGATCGAGAGGCTGAGCCCCGAGGAGTTGGCCGAGGGTAATCGCCAGTTGCTCATCGAGATGGAAGCCAAAGCGGTGCTCGAAGACGGGCGTGAGCTCTCAATAAGCTGGAGCAGCGACCCCGAGACCCTGCGCGAGCGTTACCTGCTACGCAGCGGAGACCTCGAGGGCCACGAGGCTCGTCGGCGGGGGGAGACCCCGGCGAGAGAGGGGCTTGATCTGCTCTATGAAATACGGCGGGGCGAGGAGACGGTCGACATCTGGTTCGAGAGCTTCGCCGGATACGATTCGATGTTCGATCGCGTCGTATCCGACATCGGAGCGGGGGGCAGCGTCGACGTCACCTATCAGCCGCAAATACCGTCGGAGGGAGGATTCGAAACCGAGAGCCTGAGCGTAGTGGAGGGGGGATTGCCCGCTCGGGTCTCCTACCTATTCGGCATGGCCGTCGGCTTCGTCTTACTGGCCGTCGGCTTCATCGTCTATTTCTCCGGTGCAAACCGCAGGCTGCCGCACGCAACACACTTCTTCTTCGTCTGCCTCGCGTTTTTCGTATCTCTCGTCTACCAATTCACCATCGGCAGCGCTCCACTGGCCTGGGTTATCTTCTGGTTTGACAAGGCGGCGTATGTCCTGACACCGGTTATCCTGTTCCACTTCTTCTACCTTCTCAGCCGCGGCGACTTCAAGAGACCCTGGACAAGAAGGACATTCCTGCTCTATCTGCCGCCGGCGGCGCTGTACTTCACCAATGTTTTCTTGCTGAATTACGGGGCCTTGCCGTTCGGCAGGGGGGGCGAAAGAGTAACTCTCTTCCCGGATGTTTATTATCTGGTCCAGAGGCTGGAGGTAATCCTTTTCGCGCTCTATATTCTTGCCGGCCTGGTAGTGCTGATGCGCGCTTTCCGCGCGAGCGACATGGTTGAGAAAAAGAGCCAGCTCAAGTGGCTGTTCTGGGGTGTGGGGCTGGGTCTGCTGCCCACCATACTGCTCTCTTATCCCCTCTATCTGGCGGGAACCAGCAATGAGACAGTAAACCTGATCGTGAGTTTCCCGCTCTTCGTGCTGCCCGTTTGCTTCGCATTCACCGTCTTTCGCTATCGCCTGATGGATGTGGAGGTGGTGTTCAAGCGCGGATTCGTCTATTTCGTCTCCTCGTTCTCGGTTGTCGCGCTTTATTTCCTGCTGATGTTCGGCCTCAACATCTTCGGCGGCTCGCTCGGCACCCAGGCTCTGATTATCATCAGCGGTGTGATGATCCTGCTGGCCACGCTCTTCAGCCACAGGATCAAGGACAATGTGCAGAGCATGTTCGACCGCATGCTCTACAGCGACTTCTATCATTTCCGCCGCACGCTGCAACGCTTCAGCCAGGAGTTGAGCTACGAGCGTGATCTCGACAAGCTTCTGGCGAAGATATCGGGCAGGATCAGCAAAACCTTCTCACTGGAGATTGTGCAGATATTCATCATCTCGCCCGACAAGCACCACTACATGTTGGCTCATTCGTCGGTCGAGTGGGTGGAGACGCGTTATCTGGGCGGGGAATCGAGCGACTGGCTGCGCGAGCGGCTTCTCTCCGGAGAACCGCTGGCGGTTGAGAGCATGGCCAAGCCGACCGTGGCCGACGCCTTTCTCGGCGCGGGAGTTCGGACGCTGATCCCATTCCTCAGCCTCGGCGAAGTGATCGGCTTCATGGCCCTGGGAAACAAGACCGACGGCGATATCCTCAACACTGATGACCTCGCGCTGGTCGCCTCGTTGGCCGGCCGCGCGGCCGTTTCGGTCGACAACGCGATGCTCTACCTCGACCTGCAACGGCGAGCGGAGGAATTAAGAGGCCTCAAGGAATTCAGCGACAGCATAGTGGAGAGCATCGATTCCGGCGTCTGTGTGGTCGATCCTGAGGGCCTTGTGAGGCGCTGGAATTCGGCTCTGGAGAAGATCACGGGCGTAGACCGTGCGGAAGCTCTCGGCCGCTCCATGCTCGACCTCCTGCCCGCCCCTCTGGCAAGCATGCTGAAACCCTACCTTTACGGAGAGGCCGATGAAAGCGGAAGCATGCACAGTCTCTACAAGGTCAAGGTGCCTCACAAACCCGGCCAGGAAAAGGTGTTCAATATCTCTCTGGCGCCCCTGGGCGAGGTGGAAGGCTTCTCCGGCACTGTCGTGATCATCGACGAGATCACCGACTGGGTTGCGATGGAGGAGCAGATGCAGCAGAGCGACCGGCTGGCGAGCCTGGGACTGCTCGCGGCAGGCGTGGCGCACGAAGTCAACACTCCCCTCACCGGCATTTCCAGCTATGTTCAGATGCTGCAGCGCAAATTCGAGGGGGACAGCGAGGCCAAGCGCCTGCTCGAGAAGGTCGACAGCCAGGCGTTCAGGGCGAGCCGGATCATCAACAGCCTGCTGAATTTCTCGCGGGGCGGTGCGAGCGAAAGCAGCGATATCGATTTTAATGGTTTGCTTGAGGATACCCTCACCCTCGTCGAAAACCAGCTCTCTTCCTCCGGTGTAAGTGTCGTTACGGACCTGGAGGATCATCTGCGTAAGATTGTAGGTGATAAGGGGAAATTGCAGCAGGTGTTGATCAACCTCTTGCTCAACGCTCGCGATTCGATACCCCACGGGGGCGAGATCAGGATCTCGACGCGTAACGCGGATGGTTCCATCACCTGTGAGATTGCCGATACTGGAGCGGGCATTCCCCCCGAGAGTCTCGGGCGCATCTATGATCCCTTCTTCACCACGAAGAAGATGGGCAAGGGCACCGGGTTGGGGCTTTCGGTAAGCTATGGAATCATCCAAGAGCACGCGGGTACCATCGATGTTGAGAGTAAGGTCGGCAGCGGAACGAGATTCACGATCAACCTGCCTTTCAGAAAGAAAGGAGCCGGAGAAGCAACGGCAGCAAACAAGGTGGAGACAAAGCGGGAATAGAGCGTGGTATAATCCCCAGCTCGCAGACGATTCGGATGGGTGTTCAAAGGACATGGCTGAAAATCGGATTCTGATAATCGACGACGAAGAGATCATGCAGGACGTGTTGAGCGACCTGCTGAGCGGAGAGGGTTTCGAAATCGACTGCGCAGGCAGCGGAGAGCAGGGATTCGAACTCTATACCGAGAATGAATACGATCTGGTTGTTCTTGACGTGATGCTGCCCGGGGAGAACGGCATCAAGATCCTGGATCGCATCAAGAAGCTCAACCCCGATCAGCCGGTGATCATGATCACCGCCTTCGCCTCGGTGGGCAACGCCATCGAAGCGATGAAAAAGGGCGCGGACGAGTACATCACCAAGCCTTTCAAGAACGACGAAGTAGTGCTGCTGGTCAACCGCAGCATCGAGAAGTACAAGCTTTTGCTGGAGAACCGCAACCTCCGGCAGGCGCTGCACAAGCGCTACAGCTTCGACAACATCATCGGCAAGAACCCCCGGATGATCGAGATCTACGATCTCATCAGCCTCATCGCCCCCTCGCGCTCCACCATCCTGGTCACGGGGGAGAGCGGAACCGGCAAGGAGCTGGTGGCCAAGGCTATCCATACCCACAGCACGCGCGCCAGCCGGCCTTTCGTCACCGTCAACTCCGGCTCGATGCCGCCCGACCTGCTGGAGAGCAACCTTTTCGGGCACATGCGCGGGTCCTTCACCGGCGCCGTCGCCAACAAGAAAGGGCTGTTCGAGATAGCCGACACCGGCTCGATCTTCTTCGACGAGGTGGGCAATATCAGCCTCGAAACGCAGGCCAAGCTGCTGCGCGTGATGCAGGAGAAGGAATTCATGCGCCTCGGCGGCACGGAAAACATCCGTGTCGATGTCCGCATCGTCGCCGCCACAAACAGCGAACTGAAGACGTCCGTCGAGCAGGGGCTCTTCCGCGAGGACCTCTATTATCGCCTCAATGTCATCCGGGTCGACATACCGCCGTTGCGCGAGCGCAAGGACGATATCGTTCTGCTCGCCAACCACTTTGTCGAGATCTACTGCCGGGAGAACAACCGCAAGATCACGGGGCTGACACCGGAGTTTCTAGCAGCGCTCATCGATTACAACTGGCCGGGTAACGTCAGGGAGTTGGAGAACGTGATTGAGCGCGCCGTTGTGCTGCACCGCGGCGAGGCCGACATCGACGGCAGCCTGTTACCGGAGCACGTCGATCAGCGGCATGCCGCTTCGGGCATCGCGCTCACCATCCCGCCCTCCGGCATCGACTTCAAGGACTCGGTAGGCAACTACGAGTCGGCACTGATCACCAAGGCACTTGACATCACCGGCGGAGTGCAGAAGAAGGCCGCCGAACTACTCAGCCTCAAGCCCTCCACGCTCAACGAGATGATCAAGCGCCTTCGCCTGAAAATCTGATCCGGCATCCACATCGCCGGGGAATTACATTGCTCCCAGAGGACACCAATGATTCCATGGGTTCCCTTTGTCCTAGGCGAGCGAATTCCGGACACTTCATGCTTGATAACCTGAGCTGCCGGAAATATCCGGCGTGACTGCAAAATATATTAGGTATAATTAGCGTATAAGAGAGATGAATCAGCGATAATGGGGAATTTGAGATGATGAAACGCAACCTGCTGACAGCGTTCGCACTGATGGCCGTGTTCGCCCTGGCCTTGATGGCTGGCGACGATCAGAAAGACGACCAAGGCAACCAGACCTTGTGCCCCGTGATGGGCAACCAGATCAATAAGGAAGTGTTTACCGACTACATGGGCCATCGGTATTTCTTCTGTTGCGAGGGCTGCATCGAGACCTTCCTCGCCGAGCCCGGCAAGTACATCGAGAAGATGAAGGCCGATGGCGTGAAGCCGATGAAGCTCAAGGCTCAGAGCACCTGCCCGGTGATGGGCAACCCGATCGACAAGAATGTCTTCGTCGATCATCAGGGCCAGCGCATTTACTTCTGCTGCGCGGGCTGCACGGGCGAGTTCGAGAAGGATCCCGCGAAGTATCTGAAAGTCATTGCAGACAGGGGCGAGACAGCGGAGA
>DATKUA010000160.1:0-10142 GCA_035530855.1 Acidobacteriota bacterium | reverse complement strand
GTTGTCTGCCCCTGTTGTTTCTCCTGGAATGAGAAGCCGGATGCCGCTCCTGCGAACACGGCGGCGCCTGCGACATATACGAAATCCCTCCGACTCGGGTCCTCCCCTCTGCATCTTCCTTTTACAGCCATACTATGTCCTTTCCATTGCTTGCTTTAAGCCGGGATGCGGCGATCCAAACCTGGCGGGAACAGCGAGGCCCGCTCCGGCGATGAATGCCGCGCGTGGGAATTGACGGCGGTTGGACTGGCTGTTGTTACTCCCCGGGTAATTAGTGTTCATTGCAGCTCTATCTTTCTGATCTTGCTTAGTTAGTTTGTGTTGGGATAGAAATTATATCTTTCCTGCAAGAAATATTGTTCAAGCTATTCATCCTGTTCGGTGTTCCGGTTCCCTCGATCAACGCTGAAACATCAAGATTTTTTCTCGCCGCCAAGGCTGGCCGTCCGATGATCGATCTTTTCGCGTTCGTAGACGCCGAGGCCGAGTTTATTCGCCCGGATCAACTTCTCGAGGTATCGGTCGCGCTCGCTGCGCTGGTCCTCCCAGGCCACCCCCTCAGCGACGCGTTTGGCAAAGATTTTTTCCCAACCGATGTGGTCGAGGGCCACCGGGTCGGTCGCAACCCAGACGGTCTTGGCGTTCCAGATGTAGCGCGCGACTGCGCCGGGGCCGCCTTCGTAGCAACCGCGGAGGCCGTCGACGATGTTTAGCACCACCTTGTCGCGCACCGGCGGGAAGGCGCAAACCTCGGGGATATAGCGGCTCCAGATGTTATGACCGCGAGCGGAGTTGCTGGTGACGCCGAAGGCCATGTTTTTCAGCGCCAGGGTCACCGTGGTGCTGGCGTTTTTAAGGATCGGCACGTTGATCACCTTGTCGACCATCTGGGTGATGATGCGAGTGAAGTAACTTCTTGTGCCGCCGTTAATCATATAGGGCATCATCTCTTCGCTGTATTCTCCGGCGATGTCGAACTCATAGAAGACATCCTTATCGAGCCTGTCCTCGCCCTTCCAGATCTCCTCTTCGCCCTCTTTCTCCATATACTCGGTGCCGATGATCTTAATCCCGGGATAGTTATCTTCGGTGAAACCGCAGTCCTTGAGCTGCTCCTGGCGGCGGTCCCAGAGGATGATATTCTCTTTCGGCAAGCCAATTGCCAGCAGCGCGTCGATGATCGCGTGTGTCAGCTCATGTGAGTTGGCCAGCAGCTTGCCCGCGACCGGATTTACCTTGATGCCGACGCGGTCCTGCGGCGAGAAGAACTTACCCCAAGCGTCTTCGGCTTTCTCGTCTCCGGTAAGCAGCTTCATGCCTGCGGCCAGCATCTCGGCAGCGACGGCGGCGTTCGGCTTGTTGCCCTCAACCACCTCGGGGTGAAAGACCTCGGCTACTACCCCTGGATAGGGGCCCGGCATCGATTGCTCCGTACGCGGCACGGCCGTGGCTACGTCGATGTTGGTGTGCACCGAATCCGGATCGGGCCTGTCCTGTCGCGGTGCAGGGGTTGCTGTCGAGGCGTGCAGTTGCCCCGGACCGAGAGCGGCAGCAGCTCCGGCAATTGCTGAACTCTGCAGGAAACGGCGGCGGCTGAGCTTTCCGATGTCGCGGCTCATGATTCCTCCTAAAGCAGGCGGGATGTAATCCCGGTTATAAACGAGCTCCCACCCCTCTGCTATAATCAAGGCGGTGTGATCATGGTCCCCTATAAGAGAATTGCGTCAATTCCCCTGGGCCTCATTATATTATTATCTGCGTTTGTTTTCACTGCGTTATCCCCGGCGCAGGAGCGCGAGCCGTCCCGTTTCGAGGCGAGCGTGCGGCTCGTCGAGGTCACACTGCAGGCACAGGACCGCGCCGGCCGCCATGTCACCGACCTCAAACCTGACGAATTGAAGCTATTCGCAGGCGGCCGCGAGCGCGAACTCCGGTTTTTCCACCTGCAACAGTTCGCTCTTGAGCGCTTTGCCGAGCTTCAGCCGTTGGGTGTTGAGTACCGGGAGTTCGAGCCGGTCGAGCAGCCTGAGCCTCGCTACTTTGTTATCTTCATGCACCAGATGCAATTCGAGTTCGGTTTCTTCCAGCTGGCGCGTGCCGCCGCCCGCGAGTTCATCGAACAGAGGATGCTGCCGACCGACCGGGTTTCGCTGATTTGCTTCGATAAGTACGTCGACCTGGAGATCGACTTCACCGGTGACAAGCAAGTCCTGCTAGAGGCCCTCGACGGCCTGCAGTTCAAATTCCGCAACATCGACATGATCGATCGCTACTACTCCTTTCTCGCTCAGCTGGCACGGCGATACGCGGAGTTGCCGCACAAGGTCTGTATCATCCTTGTCGCCGCGGGCATGTTTGGCGTGCGCGGGCAGGGGGGCTATGGGGACTACCATCGCGCCGTCGAGGCCTTGCAGGATGCCGACGTGCGCGTCTATGGCCTCGATGCACGCGGCCTCAGCTTCAAGGAGCCGGGCGCGAGCGTCGCCTCACTACCCGTCGGGATCGTTGATCTGGTCAAACAGGGTGCCAACCTTGGCCTCTACAGCGGGCCGACCGGCGGAAAGACCTTCCGTTACCATAACGACCTGCTTTCGCTGTTCGAGCGAATCGACTACGAGATGAGCGCCTACTACGTCCTCGGCTTCCACCTCGACGAGGAGGAGGACGCCACCAGCCCGCTTAACGTTGAAATCGAATGTTCGCGACAGGGAGTTAATCTGCGCTATAAGAAGAGAATCAAGCCTACCGGCAAGACAGCGCAGGATCGTTCAGTTCCCGGTAATTAATCCGCGACAAGGGAGATCTCCGGCAGGGACTCCAGCAGCCATCTGCCGTCGTGCTTGACAGTCGTTACAGCAAACGGCTTTTCCTCCACACCCTGGCGGAGAATCATCCCCGCGATGACGCCTCGCTCGCCGTCGATCGTGGATACGCTTACGTGGAGCCGGATGCCTTGGAGCCCCTTTCGCATCCGCTCTCCCAAATCGGCCAAAGTCTTGCCGTAAGCCGTGCTGTCAGCCTGCTTCAGCCGCCCAAGCAGCTTTGCGGTCGGTTGCTCGGGCGAGACCCACTCCAGCGCTCGCTCAATCTCACCGCGCTGGGCCGCATCGAAGAAATTGTGCAGGGCGCCGCGTGCGGCAGCCTCATCGCCGATAAGACCACAGCTGGATAGAATCAGAATTAATGCAATTGTCATTGCTGCCGGCGCGGCACGGCTCATTACGGTTCCTCTTCCGGTTGGACAGGTTGAATGTTGCTGATCTTTGCGAACCATTCGCTATCGAAGCGGGCCGAGTAAATTGCCAGGTCTGCGCTCCGCTCCGCTTTGAAAGCCAGTGTGAAATTCAGCGAAATGTCGCCGGCGAGCTTCTCATAGCCCTTTTCCGCCTCAGCCTTTTCCTTGAAACTCTCCAGTTGCCTGCGCAGGAAGTCGAAGTACTTGATCGATTCCTCTGCACCGTCAACAGAGGGGAAATCCATCACGCAGAGTATCTCGAGCACTTCGCCGGCATCGAGGGAGATGATGCAATCATCGAATCCCGCAAGCATCTGCAGCAGGCTGCGCGATTCCGCGCTATGGCGCAGCACCATCCAGCCGGGGACTCGCTTGTCGGCTCGGGCCAGCATCGCCGCGGATTTCGCTCCGCCGATCCCTGACTCTACGCCATTTCCTCTTTCCACGTATCGCTCCAGCATCTTTCGTGATGTGGAGAGAACGATCAAGCCCTCCCTTGGGAAGGCGACAAAACCCGCGCCGGAGATAAGGCTTCCCATTTGGGGAGTGTTGATCTGGAAACGTATCACCTCCGTGCCGCCGGCCTCGAAGCGCTCCGTTTCGCCCGCCTGCAACATAGTCAGCACGGTTTCCGGCTTGATGTCCGCTCTCAGCACCGCGATCAACGGCAGTGCGCGCACGAGGTTCGGGTAGGCCCGGCCGACGAATCCGACGGCGAAGCTCAACTCATGGAAACCATGGCGCAGGTCGATCCCTTGAGCCGCCAGCATCAGGTTGGCCAGCGAAAGGCGGTCAAGCAGTTGCCGTCCGATATCCGAACTCACCAGCCTGTCGATATCCAGGTAGCCGACAGCCAGATAATCGCCGTCGGGCATAGTGGCAAGCAACGGTGGGATCTCTCCTCCCGGCTCGATCGGATTGCGCGCCGTCTCGCCACCGCATCCGACTAACGGCAGGGCGGCGGCCACGAGTGAAAGCAAGAGAATTGATGGTCTTACAAGCATGCCGCGGATTATATCAGTTGGCGGGAGATGTGCTCAATCGATGCGTCATTGACGGCTTCAAGCGTCAGTAATCCCTCTCTTTCATCGCCCGCTCGGTCTCGCGGTCGATGTCCTTGCGGCGCTTGGTCTCACGCTTGTCGTACATGTGCTTGCCCTTGGCGGTGGCTATCTCCAGCTTGATGTACGGTCCCTTGAGGTAGAAACGCAGGGGCACGATGGTAAAGCCCTTTTCGGTGACGGCGCCGATCAGCTTGTTGATTTCGCGCCGCGTCAGGAGCAGGCGGCGCGGCCGGGTCGGCTCGTGGTTGTTGACGTTGCCGAAGTCATACGGGCTTATATGGCAATCGAGCAACCAGACTTCTCCGCCCTTGGGGCGACAGTAGCTTTCCTTGAGGTTGGCGCGGCCCTCGCGCAGGCTCTTGACCTCTGTGCCCAAGAGAGAAATGCCCGCCTCGAAGCGCTCGGCGATGTGGTAATCGCGTAACGCCTTTCTGTTAGTGGCGAGCACATTACCGGCGGTGCCGCCCTTCTTTTTCCTCTTTCCCATTGTGCGAAATCCTGCGCAAGGCCGGATAGTGTATCGCCGCCGGACCGTGCTGGCAACCGGCGTAAGGCAATGAAAAGAATACGGTAGTCCGGATTCTACGGTTGTATACTGGGGGCGGGTAGGCTCATATGGATATTAAAGGGAGCGAAACCGCCTGGATCGGCCTTGGCTCCAACCTGGGCGATGGCGTGGCCAATCTGCGATCGGCTGCGAGGGAGCTGATCATGCTTCCCGGCCACGAGTTTCTCAAGGCTTCGTCTATCTACAAATCCGAGCCGATTGGTGAAGGCTACAGTGGTAATTTCTATAACGCCGTAATCAGTGTGAGAACACCACTACCGCCGCGCGAATTGCTCAAGGTCTGTTTGCGGATCGAAGCGGAGCTAGGCAGGAACCGCGTTGCCTCTTCCGACCGCGTGATCGATCTCGACATCCTGTTTTACGGCGACGTCATCCTCTCCGATCCATTCCTCGTCCTGCCCCATCCCCGAATCGCCGACAGAAGATTCGTGCTGGAGCCACTGGCAGAGATCGCACCGCAACTCATCCATCCCGTCTTTCAGTTGACTGTCTCCGAACTGCTCAAAAACCTGGGAAAGAGCCAGCGCGTGGAAAAGCTTGATACAAAAGCGGTTATCTGAGGTATATTAATATCATGGCTACATAGATATCGCAGCATAGGAGTGGCGGGGCGCCTTTAGCTATATTTATAGCTGGCATGAACCCACAACTCATGAGGCCTGGTGCGGGATTAATTATCGAGCAGGAGCTTGCTGCCTCGCAATAAAGGGACCACGCAAGCTTAGAAGTCCGCATTTCAAGACGAGGTGTATTATGGGCACCAGACGCCGGATGCCTGGGAAGTGCACTTACCGTCGATGACGCCGAGCGCAGTGGTGTCAACCTTTTATTTTTTTAAACGTCTAAATAGTTATGTATGTTAAGGGGCAAGAGATATTCACATTTTAAAAGGTGCGGTTATGTCTGGAAGAGCGTTGCTTGCCACAATGTTGGCGCTAGCCTGTTGTACACCTTTGGCAGCAGGTCAGAATCGTGAGGCGGCTCTCGATACCCTCCATTGGTTTCCCGAGGGCGCATACAGTTATTTAGCATTCTGCGATTGGACCGGCTTGAAGAAGACGATCGTCTTTTCCGATTTCGGCGAAGTCCTGACGAACTCCCAGTTCAGCCATCTGGTCGACTCCTCACCCCTGCCCGAATTGACCCGCGAAAGCCTGGAGTGGATCTGCATGGCCCGGCCTTTGCGCCTCCGCCTCGCGAACGAGCGAGAGATGGCACAAATGGAACAGGCCCGCACGGTTGTAACCGTCAATGGGAAGGTGGTCAGCGGGACGAAGAAGGAGAAGCCGAGCAGGGAGGAGATCCTGGAGCACAGTATCCGCGACGACGAGGGCGGCCTCTGGATCATCGCCTTCTACGACACAAGGGCCGTGGTCAAGGACGGCCTTGCTTCCGGCTGGCTCAGCCGGACAGGCGAGAGCTTCAAGGGCAGACCATTCTTCTCCGTTTCAGCCGGGGCGGACGAGGGAGGTCAAAGCGCTTTTTTTGCATACCCGACCGTAACAAACGAGCTGCTCGTGGCCGACGATCTCGAGTTGCTGAAGAGCATGGCGGCCGCCGGTATGGGGCAGGCTTCGTCGTTTGTCGACGGTACCGAGTTCGCCGACCTATCCCCTTTCATTCCCGACCTGGGTCAGAGCTGGCAGGTGTCCGTGGTCAGGTCCAGAAACCGGGAGATGATGGAGTTGTGGAAAGATCATCCTGAGATGGAACAGCGCGTGAACGAGCTGGAAGAGCAATACGAGAAGGGATTGCAGTACGAGATCACCAGTTTCGAAGCGCGCGACACCATCGTTGATAGGACGATCTGCATCTTCGGAAGCGATGAGTTCGCATCCCGCAGCGCCGAGGAGATAAAGCAGAAGTTCTTAAAAGACAAAGAGGATTTCAAGCAGCGATCAACTTTTACGCAGATCACAATCATCAACGACAATGGCGAGGTCTACGAGCAGCGCTCGGGGCTGCTGGACCGCCTCTTCAACCGCTCCTCGCTGCTCTCCAGCAACAAGGCCGGCAAGACCGATGTGTTCGTCGAGGACAATATCGTGATGACGGTGTTCATCTGGGGCGAGAAGGAGTTGCAGACGTTACGGTTCTTGAAGAACGCGGCTGAGGCGGCGAATTCCCACGATCAAATGAACATGCAGATCACTACTCAGGACGAGAAAGCACATCACCGTCCTTGACGACACGCTTCAACAGGTTCACACCCCAGTGGTAAACGAGGTGGTAGTGGCTCGGCGCGTCGATCACGATCGCGTCCGCGCGCTTGCCGGGCTCGAGGCTGCCGACTGAATCGGCCAGGCCGACGGCCGCCGCGGCGTTGAGCGTGGCCGCCACAATCGCCTCCGCCACCGACATCTTCATCATCAGGCAGGCCAGCGCGATCATCACCGGCATCGATTCGCAGTGGCTGCTGCCGGGGTTGAAGTCGGTCGCCAGCGCCACCGGCACACCCGCTTCGATCATCGCCCGCGCCGGCGGGTAGTCCTTCATCATCAGGAAGAAGGCCGCCCCGGGCAACGGTATTGCGATTGTGCCCGCCTCCGCCATCTTGCTGATGCCCTTGTCGGAGACGAACTCGAGGTGCTCCGCCGATATCGCTCCCAGCTCCGCGGCCAGCTCGGCGCCGCCGAGTGGTGTAAGCTGGTCCGCGTGCACCTTCAGGCCCATGCCTGCTTCGCGCGCGGCGATCAGGATACGGCGGGAGGTCTCGAGATCGAATACTCCCGTTTCGGTAAAGATGTCGCAATACTGTGCCAAACCTTCCGCAGCGACTGCCGGAATCATCTCGTTTACAACCAGATCAGCATAGTGGTTCATGCCGTCCGGCCGGGAGCGGTATTCAGGCGGAACCTCGTGCGCTCCTAGGAAGGTCGGGATAACGGTCAGCGGGTGCGATTCCGAGAGCCGCCGAATCGCCCGCAGCATCTTCAATTCTGTCTCGAGTTCGAGGCCGTAGCCGCTCTTAATTTCGACCGTGGTCGTGCCGTGTGCGAGCATGCTGTCGAGGTGGCGCTTGCCGATTTCCACAAGTTCATCCTCGCTTGCCGCGCGTGTGGCGCGAACGGTCGAGAGGATGCCGCCGCCCGCCTTGGCGATCTCGGCATAGCCCCTGCCGCGGAGGCGCATGTCGAACTCCTCGGGGCGCTCGCCTGCGAAAACGGCGTGAGTGTGGGGATCAACGAAACCCGGCAATACCGTGCCCCCCTCGGCATCGATGGTCGTGGCCCCTGCAAGCAGTTCTACGCGTGATTTCATCTCCTCTTCGCTACCGACGAAGACGATCTCCCTTTCCATCGCGGCCAGGCAACCGCCCTTTATCACGCTAAGGCTGTCCTGCCCGCTTCCCGCCCTCGCTTCCCTGCCCAGCGGCGTCGCAAGCTCCGATGCGCCGGTTATCAGCAAATCGGCCTTAACCATTGTGCAGCCTCCTTCCAGCGGTGCTAAACTAACTGATTGAAGGCATTCTAGTAAACAGTTCTGCGGGTTCACCAGTAATAAGGGTGGTAATTGGACATCGTGAGATGAATGACCGGATGAGCACAGAGGCAGCCGTAGACACTCAGGCTTTGCCAGAGAAGAAGACCGCTGAGCGCACGGAAAAACTCCTGGCCGCTGCCCGGGAGGGCGACGAATGGGCCTTCGAAGAGCTGCTCAGGCTTCACCGTTCGCCAGTTTACCGTCTCGCTCTGGGCATGCTCGGTGATCCGGAGGAGGCCTCGGATGTCTGCCAGGATGTGTTTCTCCGCTTCTTCCGATCGTTGCGCAGGCTGCGGGCGGACCGGGGAATACGCGCCTGGCTGAGACGGGTGACGGTCCACCGCTGCTACGACATTCTCCGCGCCCGGTGTCGCACCAGGGATTTTCAGGCGGAGTTCATGCCGAGTTGCATGCATCCGGAAGACGGATTCGATATGCGCCAGCTCACGCAGGTGATCATCCGGGCGCTCGATATCCTCAGCCCGAGAGAGCGGGCGGCGTTGATCCTCACCAGCCACCAGGGCTACAACAGCATCGAAGCCGGACAGGCGATGGGATGCCGTCCGGCGACGGTGCGCGTGCTGCTGCACAAGGCGCGCGGAAAGCTACGTAAAGCCCTTGGTCTCGTCGCGGGAGAATTGGTATGAACAGGCAGAGAGCCAGAGAGTTGCTGATCGATTACCTCAATGGTCACCTTGAAGGCGAGCAAAAGGAGAAGTTGGAAGAATTGCTCAGCAGGGACGAAAAGCTGCGCCTTGAGGCCGAGGAAATCAAGCGCGAGGTGGGAATCCTGCGCAGTGCGATTCACGATCCGCTCGAGGAAGCCCGCATGCACGCTGTCAGCAACCGCGTGATGAGCGATCTGCGCAGCCGCCGCGAGGGAAGCCTGCGCGACCTGCCGCTTCCCTGGCGTTCATACCTGCGAGCAGCCGCGGTCGTGTTCTTTATCGTCATCGCTGTAGCCCTCTTCTTCCTGCTCCGGCCGGGGGAGTTGGCGGAAGCGCCGCAGAGCGCGGAAGCCGATGAGGAGCACACCGCTCCTGCGGTCGTGGCGCCGGTAGAGAAGCCCCGCGCCATGCAAATGTCCTTTGCCACCGACGACCCGAAGGTCAGGATTTACTGGACCTTTTCCGAGAACTTCGAACTCGACGCAGAAGGAGAATAGCATGAGAAAAGGAACCCGCTTGATTGCGATTTTAGTCCTTGCCGCAGTACTGCTAGTCCCTGCCGGAGTTGTGTTGGCCCAGGAGGCACAGGAACGGCAGAAACCGGAAATCGTGGAGCGCATCTTCACAATTCAGCATGGGGACGTTCAAGCAATTTACCGCATGATCCGTTCATTTGTAACGGCGTGGGGGACGATCAATGCCGACGAGAATAGCTCCATCATCGTCGTCCGCGATACGAGCGAGGCCGTCGCCCACATGGCCGCGATAATCGCCGAGATGGACCTGGCCCCGGAAAACATCGGCTTGACCTTCTTCGCGTTCCGGGCGACCAAAGGCGGCAGTCGGACCATACCGGAAGGCCTTCCTGAAGGCGTAAAACGCGGTCTCAATGAGCTCGCGGGCGTGATGGCCTACCGCGTCTTCAACCCGATCGACAGCGGTATGTTAACCCTCGCTTCCTCCGCCGAAAGGGGTGAGCTGCGCCTAACCGGGATCGGCGGCGCAGATCTGGAGATCTCGTTCAAGATTAGTTACAGCCGCCAGAGCAAGCATCTGCAACTCCACAAACTGCTGGTGAGGCTGGAAAAGGATGACGAAGGGACGTCACTGATGCAGACCGACAT
>DATKUA010000159.1:0-4209 GCA_035530855.1 Acidobacteriota bacterium | reverse complement strand
GGGCCGCATTGTCGGCCGGGCGGCGGACGTCGACGGCAACACCGGCTTCGTCCTCGCCCTCGCCACGCGCGAGCAGCACATCCGCCGCGAGAAGGCCACGTCCAACATCTGCACCAACCAGGGCCTCTGCATGACGATGGCCACGATGTACATGGCCACACTCGGCAAGGCCGGCATCCGCAAGCTCGCCGAGCTCAACCTCAGCAAGGCCGTCTACCTGCGCGACAAGCTGACGGCCATCCCCGCAGTTGAGGCGCCGTACGCCGCGCCATTCTTCAACGAGTTCGTCGTCCGCCTGCCGATTCCCGCGGCCGACGCCGTCTCCGCACTGGCCGACAAGGGCATCGTCGCCGGGCTCGACCTCGGGCGCTTCGACGAGATCTGGCGAAACGACCTGCTGGTCTGCGCCACTGAGACAACCACAGCCGGAGCGATCGACCGCTTCGCCGCCGGACTGGAGGCGCTGCTATGAGACAGGGAACAAAGGGACTGGCCTTCAACGAACCGCTGATCTTCGAGCGCAGCAAACCCGGGCGCGAGGCCTTCTCACTGCCCGAGCCCGACGTGCCCGTCGTCGACCCCGCCGAGCTCCTCGGCGACCGCGTACGCGGCGAAATCGACGGCTTCCCCGAGGTAAGCGAGAACGACGTCGTCCGCCACTTCTTCCGCCTCTCGACCTGGAACTACGGCATCGACCACGGCATGTACCCGCTCGGCTCCTGCACGATGAAGTACAACCCCAAGGTCAACGAGGCCGTCGCGCGCTTCCCCGGCTTCACAGCCCTGCACCCGCTCGCGCCCGACAGCCTGGCCCAGGGCGCGCTCGAGCTGATGTGGCGCCTCGGCGAGGCACTCAAGGAGATCACCGGCATGGCGGGCGTCAGCCTCCAGCCGTCGGCCGGAGCCCAGGGCGAGTTCACAGGACTGCGCATGATCCGCGCCTGCCTCGAGGCCCGCGGCGACGCGCGGCAGTCAGTCATCATCCCCGACTCCGCCCACGGCACCAACCCCGCCAGCGCGGTGCTCAACGGCTACGAGGTCAGGCCTCTGGCCAGCGACGCCCGCGGCTGCCTCGACCCCGCCGCCCTGCGCGAGGCCATGGACGAGTCGGTCGCCGCGATCATGCTCACCAACCCCAACACGCTCGGCATCTTCGAGAGGAAGATCGAGGAGGTCTGCCGCATCGTCCACGAGCGCGGCGGCCTGGTCTACATGGACGGCGCCAACCTCAACGCGCTGATGGGCAAGAGCCGCCCCGGCGAGTTCGGCGTCGACGTGATGCACCTCAACCTGCACAAGACCTTCAGCACGCCCCACGGCGGTGGCGGCCCCGGCTCGGGACCCGTCACCTGCACCGCTGAGCTCGAGCCCTTCCTGCCGCGACCCGTCGTCGTCAGGGAAGGGGAGGCCTACCGCCTCGAGCACGATCGCCCGCAGTCGATCGGCCGCGTCCGCTCGTTCAACGGCAACTTCGGCATCAACGTCCGCGCCTTCTGCTACATCCTCGCCATGGGACCCGGCGGACTCGAGCGCTCCACAGAGCTGGCCGTGCTCAACGCCAACTACATCCGCGCCCGCCTCGCGCCCCACTTCCATCTCGAGTACGACGCCCCCTCACTGCACGAGGTGATCTTCGACGACAAGCTGCTGAAGGAGACCGGCGTCACCACACTCGACATCGCCAAGCGCCTGATGGACTACGGCTTCCACCCGATGACCGTCTACTTCCCGCTCATCGTGCACGGGGCGATGATGATCGAGCCGACCGAGAACGAGAGCCGCGAGAGCCTCGATGCCTTCTGCGATGCGATGATCGCCATCGCCGAAGAGGCCCGCACTGATCCCGAGATCGTCAAGACCGCGCCGCACAGCACGCGCATCCGCCGCCTCGACGAAGTCGCCGCCAACCGCAAACCTATCCTCAGATGGACACCGGAAAGGGAGTAGAAAAGGGGTCAGTCTTAGAATTCTAGGTGCCACCGTCGCTTGAACTTAGATTTTCATCGCAAACAAAGGTTGTTTTACAGAGGCCTAGAATTCTAAGACTGACCCCTTTTCGGCATCAGAATTTAGCTTTGATCAATGAAGTAATTCTGTATATTTATCATCAAGTAGCTCATACAATTCTTTAGGAGATAACACCAATCCAACTCCTATGGCATCATTCTTGTATTTGATATTGAATTTGTTTTTGTATTCTGGATCTTTATGAAATAGCATGTCAAGACGTTTGAAATATGGTTCAACCCTTATCCCAGCCTTTTTGTCTTTGTCAAAACAGTAATCTATTAAGTCGCGAATCATTCCAGCAATATGATCTGCGATTTCTAGCAGTGGTTCTTCTGTAAGTTTTTTTATGATTAAATTATTGTTAAACTTAAGTTCTCTCAGTGGAGTTGCTGTATTCGAGCCGAATACCGTCACTGGATTTTCGCTTAGACCGTAGCCAGTATTGAACATGGCATTGTAGCATTTGGGAAGTTCTTTTACGGTATCAGAGCTTGGGGTTTCTGAGATAACGCAAGTTTTTGGAGAATAGCCAGTGTGTAGGTTATGATGCGTCAGGTAGGCGAGCCTTTGAATTAGATTTTCGAAGGCTTGGATTTTAATATCCTTTGTGATCAATGGATAGCCGTTTTCGCTTTTTGGCCCCTTTCTTCCAGAGCCAATGATGAACGCGCTATGTTCATATAATAATCTTAAAATGTTTTCTCTGATGCTATCTGTGTTATCGTTCATAAACTCTAGATATTTATCTCGTATCATTATCTTTAAAAAGGCATCCTCGACTTTGTTGTCTCTCATATTGTATTTTAATGGCACATAATGTGGGATGTTGAAGGATTCCTTTAATAAGTAATATTTCTTTATTAGCTGGTTATGGTTTGCCCAGTCTATTCCAAAACCGGCGAATAGCTGAATGTCAGGAGGTCTCTTCTTCTTTTTAATAGAAAGGGATTCGCCGTCATCGAAGAAGAACGAAAGAGACTTGAAGTTATATTCTCTCTTTGGTATGCCTTCAAGTGAGATAGCCTTATCAAACATGCGAACATTATAACATAAAAAAGAGATGTTATGTTAATAATTATTTGGGAAAAGAAAATCATAATGTATCTTGATGTGAAGTAAAAACAGGAAGTGGATATCGTTGGTTGCGAGGTCCTTGAATCACTGACCAAATGCTATCTTTTCAAGGTGGAAGAATTTTAGGACAGAGCCATTTGGCCCTTACCCCCCGCCTTCCCAATCGTCACTCCCTTCTCAATTCTTACGACTGCGGCCTCCGCGCCGTTAACCACCGCCCTCTCAACCACCTCAAGACCTGTCCGCAGGGGCAGGGGACAGTCACCGGAGATATTCAGCACGGATTCTTCGAAATCGCACGAAAGCCCCTTCGTCTCCTGCACCAACGAAATCAGCGTCTACCCGTGATAATCCAGCCTCTTTAGCTCCCTTTGGCAGCACTATTTTATCCCGCTCTCCGTTTTCGTCATGAAGCCTTCCTCCACAAACGAGATGAATCCAAAGAGTGCTCCCCAGGAGTGGAAGGGGTCGCTGCTCAGGCGGGCGTCGTCGCCGGTGCCGGTGATCGATGAGTAGTTCTCGCTGACGTAGCCCTTGCGCCGCCACTCGTTGATCAGTAATTTCAATGAGCGTTCCGACAGTTCCCTGCACGCCCGCTCGAAGCCGTAGTTGCGCAGGCTGAGGTAGGTGAGGAAGTTCAGAGGCGGCCAGATCGAGCCCTTCCAGTAACGCTGCCTGGGGAAATCGGGATCGCTGCGGGCGATCGAGGGCAATATCCACTCACCCCAGAACTCCTCGGGATTGAAGAAGTGCTCCTCGACGATCCTCCGCGCCCGCGCCTCGTCGGGCACACCCGCCAGCAGCGGATAGAAGACCGTCGGCGAGATGCGTTTTGAAAGCTCGCCCGTGTCGGTGCGGCGGTTGAGGTAGAGGCCGGTCGGCTCGTCCCACAACCGCTCCATCTCTTTGGCGAACAGCTGTGCCCGCGCGCGCAACTCCGCGGCTTCCTCCACCCGCCCGAGGGCATCGGCCAGCCCGGCGAGGGCCCGGCAGTCGGCGATGTAGAGGCTGTTGAGGCCGACATCCTGCAACTCGATCACATTCTTTTCGGGGTTGAAGGGGACGCCGTCGTACATCGGCGAGTCGTCCATCCCCGACTCGTAGAGCGCCGTGACGGCGGTGTGC
>DATKUA010000158.1:0-2496 GCA_035530855.1 Acidobacteriota bacterium | reverse complement strand
GAACAGGGTCTTCACATCCTATGACGACATCGTCGACCACTGCTGCGAGGCTTGGAACAAGCTCGTCGATCGGCCCTGGACGATCATGTCCATCGGCATGCGCGATTGGGCCTATCGGTCATGATCATCGGGAGTTGGTATAAATCAACTTCGCCGGCCGGCTTGAAGAGCTCGCGGACGGCTAGGCTGGAATAGTGTCTTGAACCCGCTGCACCGAAACGACTGTCATCCTGCGTCACGGATGTCCGATTTACCCCTCAAGAGCAGACATGATCGGCGTCGGTATCCACGTCCGTTAAGTGCCGATTGTGTTGATTTAGTCGGGTAACGACGCGCTTTTCGGTGTCCGCTTTTGATAGAAGCGGACTTTTTTGGCCCCGCCATTTATGCGCGCTCCAGCGGTTGGGCTGGGCGGGTGCTTGCGGTGACAGGGCTCCCTCTGTGTCAGGCTAACTGCATGGCGGGCGGCGGCTCTGGCCTGAGCTTGGCAAGCTTCCTCAGGTTCTGTGCAGTGGCGGCGAGCAGGAACTCATCCTGTGCCCCACAAGGTCCACGCAAGCGCAGTCGGCCGAGCTTGAGGATGCGCTTGAGGTGCGCAAACAGCATCTCGACCTTTTTGCGCTCGCGGCGGGATTGGTCGAAGGCGGGCGTGTCATACAAGGCTCTGGCCGCATCGCGGGCATCCTCGTTGATGTCGCGCGGGATTTTGCGAGAGGGTGTGTTGGGGCAGCATCGCGGCTTCAGCGAGCAAGGGTCACAGTCGAGCTTGCTAGCCCTGTATAACCGCGTCCGGCCATCATGCACCTTGCCAGTGCTCTTCAGCATCTTGCCCTGTGGACAGACAAAGAGATTGCGATCTGCATCCCATTTGAAGTCGGCCCGTGAGAAGGTTCCGTCCTCACGCTTGGACTTGTCCAACACAGGGATATGGGGCGCGATCTGCTTCTCATTGACCAGCCACGCTAGCATCGGCGCCGCTCCGTATGCGCTATCGCCCGCCAGTCGTGCGGGCTTGACACCGAAGCGGTCGGCGACCCGGTCAAGCATGGCGCGAGCAGCACCAACCTCCGCCCGACGAACGGCACGGCTGGCCTCGACATCGAGGATGACCGCGTTTGCAGTATCGATCAGATAATTGTTGGCATAGGCGAAGAAGGCCGGCCCGCGCAGCGCACCTGTCCACTGGGCGGCCGGATCTGACGATGAGATGAACTTCGGTACCACATCGCTGGCAGCGCCGAAGGCCGCATCATCGAGGGTGGCGAGATAGTCTTTGACCGCCTGGCAAGCATTGGCCGGTATGTCGGCAACGCTCCACTCCTGACCAGGCACGGAGCGCTGCTTGTTAGCGTCGGCCTCAATCAAGCTTGCATCCACTGCAAAGCCCTCGCCACCCACCAGACCCTCAGCCATGCACCGGCGCACCACCATCTCAAACAGATGTCGCAAGATGTTGCTCTGGCGGAACCGACCGTGACGGTTCCGAGAGAAAGTGGAGTGATCGGGAACCTGACCATCAAGTCCTAGGCGGCAGAACCAACGATAGGCCAGGTTCAAGTGAACCTCTTCGCAAAGCCGACGCTCGGAACGGATGGCAAGGCAATAGCCGATGATGAGCATCCGGATCATCAGCTCCGGATCGATCGAGGGCCGGCCAATCGAGCAATAGAACGGCTTCAGCTTTTGCCGAACATCGCTCAGATCAAGGAAACGGTCGATCCGGCGCAGCAGATGATCGTCGGGAACGTGATCCTCCAGGCAGAAGTCGTAAAACAATTGCTCTGGCGCCGCCTGCGTCCCCATCATCGCTCCGCCCTCCCTGCAAATCACCAGAGAAACGGAATCACGGCACCAAGCTCCGAGCAAGCCCGACTAAATCAACAAAATCTGCCAACAGCAGACCGCGATAGCCGCAACGCCTCTTTGTCGCCGCATCTTATGCGAACGCACCGCCCGTCTTTTGGGACCGTCTGGATGGGCCGCCGCTTAGGGCGGGCCGTTCAATCACATTGTCGTGCGGTGCCCAAATTCTGCTGCTAGCAGGGCAGACAGTGCCCGGTGTTGTGGGACTGAATTGCAATAGAGAAGGAGTTCACCATGAAGCCAACCTTACGATCGGGTGTTTCCATCGCCGCTGCCGCCGCGACATTGATTCTTTCGGGCGCTTTGGCACCAGCGGCTCATGCTGCCGAGGGAGGCCAAGGCCACTGTGTTGGTGCGAATGCGTGTAAGGGCAAAAGCGCATGCAAGACAGCCGCTAACGAATGCAAGGGCATGAACGCTTGCAAGGGTCAGGGCTTCCTCGCCATGACAAAAGCGGAATGCGACAAGATCGAAGGTGCTAAGTTTGAACCCGCAGAGGGCTGACACTGGAGGACCGTTCTTTCCTTTCCCTCCAAAAGCATGAGTAACGCACCCGGGCGTCGGCTGGTGCCGTCCGGAATGTGGTTGGAATTCGGTGTGGCGCGATCTCCGGTAACATGAGGGTATCGTTTC
>DATKUA010000157.1:0-14320 GCA_035530855.1 Acidobacteriota bacterium | reverse complement strand
ATTTTGTCTTTCAAGCAACCTATAGATGGGAAGTTAACACCAAAGGACGATAGTCATTACCCGCCGAATCCACCACTTTCCTCGTGGGGACTCCGGCGCTGAAATGATGAATCCGGATTAAAGCGCCTTCCGCCGTTTTTCACTAAGGAAAGAGGTTTATGACCGCTCAGTCGAACCCTGAGACAAGCCCCTATTCAGGGTCCGCTGGGCTCCTACTTCCTACTCGAGGGCTTTACGGCGTCGCCGACGGAGATGCGGGCTCCGGGGTCCAGGCTGGAAGGGCGCTAAAGGACAGGAGGAATAGGGCGGAAGCTCGCGGGGTTATCCCTGGTTCGAAGGAGCAATTGACAGTAGGGCTCTATTTGCGCGGAATGACCACCTTAATTTGCATTCCATCTATCCCTTTCAGGAAACCGGCCTGTAGTAATTTTCAAGTTCCCGGATTCAGGGTTCGATGATGTTGAATTGCAGAGCAGTATAGGTCCAGACGACGCCGACGATGGAACCCGCCCACACGGAGCGGGGAGGGAAGACCCCTCACCCGCCGTAGTCGTAGTGAAGCGGTGTCGAGATAATCGCCCCCGAATCATTGATCCTGGCGAAGGCGAAACTGCAGGCGGCTCCGCTGTTGCTGATCATATATGTGTTGTTGCCGGCGCGAATCAGAGTCGGATTAATCCAGTTTTCGGCTTCGTTCCTGGTAATATTCTTTGGCGCGAGGCCGGAGATTCCGGCCTTCTTCAGCCTGATTTGCGAGCCGTAGATATCGCTGTTTTTCTGGACTGCCGCCGGTCCCATGGTTTCGGTCGGTCTGGTGTTGCCGATGGCCAGCAGATAGCGGTTTTTCTTTTTCAGGGGGATGATCGAGGCGCCGACGCAATAATCCATCGCTGCGAAAGCGATCACGGACTTTCTCTTCGTCACTGCGCCGTTCTCGTTCAGAACCAGGACCTGAATCACGCCTTCGGGTTGCCAGCCGGAGTAAGTGTCGGAGCCGACGACGACGTACTGTTTGCCGTCCCAGGCGACATCGAATGCGTCTACTGAATAATGGAATATCTGCAGTATGCCGCCCGGCTTGCCCGAGCTGTCGGCGGTGCAAAAGAGCGGTCTTTCATTGGCATACGTGTAAATCTTGTTGGGATCGGCCGTGTAGAAGATGCCGAATTTCTTACCCGTCCAGATGAGTTTTGTCAGCTGGGCGGGCCGCTCGTAATCGCTGTCGCCCGCCAATTTTTGCTCGCTAAGCTTGTTTCCGGCTACGTTGTAACGAGCGAGATACATTTTCACCTGCAGGACATTTCCCTGCTTTTCCCCGGCGCCGTAAACGATCCCGTATGCGTTACCCGTCCAGACAATTTTGGGATGGAAAGCGTATTTTTTCGAGCTGATCTTGATCGGCCCCTTGACGACCTGGCCGTTGGTGTTGACCAGGATCAGATAGACAGCGCTCGAATTGTTGCTCCAGTAGTAATCGTCGTAGACGACGGCAAAATTGTTGCCGTCCCAGGCGATGTCGGGATGTTCGGGATTCTGCCCTGCCGGGACAAGTGTCTTGGGTGAGGAGAACCTGAAATTGTGTTGAGCCGGGGCCTCGACGGAAAAACAAAGGAGAAACAGACAAAGGATGGACGCATAGATATATGCATTCTTCATATCGGGCACCCCTGGTTGCTGCGTTAATAGTATGCAGTGTATTCCTATAAATTCTAAGTATGTGTGCCGTCGGAGTCAAGAACAACGGCCGTTTCCAGCGAAAAGCATGACGCGAAACCGGCGTACATGAACGTGTAAGAGCTGAGACTGAAAGTGCTGTGAGGGCTTTGGCTGGGCGCCGGCACGGATTGTCGCGGAAGCGGGTGGGCAGGGGCCACAAATCTCTCCCCTCTCTTTTTCGGCAGCCCGCATTTCTGTTATAATTACGTCGAAATCTAGCGGGATTAATCAACAAAATCCACCAGGCCGGTTCACCTCCGGCCGGGGAGAGAGTTCAAGATGAAGGTGCCCAAAGATCTGTTAAGGGGAGCAGGCTGCGGATTCCTGTCGATGGCATTGATCCTGATTTTGAGCGCACCGTTGGTGACGGCGCAGGATCAGGTAGGTATCGACGAGCAGCAATTAAGCGCGCCGAAAAAGGTCAAGGACAGGCCGGTGCTGGTGTCGATCACGGTGATTCCCAACAAGCTGGATCGGAACAAGATCAACGATATCAAGTTAAAAATAAGTTTCCAGGACGAGGGGCGAAACCTGCGGGGCGGCACGCTGGAACTGCAGATCTGCGATGATGGAAGCAGTTGCGTTGGCCTGACAATCGATCTCGACAAGGCAAAGTACGGCCGCAAAAAGGGCAAGGACAAGATCAAGACCTCAGTTTTCGTCGGCGACACCGACTGGATGGAGTTCAAGGCCTGGCTGCGAGATGCCGGCGGACGGCTGAGCCAGCCGAAAAAGTTCAAGGTGCCGGTCACCGCGGCAAGCGACGACGGCGACGACAATGAAAGCCCTGCCTGGGGCACAAAGCTGGGCGAGCGGGCGATTGACTTCACGCTCAAGGATCAGAACGGCAGGGCGGTCTCGCTCCACGATTACAGTGGCAGCGTCATCCTCGTCGATTTCTCGCCTCAGTATTGCGGGCCGTGCCAGCAGGAGGCCGCGGAAGCCGAGCAGCTTTACCAACTGCACAAGAACAGCGGTTTCACCATACTCACGGTGCTTTTCCAGGATTACAAGAACGGGGCGATCGACACTTCCGAATGCAAGGCCTGGGCGGACATGTACGGGCTCACCTTCCCCGTGCTGGCGGATGTAAATGAGACGGTCTATCGGGCCTTCGCTGAGAGCCCCAATGTGCCGTTGAACATCATCATCGACCGCAACCTGGTGATACGCTACAAGGTCTACTCTTACAACAAGGAAGAGTTGGAAGCCAAGGTTGCTGAACTGGTGGCCGAGGCTCCGGCGGTGGTAATAGATTCCCACTAGCCAGGTGTTACTGGTGGTGAAACAGCAAATGCTGCAGCCGTCTCCCTTGTTATTAATGGATGCTAAATGTATAATGAACATCGTTTATATTTAGTGTCCTGAAAATTTTAAAAATCTGCCGCATTAATCCCAATTGTTTAACGCTCTTATTTATTAGGTTGTCAAAGGCAACAAGGTATCGGTGTGAAGCCGGTTGGAAGGGAGCGTTAATCATGAGTAATTTCAACAAAAGATGGGTTACAGCAATACTCCCGGCAGCGGCAATGTTCCTTGTATTAACTACACCCTTTCTTGGCGCACAGGAAGAGCAATACGACGAGAAGGGAATTAATCCTGATGCCGCCAGGAGCAGTGACAAACCTGTACTTGTTTCTATTACGGTTACGCCGAAGCCCCTTGACCGCAACGATTCGAACAAAATCAGATTTAAGATCACGTTTCAGGACGAAGGGCGAAATCTGCAGGGCGGCAAGTTGGAAATGCAGGTTCGTGACGACGATGGCAGCCTGCCTGACATAACGATCGATCTGAACAGGAAGAAATACAGCCGCAGGAAGGGAAAGGATACGATCAGGACGACATTGTCAATCGGCAACACGGCTTGGATTAAATTCAAGGCCCGGTTACGCGATGCCGACGGACTGCTGAGCAAGTCGAGAACGATCAAGGTTGCGGTATCCCAAGGTTATGCAGGGCCTTTCGGCACGCAGGTCGGCGACCGGGCGGTCGATTTCACGCTCATGGATCAGAACGGCAATGCAGTCTCGCTCCACGATTACTGGGGAAGCGTGATCCTTGTAGACTTTTCGCCGCAGTGGTGCCCGTATTGCCGGCTGGAATCGGCCGACGCCGAGCAGCTATATCAGACTTACAAGAACGCAGGATTTATTATCCTGACTGTGCTGATAGCAGATTATAACAATAATCAAATATCACAGGCCGGTTGCAGAGCCTGGGCAGACACTTACGGGCTGACCTTTCCGGTGTTAGCCGACGTCGACAGGTCGGCATGGAATATATACAATGACATCGGCTATGTGCCTCTGAATATCATCATTGATCGGAAAATGGTCATCCGTCATAAATTCGTCGGCTATGATAAAGAGTATCTCGAGTCCTCAGTTGCGGAGCTGGTGGCGGAGGCTCCGGAGGTGTTTATTGATGGGCGTTAAGATTTCAGTCGCGGTGCTGCTGGCGGTGACGGCGGTGCTCGTCCCGTGTGCGACGGCGCAGGAAATGGGGGATTTCACCCTGGAGACCCTCGACGGAGAGCTTTTCACCCTCTCCGATCACCTCGGCGAAAAGGTGATTCTGCTGACCTTCTTCACCTCCTATTGCAAGCCGTGCATGGAGGAGCACCCCCACCTCGAGCGTCTCTGGCGGGACTACGGCGGGCAGGGACTGCTGGTGATCGCCGTCAACTCCGACGAGCCGGGCAACATCTCCAAGGTCCACGGCTGGGTCCGCCGCTACAGGCTGACCTTTCCCGTGCTGCTCGACGGCGATTTCTCGATCACGCGGCAATACGACCCCGACGAGACCTTCCCGCTGACGATGCTGATCGGGCGGGACAGGCAGGTCCATCACATCTATGCGGGCTACAATCCGGGCGACGAGAAGGGGCTCGAGGAAGACCTGATCGTGCTGCTGGAAAGCGGGCAATGATCGCGCTGGCGTTCGCCGCACTCCTGGCCGTGGCTTCCTGCTCGATGCCCGTAGTCGCGGAAGAGGATGAGGGATTCAAGCTTCCGGTCAGGATTAACGGCACGAATACGTTTCTCTACCGCAACTTCGACCAGAAATTTCTCGACCGCAATCCGGACGGCAACCAGGACAAGTGGGAGCTCTACAACCGCACGGTGCTGAATATCAGCCGCGGGCCCGTGCTGGTCGGCCTGCAATTCGATTTCGACCGCTTCGATCTTCGCGAGGGCGACCAACGCCTGGAAAAGCGCTACCTCGAGATCCGCACCCGCCGCCTCAACGTCACCTTCGGCGATTTCTTCGAGACCTTCGGCCGCGGCACCGCGCTCAGCGTCGCCAAGACCCACGAGCTCTACGGCCTCGAAAACATGGTCGACGACACGATCGACGGCGCCCGCGTGCGCTACAGCACGAGGCGGCTTCGGCTGGAGGCGCTTGCGGGCAGCGTCTGGGACAAGGCGCTCGATTCCACCGACCGGCTCTACGGCGCGAGCGGCGAGGTCCGCCTCAGCAATTGGCTGAGGCTCGGGGGCAGCGCTGTCAGGGGCGAGATGGAGATGGAGAATTACGACGCCGACGTCGCCGGGCTGCGATTGGGGCTGAAAAATCTCGGCGGCTTTGCCGACCTGACATATGAGTACACAAACCTGGAGACTTCCGAGCCGTTTACCAACGGCGCCGACGGCGGCAGGGCGCAGTACCTCGAGACCCTGCTGCAGTTCGGCGACCTCTCGCTCGCCGCGGAATACAAGGATCTGGAGAATTTCTTCTTCAAGTACAGCACCACGCCGTTGATGGAGGAGGAAAGTCAGGAGTTGCTGGCCGACTTCTTCGCCCGCTACGCCGAGGACCTTGAGGCCTTCAAGCTGCGCGGCGATTACATCCTGCCCAACGGCACCCTGGTATATGCCGTCTACAGCCATTTCAACGAGAAGGCGACGCGCCATCCCGACTACTTCCGTTACGACCGCGATATCGACCACCTCTACGCCGGCTTCGAACACCATTTCGACTGCGGCCTCTACCTCAGCACATTGCTGGGGCGGCGATGGGAGGAGGGCCGGGGATATTACTACCAGTTCACCGGCCCGACGACGCACGGAGCGGTGCGGGCCACGCTGTCGTTGCCCAAACGCTTTGGGCTGGAGTTCGAATACCGGCGCTCCCAGCTCGACGGCGACGTCGTCGACTACCAGCGCAACAAGCTGGCCCTCGGCCTTTCGCGCTCGCAGATGTTCGTCCTCACCGGCGTCTGGGAGAGCTCGAATCTGCCGATAGAGATGTTCTTCGCCGGCAAGGAGAATTTCTATTACGGCCAGCTGGAGATCAAGATTATGAAGGCGCACCAATTGAGGATTTTATTCGGCGAAACGCGCGGCGGCGTGAAGTGCTCCGGCGGCGTCTGCAAATACGTCCCGGCGTTCAAGGGCATCCGCTTCGAGGCAGTGATCAGGTTCTGATTTGTCTACGACTGAAAACCCAAATAAATGTTTGTATAAGTATTATAATTAGTGATAGAGTCTTATCAATGCATTGCTGTCTGAAAAATCGGGCGGTGATGTGACCGAAAAGTTCCCTAACGAAGGGAGTGTTAGAGGCGGTATGAATATTTACGTTGGCAACTTGAGTTACACCACAAATGAGGATTCCTTACGCAATGCCTTTGAGAAGTATGGAGAGGTGGAACGAGTAAACATCATCACCGATCGGGATACCGGTCGCCCGCGGGGCTTCGCGTTTGTCGAGATGCCCGACGGCAAGGCGGCAACGGACGCGATCGCGGCTCTCGATGGAACCGAGCTTGAAGGCAGATCGTTAAAAGTCAACGAGGCGAAACCCAAAAGGGACAACCGCTCGCCGCGCCGTCCCGGGCGCGATCGCTGGTAAGCGAAACCACACAATAAGATTTATCCATAGATAACGCTGCCCGGCAGTTCAGCCGATCCTGGTGTGAGTTGTCGGACCGGTGTCTCTGGGCGGAGCTGTGTAAGTATATATGCGGCTATAGGCGTGTACTGTCTTTCAGGGTACTGTATGATTTGCATATCGCTTCTATAGTTATGCGCCGCCGGCGACCGGCGGTGGCAATGGCGCGCGGATTCATGTAAGGTGTTGCAACTTTGCCGCTTTCCAGGGCCGAGTGCCTTGGCAAAGCGGCTGAACTTTAGCTTGAGCCGCAGGCGAAAGGATGGATTTGATGGGAGTTGCCAAAGCAGGAGACACGGTAAGGATTCACTACACCGGCAAGCTGGAGGTCGGCACGGTGTTTGACAGCTCCGATGGCGGGGAACCGTTGGAGTTCGAAGCCGGGAGCGAGGATGTGATCCCCGGGGTCAGCAATGCCGTCATCGGGATGGTGGCCGGCGATTCAAAGACGGTCGAGCTTAGCGAAGAGGAAGGCTACGGCCAGGCCTATCCCGGCTATGAGCAGCGCATCGACCGCAAAGATTTGCCGGAAAAGATGCGGGTCGGCGATCGCCTGCGGGCTGAAGCCGAGGGCCGCACGATCGTCTTCTGGGTGAAGGAACTGGATGATGAGAGCGCCCTGCTCGATATCAACCATCCGCTGGCAGGCCGGAAACTGATCTTCGACATCGAGATGGTTTCCTTCGAAGCCCGGTAATTACCCGACAATTAATCCCTTGAATATCGACTATGGAGGAGTGGTGCGCCCACCGGCGTCCCGCGTCAGGCCGTCGCTTCCTCTATCCGTTTCTTGAAGAAAGCGAACTGTGCGATGGTGATGATCAGGATCAGCACGAACAGCACCCAGGAGAGGGCCGAGGCGTAGCCCATGCGGAAGTACTCCCAGGCGTTCTTGTAGATGTGGTAGACGAGCACTTCGGTGCCGTGCAGCGGACCGCCCTGGGTCATCACGTAGACGTAAGTGAAGACCTGGAAGGAGTTGATGATCGAGGTGACGAGGATGAAGAAGATGGTGGGGTGCAACAGGGGTAGTGTGATCCTGCGCAAGCGGGTGAGCGGCCCCGCGCCGTCGATGGTCGCCGCCTCGTAGAGGTGCTGTGGAATGCCCTGCAGGCCGGCGATGAAGATCACCATCTGATAGCCGAGCTGGATCCAGATACTCATGATCATCACCGCAATCATCGCCGTCGCGGGATCGCTGAGCCAGGCGATCGGCTCGACGCCCAGGAACGAGAGCAGGTAATTCAGCAGGCCGAAGTCGGCGTTGTAGAGCCACTGCCAGACGGTCGAGATGGCGACGAAACTGGTGATATAGGGCAGGAAAAAGAGGGTGCGGAGGATGGTGACTCCGCGGAAGTTGCGCTGCAACGCCAGAGCCAGGGCGAGCGCGATAACCATCGTCAACGGCACGTGCAGCGAGTAGATCAATGTGTTGAACAGCGACTGCCAGAAGAGCTGATCGCCGAAGAGCTCGAGGTAGTTGGCGAGGCCGACGAACGGCTTGTCCGCCCCCAGAACATCCCACCTGTGGAAGCTGATGAAGAAGGCGAAGAGCACCGGCGCGAGGGTGAAGATGATCAGGTGGACGAATGCCGGACCGAGGAATCCCGCCGCCGCCACTGCCTGCCGCAGTTCGGCCAGGTGCTTCAGCCGCCTGGTCGAGTATAGATAAACGAAGCCGATCCCCAGCACCCCGCTCAGCAGGGCGAGGACGGCCAGCATGTCGAGCGACTTGAGAAAATCGGCTCTCCCCAACGCCGTGCCGCCCTCGCTCAGCGAAGCCAGCCAGTCGAAGGCATCCTTGGCCTCCAACGAGACCTCCCCGCCCAGCCATATCCCGAGTGACACCAGAACCAGCGCGGCGAGAACCACTCCCGCAATCAGCAGCGCGACCGGAGCTAGCAGGCCGCCGTCGTTCATGCCGGAGTTGAGTTGCCTCCCTGTCAAGGCGAAAGCACCTGCGGCGAGAACGAATCCTGCCAAGGCGATCAGCCAGGCCACCGGCGAGTCGCGCTCAGGCCGGCTCGAGCGCGCCAGAACAAAGGCGCCGATTACGTCCCACTGATCGAAGTCTTTCAGCGGCGCAACGATTGCGGTGCTTCCGTCGAGTATTTCCAGGTTAATGGCTGCGGCGGTATCGAATTCGAAGCTTGCGGCGAGTGCCTTGCGCAGTTGCTCGTCTTCGGGGAGGGTGCCGCCGGGCAGGCGCGGTTCCGTCGAGTAAACCACGTTGTCGCCGCGGACTACGGCCAACCGCCATCCTTCTCCCTGAAGGCGGAGAAAATCGTCGGTCAGAGCGGGTCCCAGAGTAAGCTCGATGTTTTGCGTATCCCTAATTGGCTCGGCCGGAGAGATGGCGAAGAGATAAGGCCGCCCGTCGATATAGACGATGTCGCCGATGCGGCGGAGGGGGAGCTTGCCGTCGATGAAGTAATCCTCCGCGTCGAAGCCCTTCAGCGCGTTTTGTGCCCAGACGGCGGCCACGTCCGCGCTTCCGCCGACTGCGCCGAGATCCACTTCAAACCTTCTCCCGGAGCCGGATGGTAACGACAAGCGAGCAACCGGAACGGCGTCGGCGATCGCGCGTTTGCCGGCGAAATCCAAGGCCGCGTTGTAAAGATGCCGCCCCCAGTTTTCCAGCAACGTCGATGTTTTCGCACCGCTTCTATCCCCGGCGTAGCGGAAGGGCAGCAAGGCGGCGATTGCCGCTAGCAGCACGACAAACCCGAGGGAAACCAGGAACAAGCCTCGACTGTAGCGCTCGCGGCCCTTGTATTCGCCCTCAGTTGTCATCGGGTAAAATCCTGTCGATTCTTTGCGCAACCTCAGTAGCCGCCGTTTCCACATCCTCGCTGTTAAGCAGAACCCGGTCGAATATCTCGGGGATGATGTCCTCGATCGTGGTGAATTTCGGCACGATTGAGCCCCACGGCTGGCGGCAGTAGGGAACCAGCCTGATGAACTCTTGGGAGAGGCCGGTCGGGTCGCGCCGCGCGGCTTCCTCCGCGATGTGGCGCATGGCGGGAATCGCCAGCCCGGAGTCGGCACGGATACGCTGGCTTTCCTCCCCGGCCATGTACGCGGCCAGGCGGATTGCCCAGCGGCGGTGTTTCGTCGCCGACGGCACGGCCCAGCCGCTCTCGAACATCACCGTGACCGGCTCGGCATCTTTATTCAGCCGCGGGAAAGTGACGATGCCCACCGACATCATCTCCCGCTGCATATACTTGCGCAGCTTGGGGATCCACCAGTGCCCGCTCGGTAGCAAACCCAGGCGGCCGCTATAGAACATCTTCTGTGCGCGGTCGTAGCCGCTCGACATGCCCTTGAGCGATTCGTAGCGCGGCGTGACCTCGTGTGTCCTGACCAGGTCGGTGAGAAAGCTGAACGTCCTGATCGCCTCGGGCGAATTCAAGTAGCCGACCGCCGTGGCGCCGTCGGGGCTGAGGATGTCGCCGCCGGCGTTCCAGATCCACGGCTGCCAGCGATAGAGGTCGCGCGAGAGATTGGTGCCGAAGCGGTCGAGGCGGCCGTCGCCGTCGTCGTCGCCGGTGAGGCTGATGCATATCCGCAGGAAATCGTCCCAGGTCCAGCCAAAGCCGGGGTAGGGAGTGCCTGTAAGATCAAACAACCGCTTGTTGTAGAAGTAGACCATCGGCGTGAAGTCTTTCGGAAAAGCGTAGAGCTTGCCGCCCACGCGCGCGATCTCCAGGACGTTTGGGTAGAAAGAATTCAGATCGATGTCGACGCGCTCGGCATAGGGCGCCAGGTCGATGAGGACGTTTTGCTCGACGAATGTCGGGATGTGAATCGAGTCGAGCAGGATGACGTCGGGCGGCGCACCCGCGGCCATCGAGGTGAGGATTTTGTCGAGGTAGTTCGAGGTGTGGACCTCGTGCACCAGCCTGATGTTCGGGTAGCGCTGCTCGAAGGCACGTATACAGCGCTCCATGATCTCCATTTCCTCGGGGCTGGACCAGGTTGAGAAGCGGAGGGTGAGCCTGTTTTGCGGGGCGCAAGTCGATAGAGCCAAAAGCGCTAACACGGCGGCTGATACCAGAGCAAACCTGGGTAGCGATCGTGCTAAAAATGATCCGTGCATTGTTCCCCACGTTGCCACACGTCCCGTGTAAGATTAACATGCCGTCGGGTGAATCCGTTAGCAATGCGCGCTAATCCTGGGGACTGATGATGCTGATCCGCATTTCTTTGATCATCTGTTTGTGCCTTGCCGCTCCCGTTCGGGCCGAGGACGGCAAATTCCGCCTTCCCGACAGCCCGGTCCAGCTCGCAGGCGAGCCGTCGCTGCAGCGCTATTTCGATGTCGCCGGCCGTAAAGCGGTTCTGATGGGACGCGAGGGCGGCAAGATGGAGGCCTGGATCTGGCCGTTCAAGATCGCCCGCAACATCGGCCTCGAGTTCCGGCGGGAAGATTTCCCCGAACCGCTGCGCTCGGAGCAGCTTGCACGCCGGATAACAGTGAGGCCCGAATCGACGACAATCCTCTTCACAGGCGACGACTTCAGCGTTGGAGCGACATTTTTCGTGCCGCTTGACGAACCGGCGGTCTTCATCCTGCTGGATGTCGACTGCTCGCAACCGCTGACTGTATCCCTGCGCTTCACGCCCGAGCTTCGCCCCGCCTGGCCGGCATCGCTCGGCGGCCAATACTCCTCATGGAGCGGTGAGGACAGTGCTTTCCTCATCTCCGAGAGCCGCCGCAGGTACAACGCGCTGATCGGCAGCCCCGCGGCCACGAGCCATTTCTCGGCGCCCGCGCACAGGCTTTCAGAGACGCCCAACCGCTTCGACATGGAAATCACGCCGCAGCAGGCCGCCGAGGGTTACATCCCCGTTGTTATTGCGGGGGGGGAGATGGAGCGCGACGCGGCCAGAGAGCTTTACAGCCGGATGCTGTCCGCAGCCGAATCTCTCTACCGCGAGCGTGTCGAGCACGGCCGGGCCCTGCGCGAGGAGTTGCTGTCGATCGAGTCGCCCGACCCGGCCTTCGATCTGGCGTTCGAGTGGGGCAAGGTCTCGCTCGACGACGGGCTGGTCTGCAACCCCGATCTGGGCTGCGGGCTGGTCGCCGGCTACGGTGAATCGGGGCGCAGCGAGCGGCCGGGATTCGCCTGGTACTTCGGCGGCGACACCTTCTTCAACCAGTTCGCGATCACCGGCTACGGCGATTTCGAGACGGTGCGCACCGGCCTGGAAATGATCCGCCGCAACCAGCGCGCCGACGGCAAGATCATGCACGAGCTCAGCCAGGGCGCGGCGATGATCCCCTGGTTCGAGGAGTACCCTTACGGCTACTACCACATGGAGACCTCGCCCTATTACATCGTTGCAGTGATGAACTACGTCACGGCGAGCGGCGACACGGCATTCCTGCGCGAGAGCTGGGAGTCGATGGAGAAGGCGTTTCGCTACGCGATGACGATCGTCGACGGGAGCGACGGCCTGCCCGACGGACGCAAGGGCGGGCTGGGTGCGCTGGAAGTCGGCGTGCTGCTCAAGGACCTGAAGACCGACATCTACGTCGCGGGCCTCTGGGTTGAATCGCTGAAGCAGATGAAACGAGCGGCGGAGATTCTCGGCGAGTTGGCGATCATCGGCGAAATCGAGCCGATCCTGGCCAAGGCCGAAGCCTCACTCAGAGAACGCTATTACATCCCGGGGCAGGGCTATCACGCGCTGGCGTTGGCCGTCGACGGCACCGCCGTCAGCGAGCTGACCGTCTGGCCGGCGACGCCGTTGATGTTCGGCCTGCTGCCTCAGGGTGAGGCATTGGCTACGTTGCGCCGTCTCTCAGGTCCCGAGATCGCCACCGATTACGGCATGCGGATGCTGACTAATACGAGCGAGAAGTACGAGCCGGCTGCTTACAACAACGGCGCCGTCTGGGGCGTGATCACCGGCTACACGGCAATGGCCCAGTACCGCTACCTGCGGTCGACGGCGGGCCGGCAGCTGGTCCAGGGTCTCGCACAGCTGACCTTCGAGGACAGCCGGGGCGACATCGCCGAGGTCTACAGCGGTGACTACCACAAGCCGTTGGATGCCGCCGTGCCGCACCAGCTCTTCGCCACCGGCGGCTTCATCGCTCCGGTTACGCGCGGCCTGCTCGGCCTCCGGCCGGACGCCGTCAACAAGGTCCTGACCTTCGCTCCCCAAC
Source organism: Acidobacteriota bacterium (assembly GCA_035530855.1). Classification (GTDB taxonomy): domain Bacteria; phylum Acidobacteriota; class DATKUA01; order DATKUA01; family DATKUA01; genus DATKUA01. The sequence goes on along the minus strand of DATKUA010000157.1, from coordinate 1,530 downwards.
TGCCGCCTGAGTGGGATCGTTTGCGAATCAGAAATGCCGCGCTCGGATCGGGCAAGCTGGGCATCGAAATCGTCGAGTCGCTCCCGTCGATAACTTACAGTTTCCGGCAGGCGGAAGCCGCGGGATGGACGGTGCGCTTCCGTCCGGTCTTCCCCGTCGGCACCGAGATCGCGGCAGTCTTGGTAGACGGTGAACCGGTGGAATATGCCATCGAGAGCGGGCGCTCGGCCGTGCTCATCGATGCGGAATTCAGGCTGGGGGAATCGACTGAGGTGGAAGTAAATATCGGCGCACTCCAGGCTGTGGTTTTCCCGCCGCCGTCTTCCGCGCCGGGCGAGAGGTCGAGCGGCCTGCGCTACCTCGATTCGTGGGTCGACGAGCTCGACGGCACGCTCTACTACGAAGCCTCCGGGAGATGCGGCTTCGAATATCAAGTGGGTTTCCGTTATTTCGACTCGGGTGGCGACACGGCCGTGGAGAAGTGGCAGTACCAACGACACACGATCCGCATACCGGACGGCAACAGTGAGTATCGGCGCATCCTGATCGCCTTGCGCGCCGACAAGCTGGAAGTCATAGAGGAGCCCGATGGAGGATGATTAATAATTGGAGTCTGATTTGTAAGACGGTAACGGCTTTCCTTTGCCTTGTATGTGCTGCTGCATCGGCGGGCAGCGAGGAGATCGAATCCAGAGATTTCTATCTGTTCAACCTCTCACTTGATGCCGGGAATCACACTCTCGAAGGTTCGCAGAAGATCTCCTACCTGAATGATTCCGGCGCCGATCTGGGTGAGATTCGCCTGCGCCTCGACATCAATCTGAGCATACCAGGTGCGATGGAGGTGCTGTCGGTCGCCGATAACGAGGGCCACGAGCTGGAGTGGCGATACCTGCCGGCCGAGTTCGGCAAGATATCCTCCGAGCGGGGCTGTGTGGCGGTGTCGTTGCCGGCGCCCTTGCAGCCCGGCAAGCGCTTCGAGGCGGCCATCGGGCTGCGTCTCAGCGGCAGGAGATTTCTCGGCTCGGCGTTGCTGGTGCTGCAGGACGATCCCTATTACTCGCTCGACGCGTGGTATGCGAAGGCGCAGAGCTTCCGCGGCGGCCGATGGACTAAAGACGACGACCGGCCGTCGAGATATGAGATCCTCATCGACCTGCCGGGAGAAATGCTTGTCGCCTCCACGGGCCGCGTCGTCGAGGAGTCGACCGGCGGCGAGGGCCGCAAGACACTGAGCTTGCGTGCGGAGGGCGTTCGCGGCTTCACGATCTACGGCTCGGCGCAGTGGCAGGTCCAACGCAGCAGAGCGGGGGATGTCGACCTGGCGGTTTATTACTACGGGCTGAGCGCGGAGCGCGCGCCGTTGCTGCTGGAGGCGACTGCCGACGCGATCGAATTCTACAGGGATTTCCTCGGCTTCTTCCCCACGGACCACCTTGACATCTACTGCCCGCAATTCGGGCACGGCAGCTCCGCCGCTTGCAACGTGATCACGATCTTCATGGGCGGGCGCTTCGACGAGCAGTACCG
>DATKUA010000156.1:0-5273 GCA_035530855.1 Acidobacteriota bacterium | reverse complement strand
GTGGTTTTCACCACCGTCTACGATGACGAACTGCTGGATTCCATCGCCGAAATGAAAAAACTGAGACAGGAGTTTGAACGAGCCGCCGAAGAGAAGAACAAAAAACACGACAAATAGAACAAATCGAAGCTGTACGATCGTGCCGCCCGACGACCGCGTTTCGAACTCTAACTCGTCGAGACGCGGTCTTCTGATATCCATCGCGGCTTGACCCGCGGCGCTTCTCCGGGCATGGTTGCGCCCTCTCCTGCGTATAGTAAAATGCGGATTCGCAATTACCTGCTCAAATCCAAAGGGTTTGTCGATGAAGCTTAAAGACGAGCAGAAAATCGAGCTGCTGCGTTACCTGCTGCTCAACCGCCTCGTCGAGGACCGCCTCGCCATCCTCTACCGCCAGGGCAAAATCCTCGGCGGACTCTACCTCTCCCGAGGCCAGGAGGCGATCTCCGTCGGCACCGCCTATGCCCTCGAGCCCCACGACGTCGTCGGGCCGATGATCCGCAACATGGGCGCGCTCCTGGTGCGCGGCATGACGCCCCGCGACGTCTTCCTGCAGTACCTCGGGCGCGCCGAGAGCCCGACCGGCGGCCGTGAAAATGCCCACCACATCGGCGACCTCCGCGGCAAGGGCGTCGTCGCGCCGATCTCCATGCTCGGCAAGATGATCTCCATCCTCATGGGCGTCTCGATGTCGTTCAAGCTGCGCGGCGAAAAGCGCGTCGCGGTGAACTACATCGGCGAGGGCGGCGCCTCAGCCGGCGACTTCCACGAGGCCCTCAATATGGCCGGCGTCTTCAAGCTGCCCTTCATCCTCATCGTCGAAAACAACCAGTACGCCTACTCCACGCCCGTAGCCAGGCAGACCGCCGCCCACCATATCTCCGACCGCGCAGCCGGTTACGGCATCCACGGCGAGATCGTCGACGGCAACGACGTCGTCAAGGTCTTCGAGGCGACTAGGCAGGCCGCCGGGCGCGCCCGGTCGGGGGAGGGCCCCTCGCTGATCGAGTGCATGACGATGCGCATGAAGGGCCACGCCGAGCACGACGACGCCCGCTACGTCCCCAGCGAGCTCTTCGGCAAGTGGGAGAAGCGCGATCCCATCGGCCTGTTCAAGAAAAAAATGCTCAAGGAAGAAATTCTCACCAAGGCCGAAATCGAGGTAATCGAAGCGGATATCAAGGCGCAGGTGGAGAAAGACGTCGATTACGCGATGGCCGCGCCGATGCCCGACGGCTCGGGCGCGGCCGAGGGCGTCTACGCCGATCCCCTCGGCTGGAACCCACAGCGCGGCTGGAACGGAGCGTGACGATGCCGGAGATCACATTCCACGAGGCGATCCGCCAGGCGATCTGGGAGGAGATGGAGCGCGACAAGGATGTCTTCGTCCTCGGCGAGGACGTCGGCGTCTACGGCGGCGCCTTCAAGCTCACCGACGGCTTGCTCGACCACTTCGGCGACAAGCGCGTCCTCGACACACCGATCAGCGAGAGCGCCATCATCGGCGCGGCCATCGGCAGCGCCCTGATGGGCATGCGACCCATCGCAGAGATGCAGTTCATGGACTTCATCTCCTGCGCCTTCGACATCATCACCAACTTCGCCGCCAAGGCGCACTACCGCACCGGCGACTCCGTACCGCTCGTCATCCGAGGACCCTCCGGAGGCAACGTCCACGGCGGACCCTTCCACTCCCAGAATCCCGAGATGTACTTCGCCCACACGCCCGGCCTCAAGGTGATCGTGCCTTACAGCCCCTACGACGCCAAGGGCCTGCTCAAGGCCGCCGTGCGCGACCCCGATCCCGTGCTCTTCTTCGAGCACAAGTTCCTCTACCGCCGCATCAAGGAGGAGGTGCCCGAGGGCGATTACGTCGTGCCGATCGGCAAGGCCAGGGTCCGCCGCGAGGGCGCCGACATCTCGGTGATCACCTACGGCCAGCTCGTCGGCGAGGCGCTTCTGGCCGCCGAAGAGGTCGCCGGCGAGGGCGTCGACGTCGAGGTTCTCGACCTGCGAACGATCCTGCCCTACGACCGCGAGGCCGTGCTCGACACCGCCCGCAAAACCGGCAAGGTCATCCTCATGTGCGAGGACACAGCCACCGGCGCCTTCACCGCGGAGCTCTCCAGCCTGATCGCCGAAGAGGCGTTCGAACACCTCGACGGACCCGTCATCCGCCTCGACCACGCCGACACCCCCGTACCCTACAGCCCGCCGCTGGAAATGAGCCTCAGGCCCGACAAAGAGCGGCTGATCGCCAAGATCAGGCAGTTGGCGGCCTACTGACGGCCCCGCTGCAATAAACACGCATCCTTAAGAGTGGTTTTTCGCATGTGATATCCCTTGCAGCCGCATGATAATTGGCAGGAGTATATGGAAAATCTGTAGAGAATATGTTATAGTCTGTGCAATAGTTTAAGGTAATCCCGGCGGCAAACGCTCGGTGATGCTTGCTGAAATGCTGTCGCGAGGTGAACGATGGACAGGGAAGAGACAAAAAAACTTGCCATGCAGATCAAGGCGGATATGCCCGATTGCAAGGTTATCGGCGTGCTCCGCTTCGGCGAGAACGACTTTGCACTCGAAGTTCACGACTCCCAGGACAACGATAAATTCACCGTGCTGAACCAGAAGGACTGGGTAGTGCAGATGCTCAAGAAGAAGAAGGCAAGAGGATTGGCCTAGCACCCGCATCCGGCCTCGCCGCAACCAACTCTCGGATTCTTCCGTCAGCTTTTCACACTGATCCGTTTACAGGCCCGCTTGAACGGAATCCTTGCCTTATCTGCGCTCCGGACTCATATTTGGCCCGGTAAATTTCACCGTTGCCTTGACGGCGGTTTTCAGCGGTCTTTAGAATGACGCACTCTTGTAGAGGATGAGCTGATGAGCGACAACGAGCACGAGCAGAAGGAATTCCTTAAAATACGCCGGGAGAAACTGGAGCAACTGCGCGAGGCCGGTCTCGAACCCTACCCGACGCGCTTTGCCTTCACCCACACCGCCACCCGTGTCAAGGCCGAGTTCGGCGACAAGACCGCCGAGGAACTCGAGCGGCAGCCCGTGTCCGTGCGCGTCTGCGGCCGCATTATGTCGATGCGCGTGATGGGCAAGGCCTCCTTCATCCACATCAGCGACGGCGATACCCAGTTGCAGGTCCACCTCCGCCGCGACGCGATCGGAGAGGAAGCCTACGGCACCTTCAAGAAGTGCTACGACCTCGGCGATTTCATCGGCGCCGAGGGCGAGCTGTTTATCACCCGCACCGGCGAGCTGACCGTCGCCGCGGCAAAGCTGGTGTTCCTCAGCAAGACACTGCGGCCGCTGCCGGAGAAGTGGCACGGGCTGACCGACGTCGAGACGCGCTACCGCCAGCGCTACCTCGACCTCATCGCCAATCCCGGGAGCAGGGAAGTCTTCAAGGTCCGCGCCCAAGCCACGGCGCTCTTGCGCAGTCATCTGCGCGAGCGCGGCTTCCTCGAGGTCGAGACGCCTATGCTGCAGCCGGTCTACGGCGGCGCAAACGCGCGCCCATTCACCACCCACCACAACGCGTTGGACATCGACCTCTACATGCGCATCGCCCCCGAGCTCTATCTCAAGCGCCTCGTCGCGGGCGGCTTCGAACGCGTCTTCGAGATCAACCGCAACTTCCGCAACGAGGGCATCAGCACACAGCACAACCCCGAGTTCACCATGCTCGAATACTACGAGGCCTACGCCGACTACCACGTCGTCATGGAACAATACGAGAAGATGATCGAGAGCATCATCATCGAGATCAAAGGCGAACCGCGCACCACGTTCGGCGGCCTCGAGATCGATTGGTCCACCCCCTGGCGCCGCGTCACACTCCACGACCTCGCTATGGAGCACTCAAAAGCCACCTGGGCCGACTTCGAGAGCGAGGAGTCGCTCAAGGCCTTCTTCAAGCAGAGAGGGCTGGAGCTGCCCAAGCCCGCGATCAAGGGCAAGATGATCTACGAGCTCTTCGACCACTACGCCGAGGACAAGCTCTTCCAGCCCACCTTCGTGATCGATTTCCCCAAGGCCGTCAGCCCCCTCTCCAAGGCCAGCCCCGACAACCCCGAAATCGCCGAGCGTTTCGAGATGTTCGCCGGCGGACTCGAGCTGGCCAACGGCTTCTCCGAGGTCAACGACCCCGCCGACCAACGGCAGCGCTTCGAGGACCAGCTTGCCCAACTCGCCGGGGGTGACGAGGAAGCCCACCAGATGGATGAGGACTACATCCTCGCCCTCGAGCACGGCCTGCCGCCAACCGGCGGCATCGGCGTCGGCATCGACCGCCTCGTCATGCTGCTCACCGACTCGCCGTCCATCCGCGACGTCATACTCTTCCCCCTCCTGCGGCCGAGGGAGTAGGCGACCCATCTCCGGCGGTTCGTTTTCACCACAGGATGCGATAAGCAGCTTTCCCGCTTATCGCAAAGGCAGATCCTCGCAAATTATTGTAGCCGAAGAAAAACGGGGGCCGTAAACGACCCCCCTACATGGCCGTGCGAAACCTTGCCGATTGGTGTAGGGCGGTCCTTTAGGGCCGCCGCCTTAATCCTAGCGAAATAGACCACGCTCCTACTAAGACCTTGCCTGGTAAAGTAGGGGGCGCCTTTATGCGCCCCGATCCCGCCTGAGGTGGGATACTTTTGTATATTCCTGCAAGTCACCGTAGGGTCGTCCGCCGCGGCGGATTCAATCCGCCCGATCGCGCTCCGCGCGATGTCATTTATATAATCCTCTCAAGTTCACGTAGGGCGTTCCTTTAGGGCCGCCGCCTTAATCCGGGAGCGATAAATCTGTTGCGGCGGATACTCCCTCCCTGTCATTAGGTCAAGAGCATGCCAAGCGATAGTAGGGGCGAATTTCAATCCGCCCGATCGCGCTCCGCGCGATGTCATTTATATAATCCTTGCAAGTTCACGTAGAGCGATCCTGAATCTATCCGCCCACGGCGGATTGTGCGCCAAGCGCATTGCCGTCGACATGGTGATCATTGCTCACTATATTTGTTATAGTATTTGCTCCCCGTGCGACTTGCCGAAAGGCCCGTGCGGGGTTATCTATGTTCAAATCACACCCCGCGCGATGAGATCACACTGACAGTCGAACACCTGCGTAGAAATGTCATCCTGCCGCGGTCAACGCCGCACCATCACCGCTCCCCCCGCAGCGCTCGCTCCAACTTCCTCACCCGCGCGTTGCCGGCGGCCGTCACCGCGGGCCGGCCCTCCCCGCTGTCGAATCTCACGCGCTCG
>DATKUA010000155.1:0-13878 GCA_035530855.1 Acidobacteriota bacterium | reverse complement strand
GCTCTGGGTGCCGCCGAGCACGGCGGCGAGCGCCTGCAACGCAACTCGCACCACGTTGTTCTCGGGCTGCTGCGCAGTCAGCGTCGAACCGGCCGTCTGCGTGTGGAAGCGCAGCAGCATCGACTTGGGATCCTTCGACCCAAAGCGCTCCCTGACAATCCGCGCCCACAGCCGGCGCGCCGCCCGGAACTTGGAGATCTCCTCGAGGAAATTGTTGTGGCAGTTGAAGAAGAACGCGATCCGCGGCGCTATGTCGTCTACTTCCAGCCCGGCGTTCTTGGCAGCCTCGAGGTAGGCGATTGCGTTTGCCAGGGTGAAGGCCACCTCCTGCACCGCCGTGCTGCCGGCCTCGCGAATGTGGTAGCCACTGATGCTGATCGTGTTCCACTTCGGCACGTGGCTGTGGCAGAACTCGAAGATGTTGGTGATGATCCGCATCGATGCCGCCGGCGGGAAGATGTAAGTGCCGCGCGCGACGTACTCCTTGAGGATGTCGTTCTGGATCGTACCGCGCAGCTTGTCGGCCGCCACGCCGGTTTGCTCGGCGCGGGCGATGTAGAGCGCGAGCAGGGTCGAGGCCGTGGCGTTGATCGTCATCGACGTCGACACCTTGTCTAGCGGGATGCCGCCGAACAGCACCTCGAAATCGCGCAGGCTGTCGATTGCCACGCCCACTTTGCCGACCTCGCCGTGGCTCATCGGATGGTCGCTGTCGTAGCCGATCTGTGTCGGCAGGTCGAACGCCACGCTCAGGCCGGTCGTCCCCTGCTCCAGCAGATATTTATAGCGCCGGTTGGATTCGGCCGCGGTGGCGAAGCCGCTGTACTGCCGCATCGTCCACAGGCGTCCGCGGTACATCGTCGGCTGCACGCCGCGCGTGAACGGATATTCTCCAGGGAAACCGAGCTTCTCGTTGTAAGACCATCCATTGTCGTCCAGATCGGTGGGATCGAAACAGTGCTTCATCTCGATTCCGCTGCTCGTCTCGAACTTCGCCTTGCGCTCGGGATATTTATCAAGGGCCTTTGATGTTTTGGCGGCCCATCGTTCTTTCTCTTCCAGTAACTTTTGCCTCTCTGAATCGTCCATCGCTTCCTCCTGATGCATAAAAACAGGACGGGGGCATTCTAAGTGCGCACCATTGCAATGGCAACAAATCGGCGGCAGAAATTGACACTGCAGGAACGATTCAACAGCCTCGCCAACCCGGGTCTATGGAAATTCATTGCAGGTACAATAAAAGGCCCCACGGCAGATCGCAGGGCCATAATTCGCTGTCTCCCGGGCTACTCGGTTATGCCCAGCAAGTTGAACATAAAGGCATAGTCGAAGGCGGTTTCGCGGAAGCGCTTGAAGCGACCCGAAGCGCCGCCGTGGCCGGCCTCCATATTGGTTTTCAGCAGCAGGCGGTTGTGGTCGGTCTTCATCGCGCGCAGCTTGGCCACCCACTTTGCGGGCTCCCAATACTGCACTTGCGAGTCGTGCAGGCCGGTGGTCACCAGCATGTTGGGGTAGTCCTTGACCTCGACCTGGTCGTAAGGCGAGTAGGAGAGCATGTAGTCGTAATATTCCTTGTCGTTGGGATTGCCCCACTCGTCGTACTCGCTGGTGGTCAGGGGGATGGAGGAATCGAGCATCGTGGTTATCACATCCACATACGGAACATGAGCTATGATTCCCTTGAACAGGTCGGGCCTCATGTTGGAAATCGCACCCATCAGCAACCCTCCGGCGCTGCCTCCCATCGCGAAGAGCTTGTCGGGGCTGGTGTACTTCTCCGCCACGAGGAAATCGCCGCAGTCGATGAAATCGGTAAAGGTGTTTTTCTTCTTCAACAGCTTGCCGTCTTCGTACCACCAACGCCCCATCTCCTGACCGCCGCGTATGTGGGCGATGGCGTAGGCGAAACCGCGGTCGAGCAGGCTCAGTCGTGCCGAACTAAAGGTCGCGTTCATGCTCGAGCCGTAGGAACCATAGGCGTAGAGCAGCAGTGGACGGGTTCCATCCTTGACGAAGTCATTGCGGTAGACGATGGAGATCGGCACCTCGACGCCGTCGCGTGCCGTGGCGAAGAGTCTTTCAGTGACGTAATTATCCGGGCTGAAGTCGCCCAGCACCTCATCCTGCTTCATCAAAGTCTTCTCGTGCGTGGCCATGTTGTAGTCATAGGTCGAGTTTGGCGTGGTCATCGAGGTGTAGCCGTAACGCAGGACCGGTGTATCCAATTCGGGATTGTTGCTGATATATGCCAGGTATGTCGGCTCGCCGAAGTCGATGTAGTGCTCCTCCCCGCCCGACCAGGGAATGATGCGAAGCTGGATCAGGCCCTCCTTGCGCTCCGAGACGACAAGGTAATCCCGGAAGATCTCGAATTCGTTGAGCAGCACGTCGTCGCGGTGGGCGATCACGTCCTTCCAGTTTTCCTTGCCGGTCCGATTTGTCGGCGTCTCCATCAGGCGGAAGTTCTGCGCCTCCCAGTTTGTGCGGATATAGAACTTGTCGCCGAAGTGGTCGATTCCGTAGAGATGATCGCTCTCGCGCGGCAGGAATACGGTGAACTCGCCGTCGGGATCGTCGGCGTCGAGGTATCGCACTTCCGTGCTGAGTGTCTGGTCGCACAATATAATCAGGTACTTTTTCGACTTTGTCTTGGAAACAAAAGTCGAGAAAGTATCGTCGTCTTCCTGGTAAATAAGTATGTCCTCTGCCGGATCGGTCCCCAGCACATGCTTGAAGACCTGGTACCAGCGCAGCGTATCGGGATCCTGCTTTGTGTAGAACACCGTCTTGTTGTCGTTGGCCCAGACAATGTTGCCGGTCACATCGGGGATCACGTCGGCCAGCATCTCGCCGGTTGTCAGGTTCTTGAAACTGATCGTGTAGAACCTGCGGCTTACGGTGTCTACGCCATAGGCGAGGATGTCCTGGCCGGGGCTGATCTCGGCCGTCCTGATCGAGAAGAAGTTGTGACCCTCGGCCAACTCGTTGGAGTCGACCATGATCTCCTCCTCGGCATCAAGAGAGCCCTTTTTGCGGCAGTAGATCGCGTACTCGCTGCCCTCCTCGTAGCGCGAATAATAGAAGTAATCGCCGAGCTTGTAGGGCACCGACGAGTCGTCCTCTTTTATCCGCCCCTTGATCTCCTGGAACAGTTTTTCTTGCAGTGCTTCGGTTTTAGACATCACCGCAGTGGTGTACTCGTTCTCGGCAGTCAGGTAGGCAATCACCTCGGGATTCTCGCGCTCCCTGAGCCAAAAGTAATTGTCGACGCGGACATCTCCGTGAATCTCCAGTTCCTTCGGCTCGACCTTGGCAACCGGCGGCTGGACCGTCACCTCCGCGGGCTGGCAGCTCGCAATCAGCAGCAGCACGGCGATGGCAGCGATCGATTTCAAGAATCTCATAGAGCACCCCTCTTATTGGACGTCACAAACGGAAAGAATCAATACCCATACCCGAACGCTTCGACGATAGGAACCCAGATTATATTGCCGGTCGGGGCTCAATGCAATTTATCGGTTTCTCACGGGATCTCCGAGGCGGTTTCCCACCCACTTGTGCGCAGGTTGAAAATTTGATGTATAATAGCCCCAATGGATGTTCCCAACTCCAGAAGTTAATGTGGGGTTGGTGTATATCCAGGGAGAATCAACTTTAGGGGCAAGGAGATGTTAAAAAAACTGTTTGGATTAGCTTCCCTGGTCTTCCTGTTTGTCCTCTTCGGTTCGCTGGCAGCGTGCCAGCCAGCTGAGGAGCCCGCGAAGGAAGAAGAAACAGCTGAGCCTGCTGAAGAAGCAGCAGTAGAAGAACCGGTACTGAAGGACATTCTGGACACCGCCATCGCCGACGGCCGCTTTACAACGCTGGTGACGGCTGTCGAGACCGCCGGACTGGTCGAGACCCTCAAGGGCGAAGGCCCGTTCACGGTCTTCGCTCCCACCGATGAGGCCTTCGCCGCAATGCCGGCCGGCACACTTGACGCCCTTCTGATCGACGTGCCGAAACTGAAGGACATCCTGCTCTACCACGTGGCCTCAGGCAAGCTGATGGCCGCCGATGTCTCCGTCTTGACCAGCATCGAAACGATGCTCGCCAAACCGCTGGCGGTTACCGTGACCGACGGGACAGTGAAGATCGGGGACGCGACTATCATCGTGACCGACATCGCAGCCTCCAACGGTGTGATCCATGTGATCGATAAGGTCCTCACGCCGCCCGCTCAATAAACAGGCTGAACCGGTAACGGGGATGGGGATCGCCAGATCTCCATCCCCTTTTAATTTTCCGGCGACCTTCCTGTTGCTTATTCCACTTCGACAGCAACGAAACCTTGCCCGCGCGAGTGAATTGACCGATTCTACCTGCGCCGGGACCGCTCTCACGCGACCCTAGACATGAACCGCCTATGGGATCGAATTCCACAAGCTTCGACGTAGTGATTGTCGGCGGCGGCATCATGGGCTGCTGCACCGCTTGCCATCTTCGGATGCTCGACAGAAGCATTTCCATCGCGATCGTCGAGCGCGATTCCACTTACTCCCGGGCCTCGACCGCGCTCTCGATGGCCAACGTCCGTACCCAGTTCTCGCTGAGGGAGAACATCCTGATCTCGCAGTACATGATGGAGGTGCTTGAGCGGTTCGCCGAGGAAATGGCCGTCGACGGCGAGGCGCCCGATGTCGCCTTCCACCGCGAGGGCAATCTATTTTTAGTCGATGAGCCCAGCGTCCCGGCGGCACGAGCCGCAATCGAATTGCAGAAGAAACTCGGCTGCACCGTCGACTGGTGGACACCGGAGGAAATCGAAGCGCGCTTTCCCCTCTACCGCGCCGGGGAACATGCGGGAGGGACCTTCGGGCCCGATGACGGGTACATCGATGCCTATTCCTTGCTTACGGCGTTCAGGCGGAAAGCTGGATCGCTGGGCGCGCACTTCATCACCGGCGAAGCCGTCGAAGTCTCTACCGACGGCAAAAGGGCCTCTGGAGTCAGGCTCGCCACAGGCGAGGAACTGAGCGCCGGCGTGGTCGTCGACTGCGCCGGACCGTGGGCGGCCGATCTCGCCCTGTCGGCGGGAGTGCGGATACCGGTGGTCCCGGTCAAGCGACAGGTGTTCTCGCTGGACCCGGCGGTCAAACCGGGCGGCCCACTGCCGCTGACGATCCTGCCCTCGGGACTCTATTTCCGCACGGAGACCGGCAATCTCATCCTCTGCGGAAAATCGCTGCCCGATGATCCGGTCGGCTACGATTTCAATTGGGACCGGTGCCGCTTCGAGGAAATTCTCTGGCCGGAGCTGGCGACCTTCGTGCCGGCCTTCGACAGGGTGAAATTGCTGAGCGGCTGGGCGGGCCTTTACGCCGTCAACATGGCCGACGGCAACGCCATCCTGGGCGAATGGCCCGAGCTGGGAGGATTCTATCTGGCCTGCGGATTCTCCGGCCACGGCCTGCAGCAGGGGCCGGCTGTCGGGCGCTACATCTCCGAACTGATCCTCGGAAAGCAGCCGGAGTTTGACCTTTCTATCTTTTCCCCGAAGAGAATCCTGGAAGGCAGGAGGGTGCACGAAAGCGGCCTGGTCTGACCGTACCTATGCGTCAAAGATCCAGTTGCCGGCCGATGCCCATCACGAGCGCGCGCCTGTAGACCAGAGGCGCAGTGGCCATATCATCTAGGGCAAGGCCAAGGTTCACCGAGAAGATCCGTTCGTCGTCCCTCTCCCGGCCGGGTGACTTACCTGCGACCAGATCGCCGAGATCTAAAATTTCCTCGGGAATTCCCTTGAAGTAGCCAACCTCGCGGTAATAGAGCATCTGTTTCACGTCGTCGGTATAGAACTTATCGGCGCGCTGGAACGGCTCATGCTTCCAATAGGAATCGAAGTCGACCGGCGAAGCAAAGGCCCCCGGCTCGAACCAGTCATCCTCGATCGCCGGATCGGGATGCTTCAGAATCGGCCCGGCCGTGACGACGATATCACTGCCCCTGACCGCCGCCTCGGGTGTAGCGACCACCTCGACCTCGATACCCAGATCGTCGCCGACTTTCCTTCTGTAACGGTTGGCCGCTTCATCAAGGATATCGTAAGCCGTTACCTTCTTTATATCAAAGATGCAGCTTAGCGCCTCGACATTGCTGAATCCCTGGACTCCGCAGCCCAACACGCCGACGACTTCCGAATCCCGGCGGGCGAGGTACTTTGCCGCCACCGCAGTCGCCGCGCCGGTCCTCTTGGCGGTCACCCAGCCGCAATCCATCACGCAGACCGGGACGCCGGTCTCCGGATCGTTCAAGACCATCAGGCCGTTGATATACGGCAAGCCGCGCCCGGGATTCTCGGGATAGCCCGAGACCCATTTCATCCCGGCCGAGTTGAGAGCCGGGATGTAGGCGGGCATGGCGTGGATGAACGCGTCGGGCCGCGTGTGAATTCCGGGTTTGGGCGGCATCTCCACCCTCCCCTCGCCCTTCTCCCTGAACATTAACTCCAGAGTGTCGATGATCTCAGCCACCGGCACGCCGACGCTCTCAACATCCTTGCGAGAAAGATAAAGCATCTTTTCACCAGGCATCGCCTCACCCTTAATCTAAATATTCGCCAGCATTTAAAATCGCACGGTATGAGGGATAATTGCAATATCGCTTACTGCCGGTACTCGGGAGTTTGCGCGACAGTACCTTCGGGTGATATTGATTGGCTGCGAGATTGTCATTAACCATAACTGGTTTGCTTGCAAGTGAAAAACGGGTTCAAGACGGCACTACTAATTCTAGCCACGGTAGCTACAGCTTTATCGCTGGTTTCCGGCTGTGGCGGCGGGCAGGCTTTGCCACTCGCCGAAAAACCAGAGCGAATCAACATCCTACTCGTCACAATCGATACCCTTCGCGCCGACTATCTCAGCTGCTACGGAAACGCCGAGGTCAGCACACCGCAGATCGACAGCCTCGCGGCCGAAGGCGCACGCTTCACATTCTGCGTCGCCCACAATCCGATCACGCTCCCCAGCCACGTCAACATCCTTACCGGCACCGACGCCAGGGTGCACGGCGTCCACGACAACCACGGCTTCCGGCTCGCGCCTGAGGCCGAGACGCTGGCCGAGGCAATCAAATCAGAAGGCTACGACACAGCCGCTTTCATCGGCGCTTTCGTGCTCGATCGACGCTTCGGCCTGGATCAGGGTTTCGACTTGTACGACGACAATCTCGAGACCGGCTCCCAGGTCCCCCTGCCTGGAGAAGAAAGGCGGGCGGAGGCAGTTGTCGCACAGGCTACTGAATGGCTCCAAAATCGGGGAGACAAACCATGGTTTGTCTGGGTTCACCTTTACGATCCGCATGCTCCATACGACCCGCCTCCCCCGTTTGACAATCAATTCGAATCGAATCCGTATGCCGGTGAAATCAGCTACACAGATCTGGCTCTCGGCAAACTGCTGACCTACTTGAAAAGCGAAGATCTGCTCGAAGGTACCTTGCTTGTCCTAACGGGTGACCACGGTGAGGGTCTCGGTGATCACGGCGAATTGACTCACGGAGTACTGGCCTACAACACCACCATGTGGGTGCCGCTCATCATCAGGGCCCCCTGGCTCGCAGAAGCCGGAACCGAGGTCGACCGCCGCGTGCGCCACATCGATCTGCTGCCCACGATCCTCGAAGCCGCCGGTGTAACACTGCCTGGACGCATTCAGGGCGAATCGCTAATACCCCTTTTGGCGGGCGATTCCGGTGCTCCGGCACCCGACAGCTACTTCGAAGCGCTCAGTGCATCGTTCACTCGCGGCTGGGCGCCGCTTCGGGGCATCTACAGCGGACAATGGAAATATATCGAGCTGCCCCTGCCCGAGCTTTATGACACGCAGCGCGATTTTACAGAGATGGACAACAAGCTCGAAGGGCGGGCGGGCACAGCCCAAAGGCTTCGAAACCAGCTCGCAAGCATGACTGCAGAGAAGGATGCAGGGCTCGATGCGCGCGTCCGGGAAGATGAAGAAACACGGCGTAGGTTGACTGCTCTCGGCTACCTCACTGGCTCTTCGCAGCCCCTCAAGAAAGAGTACGGCCCTGAAGACGACCCGAAGAATCTGATGGGTGTCGATGCCCGCATAGAAAGCGCGGCTGCGGCGGCGTCCTCCGGCGAGCCCGAGCAGGCCATCAACATTCTTGAGAGCCTCGTGACGGAGTATCCCGGCATGGCGATATCCTATCAGCTGCTTGCTCCCCTGCTGGCAAAAGCCGGCAGGCCCGACGAGGCCGTCCTCTACCTGGAACGGGCGGTGGGAAAGGGACTGGGCGGTCAACAAATGGTCTTCCAGCTTGCCGCTGCGCTGCTGCATTCGGGCATGAGTGATCGAGCAGTTCCGATGCTGGAAGAGCTTCTTGGCAATAATCCCGATGATCCTGAGATCGCAGAAACTCTTGCGTCCTGGCACGCGAGAGCTGGAGACGCTGAAAAGGCGGAGGAAATGTTCCTTGGCATGCTCGAGGCAGACCCGTCAAATGCCGAGATTCACAGCAAATTCGGCTGGCTTCTGGCCAGGCAGGAGCGTTTCGAGGAAGCAATCGAGCAGTTCAATGCGGCCCTGCACTACCAGCCCACCGATATTGTGGCGTTGCACGGGCGCGGAGTTGTTTACGAGCAGTCAGGCTTGCTCGATAAAGCAGAGGAATCTTTTCGCCGGGTTCTCTCTCTCAATGAGATGCACCACTTCGCCCGCTTGCGTTTGGGTTTCGTTCTATTGCGCCGAGGAAATTCTCAGGAGGCCAGGGCAGAACTATTGCGTTTTCTCCAGCTGGCGCAAAGCCCGGAGTTCGAGGCTGCCCGCAGGGAAGCATCCGCCGCGTTGGAACAAATTAGTCGCGGCGGCTACTGAGTATGCAGTCGGGATGGTTAATCCTTGATCGAAGATGCAATATAGTAAGAACAGAAGGCGATATTCGAGGAGTGCAGCGGTGAATTCGTTATTGAGAGCTATTACGGTTACTGCGGCAGTCTCTGCTGCTTTTATCCTGATCCTGACGGCCGGAGGTTGCGGCCAGGGAGACGACTCAAGCCCAAGCGCGGCACTGGTCGAGAAGCCGGATAAAATCAACATCCTGCTGATGACAATAGACACGCTGCGCACGGACCACCTCGGCTGTTACGGTAACGAGATTGTCGAAACTCCCGAGATCGACCGCATCGCGGCCGAAGGAGCGCGTTTCGATTTCTGCGTCGCCCACAACACGGTCACGCTGCCGAGCCACGTCAACATCCTCACCGGGGAGGACCCCAGGACTCACGGCGTGCACGACAACACCGGTTTCCGCCTCAGGTCGGAGACAGTCACGATCGCCGAATTGCTTAAGGATGCGGGCTACAACACAGGCGCCTTCGTCGCTGCATTCGTCCTCGATAGCCGCTACGGCATCGATCAGGGATTCGATCTCTATGATGACTATTACGGAATCAATCGCCCCGGCAACCCACTGATCTCCGAGCGGCCTGCCAACGAGGTGATCGATCCGGCGATGCAGTGGATCAAGGGTCAGGGTGACGAGCCGTGGTTCGCCTGGATCCATGTTTACGATCCCCACGCGCCGCACCAGGTGGCCGAGCCGTTCAACAGGAATTTTAAAGATGACCTGTATGCAGGTGAGGTGAGCTTCGTCGATTTCAATTTCAAGAAGGTGTTCGACTACCTGCGCAACAGCGGAAAGATCGACAACACCCTGATCATCATCACCGCCGACCATGGCGAGGGCCTGGGCGATCACGGCGAAGACACTCACGGAATCTTCGCCTACAACCCGACGCTCTGGGTTCCGCTGATAATCCGGGCACCGTGGTCCATACCGGCCGGAACCGAGGTCGAGCGCCGCGTTCGCCACATCGATCTGCTACAGACGATTCTGGACGCCGCCGGGCTCGAGGTCCCTGAGGGCAAGGAAGGCGAATCGCTTCTTGCAGTGGCGAAGACGAGAGCTCCCGGTGATGCGCCCGACAGTTATTTCGAAGCCCTCAGCGCTTCTTTCAACAGGGGTTGGGCACCGTTGCGCGGTGTGCTGCACGACAACTGGAAATACATCGACCTGCCCCTGCCAGAGCTCTATGACATGGGCGGCGACTTCCAAGAGGCCACGAACCTCATCGACTCCAGGGCCGGCACTGCCGCTTCGCTGAGGCGAATCCTCGCACAAATAAGAGAGGGCGAGAGCAATCCCATCGAGACAAGGATCACCGAGAGCGAGGAAACACGCCTGCGCCTGCGCAACCTCGGTTATCTGACAGGCGCCAACGTCATCGATAAGAAAACACATGGACCCGAAGACGATCCCAAGAACCTCATCGGCCTCAGCAATCGCCTCGACAAGGGCGTTTCGCTGGCCACCGCGAGTAAATGGGACGAGGCCGAAGAGCTCCTCTCCGCCCTGATCGAGGAACAACCCGACATGTCGATCGCCTACAAGCATCTCGCCTGGGTCTACACCGACTCGGGACGGCCGCAGAAAGCAGTCGAGCTTCTCGACTCGGCAGCCAAGAGGGGCATCGGCGGCAATGAGATCCTCACCGGCCTCGCAATGGCCCTGCAGGAAGCCGGCGAAGCCAGGCGGTCGGTGGAGATACTCGAGGTAATCCGTCAGGACAATCCCGAGGATATCGAGATCCTGCATTACCTGGCGATGGGTTACGGAAATCTGCAGGAGGTGGCGAAATCGGAAGAACTGTTCACCAAGGTACTCGAGCAGGACCCCAGCTTCCTCGAAGCCAGGGGAAATCTTGGCTGGCTTCTGCTTGAGCACGGCCGTGAACAGGAAGCCATGGAGCAGTTCAATATCGCCCTGCGGCAGTTCCCATATCACGCCAATTCTCTTCACGGGAAAGGCCTGATCTATGAGCGATTCAACAGGTTGGACGACGCGATCGCAGCCTACCGAGAGGCCCTTAGAGCCGACCGCAAGCGCTACTCGGCTATGCTGCAGCTGGCGATAGTACTAACCCGCAGAGGCAATTTCACCGAGGCGATCCCTCTGCTCGAGCGCTTCCTCAAGGAAGCCCCGGCGGGTAAGTATCCCGAAGAGCGGGTCGGAGCGCAGCGACTACTGGCGCGGCTAAGACAGCACGGTAGCTGAAAATCGATTTCCGGAATCCATTGTCCAATATTTTGTATCATTATTTATATGTCGTAATCTCTAATTATCACACCAAGTAACACACTTAACAACAACCGAACGAAGCCGATTCATTTAATTGTTCTCGGGCTACAAATTTGTGGATTCATAAAACCGAATTACCAATACATTTTTCCGCAACTCCCTCCATCTCAACGATTTAATATCGTTCATAAGTGTCATCAATCGAGTTTAATTATTGGCACAGGCATTGCTACGAGTTTTAGCGTAGGGGGAAGGGATTTGTTGAGATATCTAGAGTTATCCCGCCAGCGAGAGGAAAGGAGGTATCCGGTCATCTAGCGCTGTCCCCCGCGAGTAGGGTTCATCTTTATTATTAATAATTTTAATCAAGGAGTTGACATGAAGAAAATTCTTTTGACGAGTCTGCTGCTTGTAGTGTGTGCGACATTCGCACTGGCGCAGACAACAACGGGTTCGATTTATGGGACCGTCAAGACAGCCGAAGGGCTTATCATTACGGATGCCAAGGTCACGTTGTCTGCCGAGCACGCAGCGGGGAAGACAGTGATGACCAGCAACCGCGGCACTTTCCGCTTCGGTGAGCTGCCGATCGGCGCCTTCACGGTAACCTTCGAAAAAGACGGCTACCAGACTCTTGTAGTCGAAGCCCTTATGGTTCGCCTGGGTGCCGCCACTCGTGTTGACGCCACGCTCGAGGCCTCTGCAGCCGAGCAGGTAATCACGATCACCGGTGAGACAGCCGTTGTCGACCTCAAGAAGACCGGCACGGCAACCAACCTCTCGCAGGACTACCTCGCCAACATCCCCTCGGCGCGCGACCCCTGGGTCATCATGGACCAGGTGGCCGGCATCAACGTCGACCGCGTTAACGTCGGCGGCTCCGAGTCGGGACAGCAGAGCAACTTCGTCTCCAAGGGCGATGACGGCGACAACGCGATGTGGAACGTCGACGGCATCACCATCACCGACCAGTCGTCGATGTCCTCGCCCGGCTACTACGACTACGACTCTTTCGAAGAGATGCAGATCACCACATCCGGCGCCGATGCCTCAATCCAGACCGCCGGCGTTGCACTGAACTTCATCACCAAGCAGGGCAGCGACTCCTTACACGGCCAGGGCAGCGTCTACTACACCGGCGAGAGCCTGCAGGGCGAGAACATCCCCTCCGACCTGGAAGCGCTGGGCTACGCAGGCAACCAGATCGACAGCATCAAGGACTATGGCTTCGACGTCGGCGGCCCGATCTGGAAGGGCAACCTCTGGTTCTGGGGTGCCTACCGCATGCAGAACATCAAGATGCTCGCCATCACCGGCATGATCGACGCCACCGAGCTGAAAAACTACAACCTCAAGTTCACCGGCCAGGCCGGCGACCGCAACCGCTGGACTTTCTTCTACACCCGCGGCGAAAAAATCAAAACCGGCCGTAACGCGGCCTGGAACCGCCCGCCCGAGACCACCCACGACCAGGGCGGCCCGACCATCCTCTACAAAGTCGAGGATACCTTCCTGGCGACTGACAACCTTATCCTGTCGGGCAAATTCGCTTACGTAGACAGCGGCTTCTTCCTGATGCCGAAGGGCGGCGATGCCATTCCCTATCGCGATGATTCGACCGGGATGTACGGCGGCTCTTCGTGGTACTACGACACCAAGCGCCCCGAGTACCAGCTGACCGTGACCGGCGAGCATTATATCGAGGAAGCCTTCGGCGGCAGCCACGAGATCAAGGCCGGCTTCGAGTGGCGCAAGACCCCTGTGACCTCGCTCTCCGGCTACGGCGCCGACATGTTCCAGACGCTGTGGGAAGGGGAGCCTTATGAGGTCTGGCTGACCGGCAAGGTCGACGCCAAGAAGGTGGCGATGCGCACCAGCTTCTACATGATGGACATCTTCAACCTCGACCGCTGGACCTTCAACGTCGGCCTCCGTTACGACCGTCAGTGGGGCTACAATAAGGCCGCCACGGTCGCCGGCAACCCGGTCATCCCCGACATCATTCCCGATCTCAACTACCAGGGTACCGACACCGTATTTGAGGTCTCCACTTTCGTGCCCCGCGTTGGCGCGACCTATGATGTCTTCGGCGACGGCAAGACCGTTATGCGTGCCAACTTCTCGATTTACGGCGACCAGATCCAGGCCGGCACCGCCGAGCTGGTTAATCCGGCCGGCTGGCGCGAGGTCGACATGGAGTGGACCGACCTCAACGGCGATGGCTACCCGCAGCGCAGCGAGCTTGGCGCGATCACCTGGTGGTACGGCCTCAACCCATTCGATTCCACCGCCGACCCCTACGACACCGGCATGAGGATCGAGACCAGCCAACTCCCGCGCACAACAGAGTTCCTCCTCGGCGTGGAACGCGAAGTCATGCCGGAACTCTCTGTCGCCGGCACCTTTATTTATCGCTATATAGACAAGTTCAACTGGCGTGAGGACGATGCATGGCTCAACGATCCCCACACACTGGCCGGCAGCGTCAGCCAGGGCGGCTTCACACGCGAGTACTACGAGCCGACCATGGATCCGGCAGGCACTTCGGCACTACAGCCTCATCCCGATTACAACCGTAAGTACATGGGCGTCGAATTCCAGGTGACCAAGCGCCTCGCCGACAAGTGGATGGCCAACGCCTCCTTCTCCTACGGCGACACCAAGGTCTACTACGAGAGCGACAAGGCTTATACCGACCCGACCAACATCCCGGTTCTCGACGGCTACTCCTACGCC
>DATKUA010000154.1:0-3657 GCA_035530855.1 Acidobacteriota bacterium | reverse complement strand
GCCTTTTGCCCGGTAAGCTTGCCCTTGTTCCAGGGTTCGCGGCGTTGGATGGATGAATCGATCGTATTCATGCTGGACTCCTACCGAGGTGGTGGAGCCTGCCAGCGTGCGCCGATATCTCGAATGGGCGGTGTTCGACCCCTATGCAAAGGACGCAACTATGTAAACCGAGGGTGAGTCGGCCCTTGGGCTGACGCCGTGGGGCCGGCTCGAACTTTGCATAGTCACAGTTGCTGCAAGAAGCTAAGCAAAGCGTCCGGCGGGCGGTAGCGGTGCATCCGGGTCCGCGGTTCGTCAAGCCGGGCGAGTGCCTTCCGTTTCATGGCAAGGTCAGCCGCGACGTAATGATGGGTGCCCTGTGCGAGACCCAACTCAATCAGATAGCGCTGCAGTGCCCCGAGTTGCTCGCGCCGCGGGACCTGTTCCTCAAGTGGCTATTGCAACTGCGGTCGATCTTCGGCTTGGAGGTCATTGCCTCCCTGGAGTGGTGGAACCAGCGGAGACTCAACGCAACTGTGAAACTATGTCCAGTTCAGCCCGGCGTCTCGCGCCCAAACCGCTGGCAGACGGCCCTCATCAGCACCACGCCGAATCCGGCTTTACATAGTTGCGTCCTTTGCATAGGGGTCGCTATGGAAAGCTTTCCATAGCGACCCGAAGGAGCCGGTGGCAAGCGGCGGCTTTCGGGATGCCCATTTCAGCCTGATCCGGCACACGCCGATGCCGGACCATCGTTGGTTCCCCACATGGACGGGCGCTTTCCAGCGCGCCGGGCGACTGATCCGGTGGATACGGCTATGGGTGTGCACGCGGACCAGCCTCCTAGTGCGCTGCGGCTTTACGGCCACGGCCACCAAGATGCAGAGCGCACCGCATGCCTTGTGTCAGCTCGGCCATTCAAGGGATAAGGGCTCAGGTAGCAGCGCGGAGCCCTTTCGACATACAGTAAGTCTGCTAGAGCATGGAAGCTAGAAGCTTTCCGATTCCGTTGCTCCGCTCTCGGACCCGCCTTTTGAAGTCACTCGTTCGACGCGGCATCTCTACGACATGATGATCGCTTGTTTACCAGGAGAAAGGGATGTCCTCTGGACACCAAGCAAAACTCAAAGATCGCGGCCCCGCTGTGACGTTCATCGTTGGGCTCGCCGGCTCGGGCAAGTCAACCTTATTGAACTCCCTCGTGTACGACGTCGTTTTCGAGGAATGCTTCTGGTTGAATGATGATGCGCTCGAGAGAAATCACAAGGAGCTCTTGACGTTCCTTGGCCAGAACAAGCATTGCGTTATCACCGAGCGCCGCTTTATGCATCGGGAGGCGCGCGATGTTTACACTCGTCAACTGCGTGAAGACGTGCCCTTGCTACAGATCAACTGGTTCTTCTTCGAGAAGAACTTGGAAGCTGCCAATCACAACTGCCGATCGCGCACAAACAAGGAGGGGGACCTTCACGGCGTGCGACACATCGAACAGAACGAGGGTGACTTCGACAATTACACGATCCCAGACGGCGCTGTGGCGATAAAGATCCATCGCTGGCCGGGGCTTGCGCCAAGTGAGGCTGCCAATTATTTGCAATCGATGGGGCCCGAGCCGTCCGAACCTGAAACCGAACATTCTCTTAGCAAGAACTGAGGTCGATGTGATGCAAGGCGATGCAGTCAGTTGGCTATCAGGTAGCGGCAGAGCATGACCGAAAAAAAAACAGCATGGGTCGACGACCAAACCTGGAAGACCCGGTGGGAGAAACTCGAGGAGTTGGATAGCGGCGGCCAAGGCGAAGCCTATCGCGCGCGACGCCAGTCCGACGGGAAGATCGGATTCCTCAAGATCATCAAGTCGAAGAATGTTGCCGAGCGCCGGGCTCGCTTTTTCCGCGAGGCGACCGCCTATGACAGCTTCGGCGTCGACGGCATTCCTAGGCTCATAGAGAGCAACGCACATCGACACGCGGACGAAAGTGTCGTTCCTTTCATCGTGACCGAATTCATCGAGGGGACCACGTTGCGGTCGTGGCGCGAATCGCAAGCGTCGGTCTCGATCGAGACGGCGGTGATGATCACATCGCGCCTGCTCGATATCCTTCAGGCATGCCATGCGCAGGGGTGCGTCCATCGCGACGTAAAGCCCGACAACATTATCCTCGAAGGCGGCTCCGCGGCGCGTGTCTGGTTACTGGATTTCGGGATCAGCTATCACGATCTCACCGACATCGACTTCCAGACCGAGCACTGGCAGGAGGTCGGCAATCGGTTTCTGCGGCTTCCCGAGTTGTCGGCCGGCAGCCTGTCGAAACAGGATCCGAGGTCGGACATCTGCTTTGCTGCGGGCATCCTGTTCTATCTGCTGACCGGCGACCCTCCCGATGTGCTTGAAGACAGCGAGGGCCGATTGCCGCATCAGAGAACGGCCGCAATGGCAAAGCTCCAGCACGCCGCATCGCCCCGGCTAGCGAGGCTCCTCGCTCTCTTCGATGAGGCTTTCGCCACCCGCATGGTGAACCGCTTCACTACCGTACAAGCGATGCGCGAACGAATGGACAGGATGATGCAAGATCGACCACCCGGCTCATCGGTGGACGAGGACCTGGCCGCGCTCCGCGAAGTGCTCGACACCTCCGCCAACCGCCGGCTGACGGCAACGATCACGAAGCTCAGCGATGCACTGAGGAGGGTGCAGAGGGTCTTCAACCAGGTACAGCAATCTATCGGCGGCAATCTGTCGATCAGTCAGACCGGCTGGGTCGTCACCAGCGAAAGCGGTCAAAACACTTTGTTCTGGACGCGCCAGGGATCGACCGATCGCATCTTGTCGGTCACCTATGAGCTGTTACCCGCTGGCGAGGAGCTTCTCCTGCGCATGTCTGGTGAGACCGTGTATCGCACCGACCTTACCGAGCCGGACTATGGTGATAATTTTCAGACTGCGATCAAGTCTTGGCTGGCCGCCCGGCTCCGCGCCGTTCTAAGCGACCCCAGTGGTCTTCCACCCGAGGCGGATCTCTTCCGCGAGATCAGGCCCTTCGGATCGCTCGAAGCGGCGGCGGTCGAAGCCGGCCGGGGCAATCGCTCGATTCTGGCCTTCGTCTATGATCCGACGCAGCCGGAACGCGGCAAGTTGCGATGGGCGCTCGATTACTTCCTGCAGAACCGCCGCACGCGCGACATCATGAACGGCGCCTTCGTCACCGCGCTTGTACCCCTTGCAGCCATCGCTGCCGTCTCCGATATCCTGAAGCAGCAATCGATGGAGGACTCCCGCTGGGTGGTGCTGGACCAGCAGCTTCGCCCGCTGGAGCAGCAGGTCATCTACGCCAACCCACAGGTGGCGGAGCGGATCGTCGGCGAGCTGGCCGAGCGCTACGCGGCGGGCTCGGGACCGTCGGCATAATCTACAAGGGTTCTACCCTGTGAACTCGGAAACATCCCTGAAGAACGATGATCGGAAGCACCTCGTTTTCAGTAAATCGCCAACGTCTGATATCGGGAAGCCCGACTCAGGCTGCGACCGGCAACTCTTGTTAAGGGTTGTCCGACGCCTGCCCACGCGCTGATGTTCCACGTCTGCCGGAGCTGCATCGGGCAGGCGTTGGACAAGCCTCAAGGGAGGAAACCGCGGTAATTACGGCGCGAGGGTCATCATGGCGCGCTGCTGTTCTA
>DATKUA010000153.1:0-10363 GCA_035530855.1 Acidobacteriota bacterium | reverse complement strand
CTACCGCCTTCAGCAAACTCTTCAGTCTCAACCAGTTCCATTTCATCAGAGAAGGTCAAGGTGCCATCGGCCAGGCGGGCCATCTGCTCCTCGGCTTCTTTCTTCTTCTCTCCCTCGCCGATGATGTCAAGTTTCCAGCCCGTTAACAACGAGGCCAGCCTGACGTTCTGTCCGCGCCTACCAATAGCCAAGCTGAGCTGGTCGTCCGAGACGATAACATCCATTTCTTTCTCTTCGGCATCTACGATCAATATCTTGCTGATTCTGGCCGGGCTTAGCGAGTTGGAAACGTAGCGCACTGGATCGTCGGAGTACTCGATGATATCGATCTTTTCGTTGCGCAGCTCGCGTATTATGTTCTGAACCCGGCTGCCGCGCATGCCTACGCACGCTCCGACCGGGTCGATATCCATCTCCCTCGAGCGCACGCCGATCTTGGCCCGCTCGCCGGGTTCCCTGACAGCATCAACTATCTGGATCGTGCCGTCATAGATTTCCGGAACCTCCATCTCGAAGAGCTTCATCAGCAGCCTGTGATCGGTGCGCGACAGCTCGATTTGCGGATCCTTGGATTCCTTCTTCACGTCGATAATCACGGCACGAATCCGTTCGCCCTGGCTGTAACGCTCGGCCCTGGACTGCTCGGATTTCCTCATAATAGATTCGTATCGCCCCAGATCGACGATTATATTGCCTTTCTCAAACCGCTTTACGGTTCCGTTGACAATATCCCCGATGCGATCCCGGTACTCCTCGTAAATATTTTCTCTCTCGGCTTCTCTGACCTTTTGGAAGATGATCTGCTTGGCCGTCTGCGCAGCAATCCTGCCCAGGTCTTCGGTATCTTTCTGAATTGCCAGTTCGTCTCCGAGTTCCGCCTCTTCGATAAGCTCTTTTGCTTCCTTCAGCGATATTTCGAGATCAGGATCCTCTACTGTTTCCACAACCGTTTTGTAAGCGTAGACCTCGATCTCGCCGGTCTCCCGGTTGAAGAAAGCTTGCAGTTTCTCATCGGACCGGAAGTTCTTGCGGGCAGCATTCGCCATCGCTTCTTCAAGGGCTTCGATGATCTTCTCAGTCGGTATGCCCTTCTCTCGGCCGATCATTTCAATGTGATGCATGAGCTGGTTTGACATGAGAGCCTCTCCTCAGATCACAGCTCCACTTCAAGGCGCGCTGAATGAATCTCCGCCAGCGGCAGCCTGTGCGTTTGTAATTCGACATCATTTTCGATCAGAATCTCCTCGCCATCAACACCAGCTATCCGGCCACGAAACTTCTTCCTGCCTTGATGTTCCGGTTTAAGTTTGATTCGCACAGATTTCCCAGCAAAGCGCCTGAAATCCTCAAGTTTTTTCAACGGGCGATCGAGCCCTGGTGAAGAAACCTCCAGGTTGTAACTGTGGCTAATCAGGTTTTCAACTTCGAGCATCATGCCGACTTCGCGGCTGATCCCGGTGCAATCGTCCAGGCCCACTCCTCCAGGCTTATCTATGTAAATGCGCAGCACCCAGGTCCCACTCTCGTGCTTGAACTCAAGATGGACGAGTTCCAAGCCTTCGAGCGTAACTATCCGTTCAACCTCGTCCTCGAGGCGGTGGTACTCTTCGCTGCTCAACTGCGCCATCGTGCTCCCTTTACCTGTTGTGGGAAATCCAACAAAAAAAGTGGGCAATACCCACTTTCGAGCGCGCGCAATTTAACATAAAGTATTTTTTGGTGCAAGCTAAATCGGGACCGTTGTATATGGCGGTGTCAGCATTGCATGATTGCTTGTGAGCCAATCCGCCGACCTGTTATAATCCGCTCAACCTGATGACGGGAAACAGAGATGGCCAACCCATATCGAAGCCTTGCAATCATTCTGGTTGCTATTGTTGCGTTTACCCAACCTGCCTGCGGAATCAAGGGCCCACCTCTGGCTCCTCTGCGAAAGACGATACCCCCGGCGACTGATCTGAGCGCAATCCTGGCTGGCTCAGAAGTAAGGCTGAGCTGGTCCCCTTCAATGAATTACAGCGACGGTACAGAGTTGGTGCTCAGAAATGTCTATATCTATCGGCTGGACGAAGATCTGACCGAGAAGCTCGTTTTGCAAGCCGAGGAGACGCAGCTCCGTCGCGCTCGCGAGGGCGGACAACAAACGGCGCGGCTGTCACCCGCGGGTGAAACAAATCTGCTTGCTCAACGGATTCGCGCTCTCGCTACTACCGATTTCAAACGTAAATCCAGGTTGATCGAGCGCCTGGCCGTCGAACAGCTTCTAGATCATGTCGAGGCCGGAAAAATCAGGTGGACTGAGCCGATGCCGGTAGAAGCTCAGGACAAACCATCCGCAAGGCTCGTGTATGCTGTTGTCCAGGAGGATGAGCGAGGGCGCCAGTCAACACTGTCAAATTTCGCCTTGGTGCTCCCTATTTCCTCACTTCCGGCGCCGACGGAGCCTGCCGAGGTTCTGACCCAGGAGTCTCTGACTCTGAACTGGAACTATCCGGAGCGTGCAGGCAGAGCAGAACGCCAGTTAGCACTGACCGGTTTCAATATATACAAGGCTCCGGAGGGCGAGGCGGTGTCTCTTGTTCCGTTCAACGCCACTCCGATTCCGTCCGGGGCACCGCTTGAGTGGCAACCGCTGAACTTGATCTCTCATCAGCAGGTTACCGGCACCTCTTCCCGCTTCGCTTACCTTCTGTTTACGTCCGATGTACCTGATCCGGCCGGTATCAGCCAGCCACTGATTCCCGCCGATCAGATCGATTCCTTTAAGGGTTCTACGGTAAGCGTGCATCTGACGGTATCGTCCCCTGGCGGCTCGTCAAGAGGCCGCCTGGTGCTGGACGCCTCCCGTGATCCACTCAAGCCGAGCGAACCTGCAGCGGGATCGGAGGTTTTCAGCGAGATCGAAAATCCTTTGATCTCCATTCATGAGCTGGAAATCACTACTGAGCCGAAGACATTCAATGCCGAATTCAGGCTCCCTTCCGACTCGAGGGCCCTGGTCCTTAAAATCGAGCCGCGGGGTTCCGATCCGATTGCCGCCGCTTTTCTGATTGAGTCGGTGAGCGCGATTAATAGCAGGGGCGACGTCGAACTTGTCAAGAACGGCGACTTCAGTGGATTTTCACCTATGGTCTACTCCGAGCCGATCGAGAAATTTGGCGGCAAGTTCAGCTACGGGATCAGCGCTGTCTACAACATCTCCGGGTTTGTCGTCGAGAGCGCCGCTACTAAGCCTCTGCTGGTCGAATTGCAGGATACTTTCCCGCCGGAGGCGCCAAGGAATCCAAGGGCTCTCGCGACGAGCGATTCCATCGCAATCAGCTGGAACAGTTCCCGCTCCAGCGATTTGCGTGGCTACCTGGTCTTCAAGCGCGAAGGCGTCGAGAGCTCCTGGAAACGCCTTACTCAACAGCCGCAACGCGGAACTATTTACCGCGACACCGACATCAAGCCGGGCATCACCTACAGCTACAGAATCCAGGCAATCGACCGTGCTGGTAACAGAAGCGAGTATTCGGTGGAAGTAACTGCCGGTAATACCCAGGATTAATCCGCATTAACACGTTGCTAATGAGTCCGATACTACTTCCCGGTGAGAGAGGTTAAGGCTGGTGATTTGCATTGCTGTATTTGCTGAGGAATATAAGTTGGCTCAGAGAGCCATCTCGAAATATGGCAAACATATCGACCTCGTCGAGCTTCGCCTGGATACGGCCGACAGAAAAACCATCGAAGACGCGGTCGCCTCGATAGACCGGCCGTATATTCTCTCCTGCCGGCCTCCCGAGCATGGCGGGCGATTCAAGGGAACTGAGGCCGAGCGCCTGGCCTTGCTACATGCTGCTATGCGCTACCGGCCTTTGTATATCGATGTGGAGCTGGGAACGGCAGCCGAAGTGTTGCTTGAGGGGACATCCGGCCAGCCTTTCATCCTCTCCTTCCATGATCCTGAAGGCACGCCCGATAACCTGGAAAAAATCGCCGCTGCGCTTTTCGCTAAGAAACCCGCCATCGCAAAACTGGTTCCCCGTGCGAATCGATGGATGGACAACCTGAAAATTCTTGAGACAGCAGATAGTCTCAGCCGCGAAAGTAGGCGGTTCATTTGCTTCGGCGCCGGGGAAGCGGGCATATTCAGCAGAGCCATGGCTCCCTCACACGGCTCGGCGATTACTTATTGTTCCGTCGAAGGCGCCATGCCGACCGCCTTAGGCCAGATCAGACTATCCCATGCAATCGATCTGTTTCGCATTAATGAGATTACCAACGGGTGGAAAACCTACGGCATCGTGGGTAAACCGGTCGCCCATTCGTTTTCCCCTGCATTCCACAATGCCGCTTTCGCGATGCATGGTATAAATGCGGTCTACCTGCCATTCCCCGCCGATTCATTCGGCGAATTTTTCGACTTTGCCGGGCGCGCCGGAATCTCGGGGTTCAGCGTGACGTCTCCCTTCAAACAGGAAGCCGCAGATGCCGCAGAAGCCGGCGACGAAACCACCATCGGAGCCAAGGCAGCAAACACTCTGGTGCAAACAGATGAAGGCTACCGCGCTCTCAATACCGACGGTACAGCCTTCCTGGAGGTATTGCGGGGACACGGGCAAGAAATAGAGGGCTGCAGAATTCTGCTGCTTGGATCAGGAGGCGTTGTCCGTTCGCTGGCATATCCACTGAGGCGGGCGGGGGCCGAGGTGGTTATCTGCAGCCGCGATGAGGAGCGGGGGCGTCTTGTTGCATCTCAACTGGGTTGCGACTTTTCTTGCGAAGCAGCAGCCCTTGCGTCTGCACACGTGGTCGTCAACGCCACTTCAATCACCAGGCCTGAAGAAGACACCGACGGCTTCCTGAGCCGGAACTTCCCTGTGGGAGTACTTGCCGTCGACCTGCACTACGATCCGCCCGAGACTTTCTTCCTCAAAGAGGCTGCGCTGCGCGGCTGCCGCGCTGTCAACGGCCTCGAGATGTTCATGCGCCAGGCGGCAATGCAGTTCAAGCTTTGGACGGGCGTTGAGCCCGATGCCGAGGCAACCCGGCAGATTCCCCTGTTCAAACTTTAGATTCCGCTGAAAATATCACTTGAGAAAAAAGTGAGCAAAGCAAGCT
This sequence comes from Acidobacteriota bacterium, assembly GCA_035530855.1. Classification (GTDB taxonomy): domain Bacteria; phylum Acidobacteriota; class DATKUA01; order DATKUA01; family DATKUA01; genus DATKUA01. The sequence goes on along the minus strand of DATKUA010000153.1, from coordinate 5,257 downwards.
GGCAGGTAAATATATTTTCAAGGTATCGTCAACTTTTTTACCCACCTTTGTTTCCAATAAAGATATAAATGGATGCTTAGTCTGGGGGAGGAAATGTTCCGATTGCTTCTCAAGAAGGAAATACTCGGCCATCTTCTGACTTTTCGATTCGCGGCTGCCCTGGCAACCACGGTTACGCTGGTGCTGGTGAGTATGTGGGTTCTTGGTGACGACTATCTCAGGCGCCGCGATGCTTACAACCTCGCCGCCGAAGAGACCGCTCGCCAGGACCGGGAGATCTACGTTCCGTGTCAATGTGGACAAGACCGACAACGAGACTCCCCACCTGGTATACGGCAGCTATTCATATTGCGATCCCGGCGTCTTCTCGCAGAAACCGTTTGCTTTCAGCTCAGTCCCGAAGGCAGCGAGCCTATGGACTACATCAAGGCTATCGCCGGAGCGTGAGTGGCCCGTGCCTCAGCTACTAGTGATGCTGGGATTCAACCTTCTCGTGGAGTTGGCGGCTCTGATCGCCCTGCTGCGCTACGATCCGCGCTGAATCATGTAAACGGATTCTCTAACGCGATTCGATCGGAACAGTATCAATACTCTCGATTTTTCGTCTCCGTAATCTTGGGACTATTCCACCCGGCTGTGGGCAACGTTTTCGACAATAGAAGCCTCTAATCTTTCAGAAGGGGGGGGGTAAAAATGTTCCAGTCTCTTCTCTCGAAAGAAATCCGTAACCATCTTCTCACTTTCCGATTCGCGGCAGCCCTGGCGACCACCATGGTGCTCTTTGTCGTCAGCCTCTGGGTGCTCTGCGACGATTACATCCGCCGCCGTGACGCCTACAACCTCGCGGCCGAGACCACAGCGCGCCAGAATTACGAAGTATACGTGCCGTCGCAGATCAGCCCGACCCTGCACCGGCCGCCCTCCCAGCTCAGCATCTTCGCCCAAGGCGAGGACCGTCGCTTCGGCAACTCGGTAAGGGTGCGGCGCTGGGAGGTGCCCCGCAGAGCCGAGGGCAGCTTCACCGACAACATGTTGATGGCTGCGCAACAGGCCCTGGATCTCAACACCGTGTTCGCGATTGTCCTCAGCCTCTTCGGCATTCTCTTCACTTACGATGCCGTGTCCGGCGAGCGCGAAGCGGGCACGCTGAAACTGCAGTGCATTTCGGGAGTCAGCCGGGGCAGTATCTACATCGCCAAATTCGCCGGGGCGGTGATCTGCCTCGCCCTGCCCTTCCTCATCAGCTTCACAGGTGGCCTACTGATGCTTTCATTCTTCTTCCATCTGACCTTCACCGCCTCCCAGTGGTGGGCCATAGCCGCAATCATCCTGGCAGGCATGCTCTACGGTGCCTTGTTCGTGGCGCTGGGCCTTGCCTGCTCATCGTTCGTCAGGCGCTCTTCGGTTGCGCTGGTGCTGGCGCTGCTTTTCTGGGTCCTCAGTGTCCTGGTGATACCGGTCGCCGCGCAGAGCTCGGCCGGCGTGCTGATGCCCTTACCTTCCCCTTCCGAAGTCAGCAACCTGGAGAAGGCGACCGAGAGAGAGTCCATCGACAAGCTGTCGGAGTTCGAAGAGGAGCATCCCCAGTATAATTGGGGCTGGCAAACGAGTAACTGGTCGCTGCCCAGCGCCGGCAATTACTACAAGTACGATGGCAGCGGAGCCTGGTTCCGCGACAGCGAGGCATATGTCAGGTTCGTCGAGCCGATGATGCTTGGACGCGCCGCCGACATCTGGGACCTCTACAACACCCAGGATAAGCGGCGAGCCCGGCAGGCATCCCTGATCGAATTGATGTCGTTCCCATCGCCGGCCTTCCATCTGAGGAAGAGCCTTTCGGCCCTCGCCGCCACTGACTACAGCGTCTACGCGCATTTCCTCGATGCGATACGCAGGTACCGCAGACAGATGATCGCCGACTTCGAGCACCGGGGTTATTTCGCCGACAGGGCGCTCCAATTCTTCTGCCGGCGCGATAGATCGGAGACCACGGATGAAGGCTTCAGGCAACGATACGCGTATTACCAGCAACAATTCGACAGCGGCAAACGCTACGAGGAGTTTATCGGTCTCGACCAATGGGGTGAGCTGCCGCCGGAGGATATCCTGCCCTTCAGGCATGAAAACAGCGAGCCGGATTTCGTCGAAGCGATTCAACCTATGTCGGTGCTCGCAGTCATGCTCGCGATCGCGGTCGCGACCGGCTTCGTTGCCTTCATCCGCTACGACGTCCGATAGGAGATAATCATGCTCAACATCGCCCGCCGTCAGATCGTCGAGGGATTGCGCGACGCCAAGTTCCTCTTCCTCGCGGCCGTCGTGCTGCTCGCATTCCTCTCCAACGCCATCGTTTTCTCCGATTCCTACAAGGCAAAAATGGAGGACTACAAACTCCATCAGCTCGAGACACATCGCCTGCTGCAGGCTGCCTGCGATAACCTGCAGACCTTGGCGATATTCATTCAGAAGTTCGTCCAGCCGCCCTCTCCGCTGGAATTCATCGCCGAGGGCGGCAGCTCGACGATGCCCAACGCCGTGGAGATGAATACATTTGCACGCTGGAGTGTTGAGTACCAGCAGCGTACAAACGATCACCTCCCCGCCCTGCCTGCCTTCGACTGGGTGTTCATCGTCGGCGTGTTGATGACGCTGCTGGCAATCCTCGTAAGCTACGCAGCCGTCGCAGGTGAGAAGCAGGACGGCACTCTACGCCTCGTTCTCTCCAACCAGGTATCCAAGCTGCAATTGTTCGCCGGCAAGGCTATTGGCCTCTTGATAGTTCTGCTGATCTGCCTTCTCGTCGGCGTGACTCTAAATCTCGTGACGATGCAGTTGCTCGGCGGCCCCCCCATCGACGCCGACACGATCCAGCCGATAAGTTGGGCGGTGGCGCTCTCGGCGTTGGCCGTGTCCGCCTTTGTCCTGCTCGGCATGGCGGTCAGCTCAATGGCACGCCATCCAGCCATCTCACTCGTTATCCTGTTGGTGATCTGGGTGTTGGCCGTCTTTGCCGTTCCGGGCATCGCGCGCCTGATTTCCGAGCAGACAGTCGAAGTAAAATCGCAGGCAGCTGTCCGCGACGAGATCTCAGCTAAAATGGAAGAGCTCCAAGCAGGCTCACCAAGGGAAGCGGGTAACTGGAACGGCAATCCATTCGACCCGCATATTCCGTCCCGCGCCAAGCTCTGGCTCGACCAGCTGGCAGCTCGCATGCAAATTTTTGACGATTGGAACGCTTCTAAGATGCGTCAGGTCCAAGTTTCGAATGCCCTTGCTTCGGTGACGCCCTACGGCATGCTTATGGACGGGCTGCAGAAGACCTGCACCTCCGGCGTCTACGGCTTCATGCAGCTCAACAGGAATGCGATCCAGTATCGCCGGCAGCTATACCAGTTCACCGTCAATATGGACAAGACCGACAACGAGACTCCCCACCTGGTATACGGCAGCTACTCGTACTGCGACCCCGGCGTGTTTTCTCAGAAACCGGTTGCGTTCAGTTCCGTGCCGAAAGCCGCAAGCCTCTGGACTTCATCGGGGCTCCCGCTGGAGCGCGAGTGGCCCGTGCCTCAGCTACTAGTGATGTTTGGATTCAACCTGCTCGCGGGGCTGGCGGCTCTGATCGCCCTGCTACGCTACGATCCCAGGTAGCCGTAATCTATCGGCGCAGTATCGGCCGCGTCAGGCAGGTTGGTCCTCCCTCGGCCTTGAGCGAAATCTCGTTGCCGACGTAGGTCTGCACGCGGCAACCCGCCGCCTCGAGTCGCCGCTTCGTTTCCGGATTACCGCCAAGCGCCAGGCATTCACGCGGCGCCAACGCAAGCACGTTCGGCCCCATAGTGGGGAATTCATCGTCGGGGACATCGACGAGGCCTATGCCGCGCTCTTCCAGAAGAAGTCGAAATTTCAGCGGTAGCAACGGCCTGTAGATCACTGCCAGATCATGGTCTATCAGGCTTATCAGCGACATAAGATGCAGGCACGCCTCCGGTCCGCCGAATTCCGGAAGCCCCACCGGTATCACCTCTACTCCAAGCGGCAGAAGGGCTTGACCCAGCTGCCTCAGGCCCTCAGCGTTGGTCCTGTAACCCTGCCCAACTGCCAGGGTGTTACGGTCGAGCCAGAGCAGATCGCCGGCTTCGGCTACGGCTTCCCCGCTGAGGCGATATAGAATTGGGATTCCGTGCCGCTCGAAGAAGCTCCCCATCGCTTGCTCCTCACCACGGCGTAAGAGCTTGCCCATGCGCAGGATTATCGCGCCCGCGTCTGTCACGATCGCCGGGTCGTGAACATAGATAGAGTCGGCCAATCCCGGAAGTTCATCATCGTGGTATAGAACCTCCGCCCCAAACTCCTTCAAGATTTCTACGAGGGCATCGTGCTCTCGCTGAGCCTCGTCGAGGTTCGGACACGCGGTGTAGTGCCACTTCTCGGGCTCTTCCACCGCGAAGGCCTCATTCGGTCGTCTTACGGCTACGACACGCACGGGTTCAACCATGCTGCGGCAATCGTATCGAGGCACCATGTCACTTTCCCCTTTGCATCCTTCGCTGAATCTTCGCGCACACTGTTCCCTGTGCACAAGATGTTAAAAAAATATCATTTCTTCCTTGACAACGCCAATAGGAAGCGTTAAATTTTTAACGTATGATAATTTTTTAACGACGCAACGGCAACATTCGGGGCTTTGCAGATGGGCAGAACTAGTGGACAAAATCTCAGCCGGCGGGAACGTCAGATCATGGACGCCGTCTACAGATTAGGAAGCGTCACGGCAGCGGATGTAACCGCGAACATACCATCCCCTCCTACCAATGCGGCGGTCAGAAGAATGCTGGCGATTCTAGAGGAGAAGGGGCACCTGAGGCACGTGGAGGACGGTCCGCGCTATGTCTACTATCCCACCATAGGACACGAAAAGGCCAGCAGATCCGCTTTGAGGCACCTCACCGATACATTCTTTCAAGGCTCACCTGTTCAGACCATGGCGACTCTCCTCGATATCAGCGGCTCCCAACTTACGGACGAGGAATTAGAGAAGCTCTCCAGACTTATCAAACAGGCGAAGAAGGAGGGGCGTTAAATTGTTACCCGACTTCCCCATAGAACTCTCGACTCTGAGTGGAGCTCTAATACTGGGCTTGGCGGACCTCCTGATCAAATCCACGGTTATCATGCTCACCGCCGCGATGGCCTGCATTCTTTTACGGAAGTCGGCGGCAGCGGTGCGGCACCGTATCTGGTCGCTGGCCGTCTG
>DATKUA010000152.1:0-5111 GCA_035530855.1 Acidobacteriota bacterium | reverse complement strand
CTGGGCTTCGAACACCTCGCCACCACCTGCGCGATGATCATGGTGGCCGTGCTCCTCGTCGCCGTCTATCCAGCGAGCAAGGCGGCGCGATTGCAGCCGGTCGAGGCGATCAAGTCGCTGGGCTGATCGGGCGGAGATCTCCTGACTGGGGCAAGTTAATCCGCGCTTTGTCACCTGACGGTGTCAACTTGATTCGGCTTTGGTAATAAATTCCAGTCTTTCTTTGGCGAGTTTACGAATGCTATCTGACGGGTGCTTCCCGGCAAGGTAGCGCAGCGCTTCGGCGCCCCGGTTGTCGGGCAGGCGGCTGAGGAAGTTGACGGCATCTTCGTGACACTCGTGGTCAATGTCGGTGAAGGTGGCGCGGATCAGGATTTCCGCCGCCTTATCGGGAGCGAACTTGCCGACCATCCAGCCGCCGAATGCCAGAATCCATGGATTGCCACCGTCGCACAGCCGCAGCAAGCGATCGGCGGTATCATCGCGCGGTACGCCGGCCAGCGCGTAGAGACCATACTCGATCACATCGGGATCGAACTCACTTTCCAGAACTTCGACGATCGCGTCCACAGCCCCGAGCGTGCCCAAACCGCCCAGAAGAGTAACTGCGATAATGCGGTTGCTATGATCGGGATCATTCTCCGCGGTGTAAGCGAGATGCTCTATGTCCAGAGGCTTTGAAGGCGGTACTAACAAAGTCCGACGCACTTCGGCGTCGAACTCCGGTTTGATAAATGTCAATTCCAACTCCCGCCACGCCTCATCGGAAATCAACGACATCAGAAGTTGGAACCTCACATCGTCCAAGACCCTGGCGAATTGCTCGTCATTTCTAATCTTTTCGAGATCGGAGGCCCTGAGCTTGATTGCCCTGGCAAGCCAGTGCAATGTTCTATCGGTGTCTGCGAGGCCGGCGTACGAGTAGGCTAGCAAGCGGGCGCAGTAGAAATCCCACTCGGGGTGGAGGAGCATCACATCGTAGATCAGCTTGCGGGCTTGAACATGCCGGCCCTTGTGGATGTAAATCCAAGCTAAGTTCATCCTGGCGTCACCCAGATAGGGGAAATCGCGGATGAGTGCTTCGAGCAACGGCCCAGCCTGCTCGTATTCTTCCCTTTCGAAGTGGCCGAAAGCGTTTTTGTAGTCGACAAGGGACTGCGGCAAGCCCTCGAAGGTGCCGGTGCTTTTCATGCTGGTCGCTCCACCGTCGATAGCGAGATCGGCGCTCCCGCCAGCGCTTCTGAAGCTGATTGACGCTAACGGCAACGCAGCACAGCACAACAAAACTCCCGCGATAAAACCTGACCAGCCGGGAATCGACTTACGCCGGGTCGAGGAACTGAGGATCGACAACACTCTCGCCTTCAGGCTCGAGATCTTGGAAACAGCGAACTGCGATCGCAGCAAGCGGCTCCCGTGCAGTAAACTCGAGGCCGCCTCGACGAGGTGGTGGGCATACTCAGACGGCTTGACACCCCGCCTGACGATATTCTCATCAATCGATTTTTCGCGCTCGGCTCGATAGAAAACAGCAGCCAACCAAACAAGCGGATTTAACCAGACGATGGCGCAGGAGAAATTGACGAAGAGATTCCAGGTGTAGTCGTGTCGCTTGACGTGTTCGAGTTCATGCAGCAGGTTGAGATTCAACTGCCGAGAAGACCAGCCCTGGAAATCGGCGGGGACAAGGATTACCGGTCTGAGCCAGCCCCAGGTGACCGGCACCCCGATCTTCTCCGAGGCAAAAACTCTCACTTTCCGGTTGAGGCTGAGCAACGCGAGCTGATCGCCGAGAGCCCGTTTCAGTCCGGGCTCGGTGATAGAGAGTCGGGCCCTTCGCAAGCGGAATATCTGAATGTTGCCCGCAATAATCAAAACCAGGATGAAGCAACTGCCGGCTGGCCATATCCAGTCCAGAATAATCATCATCCTCAGCAGGCTGAAGCCCGAGCCTGCGCCGGCCCCCGCTTCCCTCGCCTCGATTTCGGAATCATGCGCCGGGGCTGCGGCGATGCGAGCTTCACCGGCGCCCTCCTCGATGGGCGGCCGGTTTAGCCGCGGCGCTGCCGTTGCCAATTGGATCTCCTGCGCAGCGGGAATGATCGGGATACTAGCTACAGGCATCAGCATGCCACCGAGCGGCAACAGAGCCAGCAGCACAAATGCCAGCCTCCAGAGCGAATATCTAACCGACGCGCTGAAATTCCGCAGCAGGAAGCCGAGACAGAGAAACAGCAGCACCAACAGCGACGATTTCAGCAAATAATCGATGATAAACATGGCTCTGCTCCAACTGCTGTTACTCGCCCGTTTTGAATTGCTTGATGAGATCGAAGAGCGCGTCGACCTCCTCCTCGCTGAGCCTGTCGCGGCTCTGATTCAGGAGGGCCACCATGGTCATCGACGCCGAGCCCTGGAAGAAGGTTTTCATCAGGTTCTGGAGTGGTTTCTCGCTCGCCTGCTCAGGCGGCAGGGCCGGGCGGTAGACGTTTCGCTTGCCCGAGCGCTTGTGCGTCACAAGCCCCTTCTCCTCGAGCAGCCAGAGGAACTTCGAGACCGACGATGTCCCGATCTCCTCGGGAATCTGCCCTACGATTTCGGCGACCGTGGCCTCGCCGAGGCGATAGACCACCTCCATAATCTGGCCTTCCCTACGACTTAGGTAGCCTTTCTTCTTCTCCTTCATCTGCACATAACACCTCTGAACTTGCCCATGAATAATTTTTTACCATGAAAAGGGATTAGTCAAGAACAATTCCGAAAAAAATTCGTATTTCTACTTGACAACGCCGGGCGCGGCAACTAGTTTTGTTCCGAATACTTTTCGGATTAAGTGGCTTTATTTCGTGGGGACGTGATGGGGGAATTAATGAGAAAAGAAGCACTGCTGTGTATGAGCCTGGCAGCGATTGCCATTCTTTGCGTGTCTGTGTTGGGAATCGCTCAGGAGGGTTCGGCGGGCGGCCGCGGCGCCGGCACCAAAGAGGATCCATACGTCGTTCCCAGGGCGGCTTCTGGGATCCGGGTGGATGCGGTGATCGACGAGAAGGCCTGGGAGGGCGCGCTGACGCTGGAGCTAAGGTATGAGGTGAGCCCCGGGGAGAACGTTCCGGCGCCTGTGCGCACCGAGGTGCTGTTGACCTACGACGCGGATAATCTCTACGCGGCGTTTCGCTGCTTCGATCCTGACCCGGCGTCGATCCGCGCCTATTTGCGTGACCGTGACAGCCTTGGGGGAGACGATTGGGTGGGCCTGATTTTGGATACTTTCAACGATGAGCGCAGGAGTTTTGATTTCCTTGTTACAGCCCTCGGCGTGCAGTATGACATGATCGAGTACCAGGGCGGGGAGGACGTGGGTTGGGACGCGATCTGGGATTCGGCGGGACGCATCACGGAATGGGGTTACGTCGTGGAGATCGCGATTCCCTTCTCTTCACTGCGCTTCCAGCGAGCGGACGGCCCCCAGGTGTGGGGATTTGATGCCGTGCGTCGTTACCCTCGTGAACACGCCCACCATCTAGGTTCTTTTCCGAGGGACCGCAACAACAACTGCTACATGTGCCAGGCGCTGAAGATCAAGGGCTTCGAGGGGGCGACTCCCGGGCGCAACATCGAGATCAGCCCGACGTTGACGGCGGTGAGCACGGACACGCGCGGCGACTTCCCCGAGGGCGAGATGGAGAACAGCAACCGGGACGCAGAGTTGGGGCTGACGGCGCAATGGGGCCTGACGGCGAACATGATGCTGGGTTTCACCGCCAATCCCGATTTCAGCCAGGTGGAGGCCGACTCGCTGCAACTCGACGTAAACCAGCCTTTCGCGCTGTTCTACCCCGAGAGGCGGCCGTTCTTCACGGAGGGTTCCGATTATTTCAACACGCTGGAGAACGTGATCCACACGCGGACGATGCGGGACCCGCAATGGGGTCTGAAGCTGACCGGCAAGGAGGGTGACAATACCTTCGGCGCGTACGTGGTGCGCGACGAGATCACCAATCTGATCTTTCCGGGGAGCCAGTCTTCGAGATCGACATCTCTGGCGATGGCGAATACCTCGTCGGTTTTCCGCTACAAGCGCGACATCGGCAGCCACTACACGGTGGGGCTGCTGGCCACCGACCGCGAGGGGGAGGAGTATTTCAACAGGACGTTCGGCTTCGACTTCGATTTCCGTCTGACCGGTAAGGATCAGATCCAGATGCTGGTGCTGGGCTCGAGCACCGACTACCCCGACGCGGTGTCGGCGTCGTTCGATCAGCCGTTGGAGAGCTTCAGCGACCGTTTGATATCGTTCGATTACAACCACAGCAGCCGCACGTGGAGCTGGTGGGGCGAATACGAGGAAGCGGGTGAGGGATTTCGCGCCGACCTGGGCTACTACCCGCGTGTCGGCTACCGCTATGCCCAGGGTGGCTTGAATTACCGCTGGACGGCTGAGCCCGGCCGCTGGTGGTCGCAGTTCGATGTTGGCGGACAGATTTATCAATTCCAGGACCTGGACGGCAACCTGCTTAAGAGCAGGGCCCAAGTGTGGGTGTGGGGGCTGGCGGCGAACCAGATCTATTACTTTTTCACAAAGCAGCAGATTCGGGAGAGCTATAACGGGCAGGAATTCGATCTGTCATCTTGTGATGCAGATTTCAACATTCGCCCGAGCGCCGACTTGTATCTATATTTCTTCGCGCGAGTTAGCGATCGCATCGATTATTCCAACACCCGCTTGGGCAAGCGGATCACATTGACTCCGGAAATCACTTACAACCTCGGCAGGCACGTGAGGCTGAGCTTCGACCACACGTTCGAGCGAATGAGGGCTGCCGACGCGCATCTCTACACGGCCAACATCAGCCAGCTCAACGCGATCTACCAGTTCAACATCCGCTCATTCTTCCGCGCGCTCTTCCAGTACTCCGACTACAGTTACAATGCCGCCAATTACACGTTCGAGATCGAGCCGGAGAACAGGCGCCTTTTCATGCAGTTGCTCTTCTCCTACAAGATCAACCCGCGCACCGTGCTGTTTGTGGGTTATAACGACACGCACTACGGAGCCAGCGAGTATGGCCTGACGCAGAGCGACCGCACGTTCTTCGTCAAGCTCGGCTACG
>DATKUA010000151.1:0-18587 GCA_035530855.1 Acidobacteriota bacterium | reverse complement strand
AGACTTTCCGCGAATGGACCGCCGAGAACATCTTTACGCCGCTGGGAATGAGCAACACTCACTTCCACGATGACCACGAAATGGTGGTTAAGAACCGCGCTTATTCTTACCGCAAAGACGATGAGGGGACCTGGAAGAAGTCCGTCTTAAGTTACGCCAACGTAGGTGCCACGAGCCTGTTCACTACTGTGGAGGACCTTGCCCGCTGGGCGTTGAACTTCGAAGAGAAGCGCGTCGGCGGTCCGGCTGTGATCGAACGGATGCAGGAGCAGGGTGTCCTCAACAACGGCGAAAAGATCAGCTACGCACGCGGCCTCGTCATCTCGGATTTCCGCGGCCTGCGGACAGTCGGCCACAGCGGCGGTGACGCGGGATTCAGGACGCACTTCCTGATGTTCCCTGAACAACGATTCTCGGTCATCGTCTTCAGCAATCTCGCCCAGTTCAACCCGAGAAGGCTGGCCCAGCAGGTTGCTGAGATCTACCTCGGCGACGTGATGACTCCGGAAGAAATGAAAGGAGATGATGAGCCAAAAACTGTCGAGATCGACCCGGTGGTTCTTGATTCCTACGTCGGTCGATTCAAACTAAAGATCGGCATCATTGTCACAATAGAAAAAGAAGGAGATACACTCACAGTCACTGCCCAGAACGAGGAAAAAATCGCAATGCACCCCGTGAGTGAGACAGAATTTTACATCGAAGAGATCAATGGCCGAATAACGTTTGAAGTCGATGAAAACGGTAGAGTCGACAAACTTGTCCTAGTCCAGGGTGACAGCACTATTCCCGGCGAAAGGATAGAGCTTTCCGAACTGTCCGCGGAAGAACTGGGCGATTACGCCGGCGAGTACTACAGCCAAGAGTTGAGCACCATGTACACGCTGGAAGTGCGTGACGGCGGTCTTGTCGCAACTCACAACAGGCACAGCGACATCCAACTGACTCATACGGGAGAGGATGAGTTCAGCGGAAACGAATGGTTCTTCAGCGTGCTGAATTTCCAAAGAAACGAGTCCGGAAAGATCATCGGCTTCAAACTCTCCGGCGGCCGCGTCCGCAACCTAGTGTTTGAAAAGAGGTAACACAGGAACGATTGCCGTCCTATGCAAGTTCTAATCGCTTGCAAGTCTCTATCCAATCGGAGAAACGGGGAATTAGTCGCCTCCCTGGCGCGAGCGTTCCAGGGTGCTGGGCATTCAGTCTGCATATCGACGGTGTATGCAGAAGAGTCAGCTCTGAAGCTGCGGCAGGATGGTTTTGAAGTAGACGAAGGATTTGTAACTCTGCATGAGCGTAACTTCGACCTGATTCAAGTCTTTGACAGCCCCTCGGCTATCCTGGCGCGTCATTACTTCCCCGTCGTCCCCATCGTTTTGGTGGTCAATCCGAATCAAAGTGGAGATGCCTTTTCGCCTTCCATAGACGTCGGCATCTCGAGGTTTATCTTTCAGTCCGATGACCAGCGAGAGAGCTGTATCGATCAGTTCGGCATTGATCCCGGCAAAACTTCTGTTCTTAGCAACATGGACGGAGAAGGATTCAAGAGATTCGTTGAGCAGATTCTGGAACATGCATCAACGGCAACCGATGACCGGGGCATCATGCCCGTCCCGGCGAATGAAATCTTATTTTATTTGGACATTTTCAAGACGCACTCCAAGCTTGCCGATACGGTGACAGAGCTGCAAGCCGAGCATGGTCGAATCAGGCTTGAGCTCGACAATCTGAAACCCAAGCTGACTGCTCTGCGCGAAGGCTACAACCGCGAGATGGGCAGCCTTCGTTCCCAGCGGATTTCCAGGGGGATCGGTTCAATGCCGACGCTGACCGCAGATTCGCAGCCACGTGAAACAGAATTGCCTGAGCGAAAATACTATCGCGGAGAAAACCTCGTATTCATCCTCGGCCCTCCGCGCTCGGGCACGACCTGGATGTTGTCGCTGCTGAAAGAGCATCCCGATGTTGTTGCCGCAACGGTGGACAACCTCGGCATGCGTATCAACGATGCTCAAACCCTTGAGACGGGTATATTTTTAGAAGACCGTGGTCTCAGCGAGAATCAGATCAGGGATAGGTTTTATGACCTGTCTACCGCGCATCCAGGGAAAGTGATTGTCGAAAAGACACCCATCCACACGTTCTACGCTGAAAGAATACGGGGTATTTTCCCCCTCGCTGTGTTGTTATTGGTTCAGCGCGATGGCCGGGATGTTGTCACTTCAATGCTGAAAGTAGCGAGGGACAGAAATGCCTGGTGGAAAGGGGCACCGGGCGAGACAGCCGACGCCGCAGCTTTGTGGCTGCATTATGCTGTAGCTGCGCTTGCCTGCGAACGACAGAACGCTACTCTCACCATCAGATACGAAGACCTCTCCTCCGATCCGGCCGGTGAACTGAAGAGGATCCTCTCAGCACTCGCAATGAGTACGCTCCATGCGGCCCACCAGGTCGAGGCCTCGCGAACCGGCAGAAACATCCCCATTAAGGGTGTGTACCGGAAAGGGAAAACCGGCAGTTGGCGAGAGCAATTCACCGCACGGGATGTCGATGTGTTCAAGTCTATCGCCGGCTCGATGCTTATCCTCCAGGGCTACGAGGAGGATAATTCCTGGCGCCTCTGAGCCCCACTCTGTCTTGCGGTACCTATTGATCAGTTTCCATCGATAAGAATCACAACACCACTTTGTTTCACTTTGCAACCCTCCCTTATTTATCAGGGACATCGCTGAAATGTGATGTAGCTCACAATATTCCGCATCTCCTTTGTTTTCCGCTGTTTATGGTTTGTGAATAAACGGCATGTATCTTGATCTTCAGATGCTCGGTTATCGATCCAAATAAAAAAAGGTTGAGGCCGGGCAATGAAGACAACTAGATTCGCAAAACTGTTGGTTTCCACCGTCTTCTTAGTATTAGCAATTTCCACCTTGGCAATAGCTTCAAGCAAATCCGGAAGTGAAAAGTTGTATATTGTTGAATTCCGCGGCGAACCCGATGAGGTTCAGCTTGAGGCCCTCCGCTTGCGCGGAATGATGATCGTCGATCATTACGATTCCGATAAATACTGGGTGCGCGCCGAGACGGGCACAACGGCAGCGGCTATCCCGTTTATCAAGAAGATATCGAATCCTGAGATTAGCGATAAAATAACACTCCCTCTCGCCGTCTCTACTGCAATGACCAAGCCGTCGGACAAGGTAACCGCCACTGTTTTGTTCTTCGATGGCATCTCCTACAGACAAGCCAGCTCGCTGATTTCATCTATGGGTGGCGTAGTCCTCGACAAGCAGATGCTGTATGGCGACCGTCTCACAGTCGAGCTGCCTGCTGGGTCAGTTGCCAAAACTGCTCTGTCGGATTCAGTTAGGATTATCGAGGCCGGTCCGCGAGAAAAGATTACGCTTAACATGCGGTCCGCCAAGGCATCCAACGTTGTCGCAGCCAGATCGAATTTCGGTCTTTATGGCAGCGGTGTCGTCGGCGGCATTTGGGACGGCGGCGCCGTCGGCAACCATCCCGATCTCGAAGGACGTATTATTCGTGGCGAGAAGAGCAAGGTGTCAGATCACGCAACCCACGTGGCCGGGACGATCGTAGGTAGCGGCGCTCTCAGGCCATCCGCCGAAGGGATGGCTCCCCTTGCGAGCTTGGTATCCTTTGATTTCAAAGGCGACGTGCCGAGCGAGATGGCCTCGGCCGTGCGCGACTACGGAATCTCCTTCTCCAACAACTCCTGGTCATACAGCAACGGCTGGAGCTACCACTACATCCTCAAGCTCTGGATCTGGTGGGGAGATTTCTACTTCGGCCATTACAGCTCGGAATCGGCCGCTTATGACAAGCTGGTTTATGACGACGATCTGGTGATTCTTTTCGCGGCCGGCAATGACCGCGGCGAGAAGGGACCGACCGACTACTCTGTAAAGTATCTGGATATCACGAAGGCCAGAGGCGACGAGACGCCTCACCCCGCCGATGGCCCTTACTGCAGCATAGACGTTACCGGCTCTGCGAAAAACGTTATCACGGTCGGCGCCGTTAAACAGAACGGCAGGATGTCCTCTTTCAGCTCATGGGGTCCGACCAAGGACGGCCGCATCAAGCCTGAAATCAGCACCGTCGGTACGCAGGTGCTCTCCACGCTGCCCGACGGCAAGTACGACTCCTGGTCGGGGACAAGCATGGCCACGCCCGGGGTTTCCGGCGCGGTTGCCCTGTTGTTCGAGCAGTACCGCAATGACATCGGTCGTGATCCGTCGGCAGCTGAGATCCGCGCTCTTCTGGCCGTTACGGCTAAGGACATCGGTAAGAAGGGGCCTGACTACAGTTGCGGATTCGGCCTGATGGACATCAACAGTGCTGCACAGTTGGTGGCTGATAGCACTCAAAGCGGAATCATAATTCGCGATGCGGTTCGCAAAGCCAAAACCCACAGATCAAAATCATACAGTTTCGAAATCGCCAAAGGCACGAAGCATCTCAAGGTGGCGCTGGCCTGGATCGATCCTCCGGCTCAGCCGAATGCCAAAAAAGCGTTGGTCAACGATCTTAACCTGCGGCTCCGCAGAGACAGTGGCGTTGAAGAACTCCCGTGGATTCTCGATCCCTCCAAGCCCAAAGCGCTCGCCACAAAAGGCAACAATGATGTCGATAACATCGAGCTGATCGAAGTGCATAATCCCGGCGGCGGCAAGTGGACCATCGAGGTCAACGCCGAGAGGATAAACAAGAGCAACAAGCAGAAATTTGCCCTCGTTGTTTTCACCGACAATGGAATCAATGGAAAGGTAACGGAAGTGAAGAACACTAACTAAGGCAAGGCCCAACCTGTTTCATAGATGTGCCCCGAAGCCTCGCATTCGGATCCCCTTACTGAGTCTTCGGGGCTTTTTTTATATGTTGTCAAACGTTTAACGCGCTGATATATCATTCTCTAGAGAATCGAATTCCAAACGTGACGGCTGCTTATGACCAGGATCGTCGTCGTTGAGATGGGAGTGCCGGGCGAAATTTTTTTACGGAATCATGGTAGTTACGGCTCATGGTTCTGCAATGCCATTCGCAAAGTCGCGCCGGATCTGACAGTGGCCACCCTGCCGGTCGAAACGGCCGATGCGGATACCATGCGTCAAGGTATCGGCGTGATCCTTTCTGGAGCCGAAGAGGGAGTCTATGACGACCTGCCGTGGAGGCAAAGTTTCGAAGGTGAAATCGTTAGAGTGATAGAAGACGGATTTCCGCTGTTGGGTGTGTGCTTCGCGCATCAATACTTGACCGAGCTGTTCGGCGGCAAGGTCGAGCGCAGTTCATCGGGCAAGGAATTCGGTAGATACCTCATCAATATTACCGCCGACGGTGAGGAAGATCCTCTTTTCGCCGGTATTAAGAATCCCTTCGGCGCTCTGGAAAGCCACAATGATGTTGTCGTCCGGCCAGCACCGGGAGCGGTTCGACTTGCTTCAAGCGAAAAGGTCGCCTGGCAGGCTTTCAGGTGGAGCGAAAACGTACGCGGTGTGCAATTCCATCCGGAAATGACACCCGAGATTGCTATTTCAATCCTTGCCAAGGAACTGACGGATTCCAGAGACAGCGTGGAACACAGTGGCAGGATAAATGATTTGAAGAAGCCTCACGCCGGACTCGACGTCCTTTCAAACTTCCTCAATATTTGCCTTGCATGGTAAGCATTCATCCACTTTCACCGCACCTGCATTGGCGTCCGCAGAGAACGAAGAATTTTATAGCACGTCGATCGAAAAGTGTTGACTAGTAGCGCTTGCGGATGCTATATTGATAATGGATGGTCAATTGATCATCTTGGCAGTTTGCTTTACTAGCATAAATAGCGATTCGAAGCGCTGTATTTGTTCTTTGTTAACAGCATATTAGACAAGTATTTATACATGGGTGTGCCGAGGATCGGTTTTAGCGATCCTGGAATATATTGACATTTATTTCTTGATATGAAGATTTGCCGCATGTCATCCGTATCTCAACCCGATTACCCATGTCGATGGTTAGATCCCATGTTATTGGGATATAGATTCTCATTGTCTCACCCCTAGAACCCCCCTCGCCATTAAACTAAAGGCCTTGCCGAAAACGGCAAGGCCAATTTTTTTCGTGAACTCCGACGTGGGTTAAGCTCCCCTTCTTGCCAGCTGCCTGTCGAGCATGATTAGGGCATGACCCTTGTCGCCGAGCATCTTCAGAGTTTCGATGATCTCCGAGGCATTTTTCTCCTCTTCAACCTGCTCCTCGATGAACCAGTGTAGAAAAACGCGGGTGGCGCGGTCCTTCTCCTCTTCGGCAATATCCATCAGGTTGTTGATCATGCCGGTGACTTTTACTTCGTGCTCCAGAGCCTTCTGGAAAACGTCAAGTGGTGATGAGAAATCTACGGGAGGCTG
This sequence comes from Acidobacteriota bacterium, assembly GCA_035530855.1. GTDB lineage: Bacteria > Acidobacteriota > DATKUA01 > DATKUA01 > DATKUA01 > DATKUA01. The sequence continues at coordinate 12,174 of DATKUA010000151.1, read as the reverse complement.
CTCGATCGCCTTGAGAATCACCCTGCTGCCGCGATCGTTGATGTACTCGTAGATCTTCATGGCATGCTCAACTTCTTCCTTGTGCTGCTGGCCCATCCAGTGCGCGAAGCCGGGCAGGTTTTTCTCCTCAAAATATGTCGCCATCGAAAGATAAATAAAGGCGGCATAGAACTCCGCGTTGACCTGTTTGTTAAGCGCGTCAAGCATCTTTTTCGAAAGCATCTTCTTTTCTCCTCTATCAAGTTCCCATTTGCCGCGAAGTATCCTCACGGATCGCGGCATATTAGTAACCAAGAGAGCTTTGCAGGGACGTTATCCGTGCTTAAAGAAGAATGAAATCCAACGCTGTCATCCCCAACTGTCAGCCCCACAATTCCTTATAAATAGTTACATTCCATTTGAGCTGGAAATTCCCGTTTCAGAGCACTATTCGGCTGATTCTTCGCTCACAGCCGATTTGACTCTTTTTTAAACATACTCGTTAGATTATAAACATAGATAACGACCCCGCAGGAGAAATTGGATGTCGAAAGAGAAGCTTGTCGTCATCGGCGGCGACGCCGCCGGCATGAGCGCCGCATCGCAAGCCCGCCGTCAGCGAAGTGATTTGGATATCATCGCCTTCGAAAAAACTCCTCACACTTCCTACGCCGCTTGTGGCATTCCCTACTATGTCGGAGACATGATCAAAACATCCGACCAGCTTGTTGCCCGGGCCCCCGAAGTCTTTCGCGAGAAACAGAACATCGACGCCCGCGTGCTCCACGAGGTAGTTGAGATCGATCTCGAGGGGCGAAGAGTAAAAGCCGTTAATCTCTCCGAAAATGCCGAGAGTTGGGAATCGTTCGACAAGCTTTTGATCGCCACCGGTGCCTCCCCCATCGTTCCCGATGTTCCTGGAAAGGATGCCGAGGGTGTGTTCACTATCAGCTCGCTCGAGAGCGGACTGAGATGCAGGGAAGCTCTTGACAGGTTGAATCCAAGAAATGCCGTTGTAATTGGCGGCGGATACATCGGGATCGAGATGGCCGAGGCGCTCTTGATGCGTGGCTGCGATGTGACCATGATCGAGATGGCGCCGCAGGTGATGCCCACCCTCGATCAGGACATGGCCGGGATCGTGGCTCAAAAGCTGGCAGATGATGGTGTCGAACTGCTGCTGGAGGAACCTCTTACCGGTTTCGATGTCGACTCAAACGGCCGGGTACTTGCCGTAACCACCTCTAATCGCACCATCCCAACCGATTTCACAGTCTTGGCCATTGGAATCCGTCCGGAAAGCAATCTGGCTGCGGCCGCAGGCGTCCCGCTCGGCGACCGCAATGCAATCCGCATCAACGAGCGTATGGAGACGGGTATCGAGGGTGTGTGGTCCGCAGGTGATTGCGCCGAATCGAAGCATCTCGTCAGTGGAAAGCCTTTCTGGGTGGCTCTCGGCACGGTTGCCAACAAGCACGGGCGCGTCGCTGGAATCAATATCGCCGGCGGGAACGCCGTTTTCCCGGGCGTCGTCGGCACTGCCATCACCAAGTTCAACGAACTCGAAATCGCGCGTACCGGCCTGCAACAACGCGAGATCGACAAACTCGGTATCGATTCAATCAGCGCAAAGATTCACTCCAAAACCAGGGCTCACTACTATCCCGGCGCCGAATTGATCAACGTCAAATTGTTTGCCGAGAAGGGCAACGGCAGGCTGCTGGGCGCTCAGATAATCGGCGGCCCCGGGTCCGGTAAAAGAATCGACACGGCCGCCGCGGCGTTGCACGCAGGCATGACTATCGAGGATCTCATCAACCTCGACCTTTCCTACGCTCCGCCTTTTTCACCCGTCTGGGATCCGCTGCAGATCGCAGCTCGCGTGTTGCTTTCCAAGCTTTGATTTTGGCATCAGTAAATAAGAAAGGGCGGCTCGAGACCGCCCTTCTTCATACTTCAAAACGATTTGTCTTACTTGTTCATTTCCTTCGTGTAGGGCAGTAAACCGCCGTACTTCAAACAGGCAACGTCTTTCCCGCTGAAGCTCTCGACGGCGACCGCTTCTTCGCCGTTTGTCAAGTTCCGCACCGTTACTCTGAAGTTGCCGCCGTCCTCCAAAGCCTTATGCAGGTCCCTGATCTCGACTTCATCACCCAGCTTGAACTTGTCGTAATCGTCCGCCTTCTCGAAACGCAGCGGCAGCACTCCCCAGTTGATCAGGTTTTGCCTGTGTATTCTGGCAAAACTTTTAACGATCACAAAGCGCAAACCCAGGTACATAGGCGCAATGGCGGCGTGCTCGCGGCTGGATCCCTGGCCGTAGTTTTCGGCACCGATTATGGCAAAATGCTGTCCCCAGCCCTTGACGCGGCCGACAAACTCCTCGTCGAACCGCGAATAAACGTATTCGCTGATGGCGGGGATGTTCGAGCGGTACTGCAGGACCTCCGAACCGGCAGGCATGATGTCGTCGGTGCTGATGTTGTCGCCGGTCATCAGGCCGATCTTGCCGCCGATCACATCAGGCATCGGCTCTTTGACGGGCACCGGTTGAATGTTCGGTCCCTTGACGACCTCCACCTTGCTTGGATCATCAGCCGGCGGGACAAGCATGTTGTCATCGATCAGCATGCTGCCCGGCATGTCTACCAACTCCGCGGTCAGGTCGGAACCACGCGGGTCGAACATCTCTCCCTTTAACGCCATGGCTGTCGCTACAAACGGGTTGCAGAGATACACCTTGGCGGACTTCGTGCCGCTTCGCCCAAAGAAATTGCGGTTGAACGAGCGCACGCTCACTTGCTCGTCTCCCGGCGCGGCTCCCATACCGATGCACGGGCCGCAGGCGCTCTCTAGAATCCTCGCGCCTGCGCTGATCATGTCCTTTATCGCCCCGCTCTCGGTGATCATCGTGTAGACCTGTTTCGAGCCGGGGCTGACTGTCATCGACAAGCGCGGATGGATCGTACGCCCCTTGAGTATCGACGCCACCGACATCATCACCTGGTAGGAAGAATTGGTGCACGATCCGACGCAGACCTGATCGACTGGGAGCCCAGCCAACTCCTTCACCTTGACAACCTTATCCGGTTGGTGCGGCTGCGCGATCAACGGCTCGAGCTCATCCAAGTCTATCTCTTCGATTTCGTCGTACTCGGCGTCAGAATCGGGTTGCAAGTCGCGCCATACGTCTTCCCTGCTCTGGGCTTTGAGATAATCGAGAGTTATCTCATCAGATGGGAAGAGGCTCGTCGTCGCGCCCAGTTCCGCCCCCATGTTGGTAATCGTCGCCCGCTCGGTCACGTTCAGGTTCTTCGCTCCCGGACCGTGGTACTCGACGATGAAACCGGTGCCGCCCTTCACCGTGCGCCTCCGAAGCATTTCAAGGATCACGTCCATCGCTGCGACCCATGGGCGGTCCAGATCGCCGCTCAGCATTACGCCAAGGACCTTCGGGAACCGCATTTCATACGGGCTGCCGGCCAGCACCACCGCGGCGTCCAGCCCCCCGACACCGATTGCGATTGCTCCCATACCCCCGGCTGTCGGCGTGTGGCTGTCGGTGCCCAACTGCATAGCGCCGGGCTTGGCGAAACGCTCAAGATGAACCTGGTGGCAAATGCCGTTCCCGGGCCTGCTGAAATAGGCACCGTACTTGTTGGCGGCCGTCTGCAGGAATCTGTGATCGTCAGCGTTCCTGAACGTCACCTGGAGCATGTTGTGGTCGACATAGCTGACGGCGGTCTCGACCTTTACCCGCGGGACTCCGATGGCCTCGAATTGCAGCCAGGCCATGGTTCCCGTGGCATCCTGAGTCAGCACCTGATCGATCTTGACCTTAATCTCCTCGCCGGCCTTCTGCACGCCTTCGATGAGGTGCTCAGCGATAATTTTCTGAACTAAATTCTTACCCATTATTCCCCTCGTCATTCTGCTTGGTGATGATGATGCTACGACTCGACCAAAATAACTCTCATCGCCGGAATGATCAAGATATTGCCGGGGAGTCTCCACGTTATTCCATATTGCTTCTAACAGTGGCCGATTCAATTCCGGTGACATCATGGTGACCGGTTGGTCTCTGGTTTTAGCAGAACCGTCTTAACCAGTTTGCTCCCCCGCGTTAAACTTATGGAATTATCTCAACATTTTTATTATAATAGCCCAGGGGAGGGAGTGGAAAAAAGTATTACGTATCATTAAATATCCTAAATCCACTCGCTTAGACCGAGAAATATGAAAAGGTGCCTGTCTCTCTTCATCTTCTTTGCTGTTGTACTGGCTCTAACGGTTATCGCCTCATCTACGGCATACGCCCAGCGGTTGAATTTCACCACTTACGGTTCCAAGGAAGGTCTTCCGCAGAGCCAGGTTCTGGCGATCTATCAAGACAGCCTCGGATATTTATGGTTCGGCACGTACGCGGGAGCCAGCCGCTATGACGGCGTTGAATTCATAACGCTTGATGTCTCCGGTGGAATGATCAGCAACAGTGTCAGCGACATAGCAGAGGATGCCAATGGATTACTCTATTTCTCTACTCATGGGGGCGGTATATCCGTCTACGATGGCTACAGTATAAATAACATTACCTCCGAAGATAATTTGCTCAGCAATCACGTCAATGACCTGTTAATAGAGGGGAAAACCATTTACGCGGCTGTCGATGGGGGTCTCTCGATAATCAAGGACGGCACAGCCACCAGTTTCCCTTTCGGCGGCGACGACGACGCCTGTTTTGCAAACAAGTTGTATCGCACCAGCGATGGCGAGCTGCTGGTCGCCACGGATTCCGGTCTCTATCGATTCACCACGGGCCGATACATCCCTGTGCCTTTCGAAAACCAGCCCAAAGATCCGAACACCAACGATATTTTGGCGGATGCCAAGGGAAACACATGGGTATGCACATCTGGCTTCTTGTACAGGCTGGAGGACGGCCGCTTGACGGAGGCAGTGACCCATCCGGTTGCTGACACTGCTGTTTATTTATGCGCGGCATGCAGCCAGACGGGCGACATTTACTTCGGCACGAATGATGGCATTGTTCTTCTGCACGACGCCGAATTCTCAAAACTCAACGGCAGACAAGGATTAGTAAACAATACAGTCGACAGTATCCTCGTCGACAGAGAAGGCAACGCATGGTTCGGCACGGAAAACGGCATCAGTAAACTCAGTTCGGGACCATTTGCTTATTACGACCGAGCCACCGGACTTGCCGGCGACAGCGTGCTGACGATATTCGAAGACAGCCAGGGCAGGAAATGGCTGAGTTGCGAGAATGAAGGCCTGACAATAATTGACGGTGACGAATTCACTAACATCACGATGAAAGACGGCTTACCGGATCAATATGTAAATGCCATCGCAGAAATCGACAGCGGTAGGTATCTGCTTGGGACGCACAACCATCTTTGCCTGCTTGAGGGCGGGAAGTTCAAGATTCTTGAGGATTCGTTTGGTATATCCTGCTTTTTCAAAGACAGAGAAGGTCGCATTTGGATGGGCACCTCTGCAGGACCATCTTTCTGGGAAAATGAGGAGTTGCACGAATTAGGTGAGAATTCCCTGCTAAGCGAAGCGGATATCATCTGCATCGATCAGGATTTCAAGGGTCGTATCTGGTTCGGCACAACACACGGATGTATTGTTCTTGACGGCGATGAGACGACCCAGTTCGCGCGGGCAGACGGTTTTTCGGATCTCGAAGTCTGGTCGATTGACGTCGGCGACGACGGAGCAGTATGGCTGGGTACCAACGGCGATGGAGCGTTCTATTTTCAGGACGGCAGGTTCTTCAATCTCAAAGTGTTCGACGGCCTGACGAACAACTTTGTATGGCAGGTATTAGTTGACTCAAGAGGCGGTGTCTGGTTCGGCTCGAATTTCGGAATTGATTATTATGATGGCAACACCTTTAAGCATTTCTCCATCGGTGATGGCCTAGCTGCCAATGAAGGTATTGCCAACGCCTGCTTAGAGGATTCAAACGGCACCCTGTGGTTCTGCTCCAGCGAAGGGGCAAGCTTCTACAACGAAAGCGAGGAAAGCCCTTATCAATACGATCCGCCTGTTTACATTACCGGTATTTCAGCTCGCGGGAAAACGATGCCCTTCAGGCAGGTCTCCGAATTCTCCGCAAGCAACAACCAGATCGAATTCAGCTTCATCGGATTAAGCTACAGGAATGAGAAAGCAGTCCGTTACCGCTACAAACTCGAGGGGCTTGACGACAGATGGTCCGAAAGCGTGCCTGATCACTCCGTCCGCTACGCAAATATCTCTCCCGGCAACTACACTTTCTGGGTCCAGGCTTCCTCCGTCAGGGGCAAGTGGAATGGCTCAAAAGCCAGTTACCGTTTTGTAATCCTTACTCCTTTTTATCTCAGTTGGTGGTTTATCTCGATTCTCGTTGCCTGCACTGTTGCATTAGTCTTGCTTGCATATCGATGGAGGGTATGGAAAGTAAGACGGCGTAATGAAGAGCTTGAGCAGAAGGTTGTTGAACGCACCAATGAGCTTCTACAGGCCAACCGCGAACTCGAGGCTTTCGGCCACACACTATCCCATGATCTTAACGCCCCTCTGCGAAATATCGAGGGCTATGCACAAATCCTCATCGATGACTATGGGGACAAGTTGGACGCCGCCGGCCGGGATTTTCTTGGGAAAATCATCTCGTGTCGAAAGAGGCTGAAGGAATTGATTAGTGACCTGCTGCGATTTTCCCAATCGACCAGCCTGCCTTTCGAGAAGACGAGTGTTGATTTAAGTCTGTTGATCAGGATGATAACAATCGACTATTGCCGCACCGATCCGGACCGCGACGTCGAAGTAATTATTCAGCCGGACATCACCGCCGAGTGCAGTGAAAACCTCATCAGGCTCTCACTCGAAAACCTAGTAAGCAACGCCTGGAAATATTCGAGCCTTAAGGAACACGCCAGAATTGAATTCGGCAGGATCAACGAAAATAACAGGCCGGTATATTTTGTCCGCGATAATGGCGTTGGCTTTAAGCCTGATTCTGCTGCAGGTTTATTCAAGTCATTTTCCAGACTCGAGGAGCACGTCGAGCATTTCGAAGGTAGTGGACTCGGCTTGGCGACGGTCAAAAGAATTATCGAGAGACATGGCGGCAAGATTTGGGCCGAAGGACAACCCGGCCAAGGCGCCACGTTCTATTTCACTCTGGTTTAAGTAGATCTGGAGTCCCAGAGCTTGTCTATCTTGCTCGCGTAAGCATCTGCATCGAACTTTCGCCTGAGCCCTCTGTCATTCATATATCGAACTGTTCCGAACACAGCCCTTTCCGCCCACGGCCTGTCGTGCTTGCCGAAACACCAGGCGATGCCCGCGTGACCATTTGGATCTCGACCGTCCAGCTCATATTTATCATTCAGATATAGAGCCGTTTCAAATGCTTCCTCGGGCGAACTGCTCCATTCGATTATCTTCTTGCCCCAGTACATTCTCATGTAGCCGTGCATCTTGCCCCCTAGTATCATTTCGCGCTGAGCGGCATTCCAGTATGGATCGTGTGTTCCGGCGAACTCCAATTCCTGTCTTGAATAGATGTATTCCCGCATGTCCTTACGATGCGCCTCCAACGTTTTGGCTGCCCAGTTCGGCAGACACTTGTAGGAATCATAATCGGGATTGTAGTTAACGAAGTTCATACTCAATTCGCGACGCACGATGAGCTCTTCGAGATAGGCCTCCGCCCCGTCCCCACCCCGTTCTCTAACAGCCATGCTGATTTGCAGCGGCGAGATCTGCCCAAAATGCAGGTATGGGCTCATCCCCGAAAGAACATCTGCATTCGGATCGTTCCGGCGCTCTGCGTAACGGGCCATCTTGGTATCGATAAATTCCATCAACCTGCGATTTGCTTCTTTCGCGCCGCCAGGGTAACCATCGACCGGTCCGACTCCCCTGTCTATGTTGAGTTGCTGCAATGCCTTGTTCAAATTATCGATCTCAAAATCTTCAAACTCCATGCCAATCGATTCCGCATCCAGATCTCTTTGCTTCAACGGTAATAAGTAATCCGGCAGGAGATTGTGGATCTTGGGCCTGATGGTCCTCGCCGCATATTCTTCTTTACGGGAGACTTCCTCGACCGGGACCACGACATCCGTCTCCACCTCCACCAAGGGACATTCAACCAGTCTGGCCAGGTTTCGGCGCCACGACTTCTGGTGTCGCAGATAACCACGGTCGGTCACTACCAGGCGCGCACGCTCTGCCATGCGCACCGCCCCGGCAACAGGTTCCGTTTTGCGCGCCACAAAGCGGATCCCGCGCTGAGCCAGATTCGCTTTCACTTCCTGAAGCCCTTGCAACATGAATCTGTAATGCCGCTCGTTCGCGCGGGGGTAGTTACTTGTTATGCCGAAAAAAACCACCAGTGGGATCCTGTTTTCGTTCGCCAGATCTATTGCGTGCTCGAGCGCATGATTGTATTGGGCTCTCTGAGCCGCCTGCATCCAATAGAGGACATACTCCCCCCGGGTCAACGAGGATTTCTTTAGATTTTTTATTCGTGTGATGTGAATCATGAGGAATCAGCCAACGCGGTAATAACGGGGCATTACTCTTCGTCGGAAAGCTGATCGGAGTCGTCAGGCACACGCAAATCATTGATCAGTTTTTCAATTCTATCAGCCTTCAACTCAGTATCATCGTGCACGACACTAAGATGCGGCGTGAACCGCAGATCGAGCTTTGGCGCAATTCTGTGCCTGATGTAACCCAGAGCGTGTTTGAGATGGGAAATGCTCTCTTCGACATCCGCATCGCTACCCAGCACACTGACGTAGAGTCGCGCGTTCCTGAGATCGGGGCTCACATCGACTCTGGTGATTGTCACGAATCCGATATGGGGATCGCCGAGGTCGTTTTGTACCACAAGGCTGACTTCACGCATTATAGCCTGAGCTACTTTTTCCGTTCTAATCGACACTGGTTACACCCGGGGCTTGCAATCAATAGAATTCCTTCTCAGCCAGTGTGATCTCAACCGGGAAGTTATCACAGATCTGGTCGTAAACCGAATTGAATATCTTCTCCGCTTCGGCGCGCCGCTGGCACACTGTCGAGATTCCGATGGCGCTTCGTTTCAGTTCCTCGAGGAATCCTATTTCCGAAGCTGCAATGTTGTGCCCGTTCCGTAGCCTCTTCTTAAGGCTGTTGATAATCATGCGCTTGTCCTTGCGGGAGCGTGACGCAGGTATATACAACTCAAAATAAAAAACGCCGACTATCATTTCTGCCTTCCCCCAAAGAATTGTCGGCTCCAGGTTGAAGAGGCGGAATTATGGACTGAGAGATTCGCAGCGAAACTAGAGTTCAGCAGCAACTTCCTCGTTGACGAACATCTCGATGATGTCGCCTTCCCGAATGTCCTTGAAATTCTCAATCCCGAGGCCGCATTCGAAACCACTTTTGACCTCCCGGACATCTTCTTTGAATCGCTTGAGAGAAGCCGCTTTTCCCTCGTGGATAACAATATCCTCTCGAATTATACGCACACTCGCGTTGCGCTTCAGCAAGCCATCAGTCACATGCAGGCCGGCGACGACACCTATCTTGGGAACCTTAAAGATCTGCCTCACCTCAGCCTTGCCAATGACTTCTTCGCGGAACGTCGGCTCGACGAGACCGCGCATCGCATCTTGGATATCCTTTGTCGCTTCGTAGATGACATTGTACGTGCGGATCTCAACGCCTTCTTTTTCAGCGATTTTCTGTGCCGACTTCTGAGCCCTGACGTTGAATCCGATAATGATCGCCGACGAAGCCGCGGCGAGCAGCACGTCGGATTCAGTGATTGCGCCCGGCTGAGCGAGCATCAGATTTATCTTCACTTTCTCAGTCGAGAGTTGCACGAGCGCATCGGAAACCGCCTCCACCGAGCCTCGCACATCACCCTTGACGATCAACGGCAACTCTTTGACCTCGCCTTCCTCGATCCGGTTGAACAGTTCGTCGAGACTCATCTTGGTGCCCGTTCCGGCATGATGAGAGGCTCGGCTCTTTTCCTGGCGGTAGGTTACCATCTGGCGCGCTTTATTCTCGTCGTCAACTACCTGGAACTGGTCTCCCGCCTCCGGCACTTCGCTGAATCCGAGAATCTCAATCGGTGTCGCGGGACCAGCTTCACTCAGGCGCGCCCCAACGTCGTCAATCATAGCCTTGACTCTGCCGGTGGTTATGCCTGCGATGAAGAAATTTCCGATTTTGAGGGTACCGTTCTGAACCAGCACAGTGGCTACCGGACCGCGGGCACGGTCCAATCTGGCTTCCAGCACGGTACCTACAGCCTTGATATCCGGATAGGTCTGTAGGTTCTGCATCTCGCAAACAAGCAGAATCATTTCCAGAAGATCGTCAACACCCTCTCCGGTCTTCCCGGAAACCTCTACGCTGACAACATCACCGCCCCAGCTTTCAACCTGAACTCCGTTCTCCGCCAGACCCTGCTTGACCTTTTCCTGATTTGCGCGGGGAACGTCAATCTTGGTTATCACGACGATAATGGGAACTTTTGCCGCCTTGGCATGCTGAATAGCTTCGATGGTCTGCGGCATCACGCCGTCGTCAGCCGCAACAATCAGGAGGACTATATCGGTCACCTGGGCACCGCGTGCGCGCAGCCTGGTGAAAGCAGCGTGTCCGGGCGTGTCCAGGAAAACGATATTCTGGCCACCATGCTTGATTCTATATGCGCCGATGTGCTGTGTAATCCCCCCGAACTCTCCACCGACGACGTTACTCTTGCGGATGCGATCGAGAAGCGTTGTCTTGCCGTGGTCGACGTGGCCCAACAAGGTTACAACAGGCGCCCTGGCCTCCGCTTTGCCTTCCACTTGAAGTTCGTTAACCAGGGCAATCTCTTCCTCGTAGCTCATCGCTTCGGTGGTGACATCGTAGCTCTTCGCAATGGTTGTAGCTGTTTCGAGGTCGAGAACCTGATTAATGTTCGCAATAACACCTTTTTCAATAAGCAATTTCTGGATGATATCCTTGGCTGTGATGCCCATCTTGTCGGCAAGTTCTTTAAGCGTTATGCCTTCGGAAATCATCACGTGATCGACTTTGGGTTTTGTCGGCATCTTGGTTCGTTTCTTACCCGGGATTACGACTTCCGCCGCAACGGCTGCTGCAACGCGATCTTTGCGCTTCCTGCGGCGTCTTCTCTTCTTGCGCGGGAGCTCCCCCCCAGCCTCGCCCGGCACTGCGGACACGGGAGCGGGCCTGACAATGCGCGTCGGAGGAGCAGGTCTTTTCACTATGACGGGCTTGCGAGCTTCTCCTACTTCCACCGCTTCTTTCTCTTTGGCCCTGACCGGCTTTTCAGCAACCTTTGCTGCGACTGGTTTCTCTTCCTCCGGCTCCTTGATTTCTTCAACCTCCACCGGGACTTCAGCTAAAATCTCTTTCTCTTCCTCTTCTACCGGTTCCTTTACAACGGCTATTTCCTCAGCCACATCCTCAGCTTGAGCAACCATCTCCTCGGTGACAGCAGGTTCCTCTTCCAGAAGTGCCGCAGGCGTCTCCTCGACAGCCGGTAATTCCGCTAGAGCCCCGGATTCATCGAGAATCAAACCCTCCTCCAGAGCGGCCTCCAGAGCCTTCTGCTTGGCTGTCTTTACTATCCTGACTATCGGTTTTTTCTTTTTCTTGATCGGACCCTTGATTGCCACGCGCAGCCTTTCCTCCTGTTCCGGCTCTACGGCGTTGAAATTGCTGCTGAAGCGCATACCCAGGCGCACAGCCACATCCATCAGCCGGTCGGTGGTGACATCCAGCTCTTTAGCGAGCTCATGCAATCTTTTTTTGCGTGGCATAAATTCTCCGCGTAAATACTTATGTAATTACTCCTCCTCATTCAAGGATTTGAGTATTTTTTCCGCAGTTTTTTTACCGAGCCCAGGTATCTCAGCGATTTCTTCGATACTCATTTCTGAGAGTTGCTCAATTGTCTCAATCCCAGCTTCCTTGAGCCTCTCAGCAGTCTTGGGGCCGATTCCAGGCAGCTCAGTTACACTACCGCCTTCAGCAAACTCTTCAGTCTCAACCAGTTCCATTTCATCAGAGAAGGTCAAGGTGCCATCGGCCAGGCGGGCCATCTGCTCCTCGGCTTCTTTCTTCTTCTCTCCCTCGCCGATGATGTCAAGTTTCCAGCCC
>DATKUA010000150.1:0-16521 GCA_035530855.1 Acidobacteriota bacterium | reverse complement strand
CCCTACCAAGAGGATTTGACGGGGGCGGCGCGCCGGTAGTACGCAGTGCGAGCCCCCGCGAATGATAAGATTTTGTGCCGGCCGGGCATCAAGCCCGGCTTTTTGCTGTTATTTTTCCTTCATTTACGGCTGCGAGCGCTCCCGCGAGCGGGAGTTTTCAAACCGGGGTGCTGTACCGATCAGATCAATCGCAGCTACGCCGCTTACCGGCGGGATTCTTGCCGGCGCATCACGCCTCTGGCGTGATCGGGAGGCATCAATGCTCTCCCCTACAAGTCCAGACCAGCGGTTTTCGGTTGTGAGAGAAATGTCGGCGGTTTTTTAGCTACGGCCTTCGGCGCAGCTGTCGAGGTAGTCTTTCCTGAGAATCTGACGGGGCTTGCTACCGGCGGCGGCTCCCTGTCCGCGGCCGTGACAGATGCATTGAGTTTTAGCTAAGGCAAGCCTTGTGTTTGCTCATTGGTGACATGGTGCGTTTTCTTGTCTTCTCAGAATGATATGGTTAGAAAGAGTTATAATATAAGGGTATGAAGCAGTCGGGGCAAGAAAAGGGATGAGATCATGATGTATATGATAATAGCATTGGCAGCCTTAGTCTGCTTGGGCGGATCGCCAAACGGAAATTGGGAATCACAAGAGCTTTTGAGGCATAAGGTAGAAATAGTAGTATTGCAGGTAAATGTGCTGGATGAAAATGGCATTCCGATAAGGAACCTTTCAGCCAAAGACTTTGAAGTCAGAGAAGGAAGAAAAACTTGCAAGATCGAATCTGTTGAGTTCGTAGATTATATGGCGACGGGGGCGGTGACCGCAACAGCAGGAACGCCGGAAGGCAGAAGACAATTTCTACTGCTTTTTGATCTGAGTTTTTCCAACCTGACTGGGATACGCAAGGCGCAACAGGCAGGTCTTTATTTCCTGCAACAAGGCATATCGGCAAACGATCTTGTCGCCGTGGCGACGATTTCCGCGCGCGGCGGCATCAGGCTTCTCTGTCCCTTCAGCCCCGATCGTAGCCAGGCGATCCATGCTATCTCCACGCTCGAGCTCGCGGACCAGCTCAGATTCCGCGATCCCGCGGGTTTCGCTTTCGACCAGGAACTGCGGGAGATCGAGGACATGCTGAAGAAGATGGAGGAGAGCGGGGAGTCGGATCCTGCCCTCGAGCAACTCAGAGATGTACTGCGCATGAGCCAGGCGTCCGCTAGGGACAGCTATGCAGGTGTGGTGGCCAATTATGCAGTGATCCTCCGGATCATGGCGGAAGGCTTGAACGGCCTGCGCGGCAGGAAAAACGTCATCCTGTTTTCGGAAGGTTTCGATCAGGATGTACTCACCGGCCAGAATCTGGACGATTTGGCTCGGCAATCCGAGGCCTGGCAGAACCTCAACACCCAGAGCGCGACGCTCGGGGATACCAGGGCGATGGCCGGCTCGCAGGGCACGGTCACGGATTTCCAGAAGGTGCTGCGGGAACTCAGTCACGGCAATGCCGTTTTCTATGCGATCGACATCAGCCGCTTCGCGGAGGAAAGCGGCGATGCGGGCCAGATGGTGAGCACGAGCGGCGCGGCCCGCCGCCGCAGCGGCCAGGCGGCCCTGCTGCAATTCGCCGATGAAACCAACGGTGAGCTCTACGCCAACCTCAACCGCCTCGAGACGGCGCTGGAGGATATCGCCAGGAAAACGAGCTGCGCCTACCTCATCTCTTTCAAGCCCTCAAAGCAGGGCAAGCCCGGGGAGTTCCGCGAGATTTCGATCTCCGTCAAGCGCCCCGGCCTGCGCGTGCGGCACCAGCGCGGCTACTCGTTTGAAAAGCTCTACAGCGATTTCTCGCCCGCCGAGAAGCAACTTCAACTGGCCGAGTTCGTCGTGAAGGATTTGTCGGGCGGCGGGATACCGTTCCGCTTCGACGCCGTCGCCTTCGACGGCAACGAGCAGTACGCCCGGCTGCCGATGATTGTCGAGATCGACGGCCCCGTCATCGCCGCCGCACCCGGCAGGCAGGGAAAGGACAATATCAGGCTGGAGGTCTACGGCTACCTCCTCGGCGAGCACAACGTTCCCTTGGACTTTTTCTCCGACTTTATCAATTTCACCACCAAAGAGGCGGTGGATAACCTCGAGAAATCCGGCATCAAATACTATGGCCTGCTGACAGCCCCGCCGGGTAGCTACAAGGTCAAGTGCATCGTGCGCGACAGCGAGCTGGGCATGATCAGCGCGCAGACGATGCGTATGGAAGTGCCCGATTTCGGCAAGCGGCGGCTACATATCAGCGGGCCGGTCTTCATCGAGATGCGCGGCGGGCGGCTCAACTTCTTCAACAACGTCAAGCTCGAGGCCTCCGGGCGGCTCGAGGGGCGGCCCGTCGGCTACTCCTACCAGTGGGGCGAGCGGACGCTGGCACCGGCGGTCAATCCGCCATGCTCGGCGGCCGTGCCGGAGTTGGTTTTTATGCGGCTTCACGGACTCGACACCTCGGCCGGAATGCCTAAAGTGGAGATGAGATTCGAGCTTGTCGGCGAGGGTGGTCAGGCCCGTCAGGTGAGCCCCAAGTCGTTGGTAGACAAGAAGATGGATGCCGGCACCGGCACGCTCGACGTGGTGCTGCAGTTCGGCCTGGGTGAGCTCGGCCTCCAGCCGGGGCAGTACCGGTTGAGGGTCTACCTGACCGACCCGGTCAGCGGAGCCTCCGCGGCGGCGGAGGCGCCGTTCATCATCCCGTAGCAAAGCATAGGCCATGTGAGGGGCGAATCGGATCCGGAATCGTGGGCGACGTATCCGCCGCGGCGGAGACACCCCTTCAAGAGGTAGGCAGGATTCCGCCGGTGAAAAGTAGGGGGCGCCTTTATGCGCCCCGCGTCTCGCCAGAGGCGGGACAATCATCGCGCCGGGGCGCGATCGGGAGGCATGAAAGCTCTCCCCTACAAGTTCAGACCAGTGCTTTTCAGTTGTGAGAGAAATGTCAGCGGCTTTTTAGTTGCGGCCTTCGGCGCGGCTGTCGAGGTAGTCTTTCCTGAGTATCTGGCGGGGCTTGGAGCCGTCGGGCGGGCCGATGATGCCCTCGCGCTCCATGTTGTCGATGATGCGCGCGGCGCGGGCGTAGCCGAGGCGCATCTTGCGCTGCAGGTTGGAGATCGAGGCGACGCTGGTGGAGAGGACGAGGCTGACGGCGTTGTCGTAGAGGGGGTCCTTGGCAGGCGCCAGATCTTCCAGGTCGGTGCCGCTCTCCTGGTCGTCGAGAGTGAGGATGTCGTCGTCGTAATCGACGTTCTCCTGCTCGCGCAGGAAGTTGATCGTGCGCTCGATCTCCTTCTCGCCGATGAACGGCCCGTGCAGGCGGATGAGTCGCGAGGAGCGTGGCGGCAGAAACAGCATGTCGCCGTCGCCGAGCAGGTTCTCAGCGCCGTTGCTGTCGAGGATTGTGCGGCTGTCGACCTTGGTGGCGACGCGGAAAGCGATGCGGCACTGGAAGTTGGCCTTGATCACGCCTGTGAGCACGTCGACGCTCGGGCGTTGCGTGGCGACGATCAGGTGGATGCCGACGGCGCGGGCCTTCTGCGCCAGGCGGCAGATGCTTTCCTCGACGTCGGCGGAGGAGACCATCATCAGGTCGGAGAGCTCGTCGATGGCGATGACGATGTAGGGTATCGGCTCGATCGCCGCCTCCGCCGTCTCCACGTCGTCCTTGAGGTCGCCGAACTGCAACTGCGTTTCCGCGGCGACGCGGTTGTACTGCTCGATATTGCGGCAGCCCTCGGCGGCCAGACGCTGGTAACGGCTCTCCATCTCCTCGCAAGCCCAGCGCAGGGCGTTGGCGGCGCGCTTGGGCGAGCAGACCACCGGGGTGAGCAGGTGGGGGATGCCGTTGTAGCAGTTGAGCTCGACCTGCTTGGGATCGATGAGGATGAACTTGACCTTGTCGGCGGGGGCCTTGTAGAGGATCGAGCAGAGCATCGAGTGCAGCGAGACGCTCTTGCCGGTGCCGGTGGCGCCGGCGATCAGCAGGTGCGGCATGGCGTCGAGCACCGTGACGTAGGGGTCGCCGTTGATCTGCTTGCCCAGGGAGAGGGTCAGCGGGCTCTTGGCGTGTTCGTATTCCGGGCTCTCGATCACCTCGCGGAAGCTGATCAGATCGCGGCTGTGGTTGGGCACCTCGATGCCGACCGTGCTCTTGCCCGGCATGCGGTTGATGCGGACCGAGACCGCCTTGAGGGCCATGCAGAGCTCGTCGCTCAGCCCGATGACCCTGTTGTATTTGACGCCCGGCGCCGGCCTGAACTCGAAGGTGTTGACCACCGGCCCGGGATTGGTCTGCAGCACCTCGCCCTCGATGCCGAATTCGTTATAACGGTTGACGATCACGCGCGCCTGCTCGGAGAGCATTTTGAGATTCAACGGCGAATCGCGCTCGGGAGGATCGTCGAGCAGCGCGACCGGCGGCAGGCGGCCGTCGCTGCGGACCATCGAGCGCCTTCTGCGGCGCACGGGCTTGACCAGGATGGGCTCGAATTCCTCATCCTGCTGCCCTCCCGATGCTCGAGCCGGCTCGTCGAAAGGCAGTTCCTTGTTCACGGCGGTCGGCAGGCTGGACACCCGCTCCGCTTCCTTGCGGCGCTTCTTCCAGGGAAGCTCCAAGCGCACCACCACCACCGGGCTCTTCTTGCCGTCCTTGCTCGATCTGCCGGCTGTCTTGCGCTCGCGGCGGTTTTGTTTCACGCGCTTTGCCTGTGAGACGGCAATATCGGCTGCGCCGCGGAAGAGGCCGGCGAATGAGAAATTGACCGTGAGTACGAGCGATACGGCGACAACCGACGCCGAAATTATGTAGACAGCAAGGTCGCTGAAGGGATTCCGCAGGTAGTCGAGCAGCAGGCCTCCGAGGACGCCCCCGCCGGGGAAGGCGTGAGCCATGCCGTCGACGCTCAACTCCGGAACAAGCAGCGAAAGCAGGACCGCCGACCCCAGCACCAGCCCCGTCAGGCCGACAGCCTTGGTAGCCGGGGAGGCTAATTTAATTCTCAGCACGAGGCAGCCTCCGGCGGCGAAGAGGGCCGCCGGCACGAGGAACGCGCAGTAACCCAGCAATTGGATGAGCAGGGCCGAAACGTTGGCGCCGACCGCGCCGATGTAGTTCTTCATGCCCTCGCTCGCCGGGTTGTTGAAAAGGATCGTGTCGTCGTGCGGGTCGTAACTTACGAGGCTGAGGGCCAGCAGCGTGGCGAGGGAGATCATGCCCAGCGCTGCCAGCTCGCGCACGTATCCCAGGCCCTTCTCGACCGTGGAGTTTTGCGGCTTCTTTCTCGTCGTTTTCCTGGCCACTACGCCGGTGCTCCGTTCGTCAAAACCGGCGCCGCAGTCAGCGAACTAATCCGATGACGATGCTGATAATGCCGATCGCGGCGCAGTAGAAGGCGAAGACGTTTAATCTCGCCTGCCGGACCAATCTGATCAGCCAAATGAGGCTCAGATACCCGGCGATAACAGCGGCCATTATACCGTAGAGGGCGGAAAAGATCAAGCTGGTGTTGAACTTAGGGAGATTGACGACATCCAACCCGCTGACCAACGCGGCGCCGAAGATGGCGGGAATGGAAATGACAAAGGCAAAGCGCGCGGCCGCCGTGGCCTCCATCCCTGCGGCCTTGCCGGAGACGATCGTCATCCCCGAGCGCGAGAGGCCCGGCATCACTGCAACTCCCTGGGCCACGCCGATGAGCACTGCCGCCAGCGGTGACGGCTCGCCGCGCTCGCCCCCGAATCTAGGGCTGGCGGCCAGCACGGCCGTGGTGATGAAGAACATGAAGCCGATGAAGATCAGCTCGGAGAACAACGCCATGGAGGTAAGCTTGATCGCAAAGCCGATGACCGCGGTGGGGATCGTCGCCAGGATCACCGCCGCCAGCAGCCGCCTGTCGCGCCGTTGGCCCTCCGTCTCGGCCCGGCGGCCGATGCGGAAGAGGGCACGGAAGAGCATGGCCAGTTCGCGCCGGCAGAAGACGAGCACCGCCAGCAGCGACCCGACGTGCAGCATGACGTTGAAGAAGAGGTAGATATCGGTCTCGGAGAGGTCGCCGAAGAGCGCCTCGGCGAGGGCGAGGTGGCCGGAGCTGCTGACCGGGAGGAACTCGGTGAAGCCCTGAAGCAGTCCGAGGAGGACCGCGCGCAGCGGATCCAAAGCCTAAACCTCCAGTATCCTCGGCAGGATCATCGGGTAGCTGCGCAGGTGCCTGCGCATCAGCCGCCGCAACGCCTTGCCGATCTTGGCTTGCATGTGGTCCTCGTCGCTGAGCTGTTCCAGCGTCGATTCCTCGACCAGCTCGGTAATCAATCCTTCCGCCCCCTCGAGCAGCGCGAGGTGGTCCTCGTCGGAGCGCAGGCCCTTGGTGATGAAGTGGATCTTGACCACCTTGGGGCCGTGTTTCCTCCTGACCACGATCACCGGCGCCACCAGGCCCTCCTGCGCCATGTAGCGGCGGTCGCGGACGGTATCCTCGCTTATTGATTCGTTCAGCGAGGCGTCGATCATCGTCCTGCCAACCTCCACGCGGTCGACGATTTCCATGCCGTCCTCGTCCACGGCGATCACGTCGCCGCTCTCGGCGAGCAGCACGTTCTCCGCTTCGACGCAGGTCTTGCGGGCCAGCTGCGCGTGCAGGTGCAGCTGATGGTACTCGCCGTGGATCGGCACGAAGAAGCGCGGCATGACGAGGTTAAGCATCATCTTCATCTCGCCGCTGAAGGCGTGGCCGCTGACGTGCAGGTCGAGGGTGCCGTTGTGCTCCACCTCGGCTCCGCGGCGGTGGAGGTGGTTGATGAGGGTGGTGATCGAGCGCTCGTTACCCGGAATCTTGCGCGCCGAGAGCGCCACCACATCGCCCGGCTGCAGCCGCACATGTTGGTGCTCGTCGAGCGCGATCTTCGTGAGCGCCGATCGCGGCTCGGCCTGGCTGCCCGAGGCGATCACGACCACCTCGTCGGCGGGCATGCCGGCGACCTGTTTGGGGCTGATCTCGAGTCCGACCGGGACATGAAGGTAGCCCAGTTCCTGCGCCAGCCGGCTGTTCTGCTCCATGCTGCGGCCGCAGAAGGCGACCTTGCGTCCAAACTGTTCGGCGAGGTCGACGATCTGCTGCATGCGATGCAGGTGGCTGGCGAAGGCGGCGACCAGGATCTTGCCGCGGGCCTTGCTGAAGACTCGCTCGAAGTCGTCGTAGACCTCCTTCTCGGAGAAGGTGTAGCCCTGGCGCTCGACGTTGGTGCTGTCGCTGAGCAGCAGCAGCACCCCCGCGTCGCCGTAGCGGGCGAGGGTGTGGTAGTCGGTGGTCTGGCCGTCGAGCGGCGTCTGGTCGAGCTTGAAGTCGCCCGTGTGGATTGCGACTCCCGCGGGAGTCGTGACGGCGAGCGCGCAGGAGTCGGGGATGCCGTGGCTGACGCCGACGAACTCGACCGAGAAGTTACCGAGCTCGACCGAGTCGCCGCGCTCGACTTCGCGCAGGTCGGCGTCGCCGAGCAGGTCGTGCTCCCGCAGGCGCATTTTTACCAGGCCCAGCGTCAGGCGAGTGCCGAAGACCGGGACGTCGGCGTTTTTAAGGAAGTAGGGGACGGCGCCGATGTGATCCTCGTGCCCGTGGGTGAGGAAGAGTCCGAGGATCTTGTCGCGGTGCTCCCGGATGTAGCTCATGTCGGGGATGATCGCCTCGACGCCGAGCAGGCTGTCTTCGGGGAACATCTTGCCGCTGTCGATGACGATGATCTCGTCGCCGAAGCGCAGCGCCATCATGTTCATTCCGAACTCCCCGAGGCCGCCGAGGGGGATCACATGCAGTTTACCGTTTGTAGTCATGGCAGCTAATCTTGCAACACCTCTCTTGTTTCATCAAGAAGCTTTACGCAAAAGCGGCCTCTATTCTTTCGGGGCGGGCTGCCGAGTGAACGAAGAGGTGGTCCGGCGCGCCGCGTCAGGTCGTTTGCTGTCCGAGGCATCCCGTGTATTAACAGCCAGGTAAGTTTATATTAATCGCTACTTTACTATAGAAGAGTATGTAGGTGAACTGATTTGCCTTCGTCGGGTGATTTTCTTAGAAAGCATTTGCTCCTGAAGCCGGTGCTCTGTCATAATTATAGTTTCGGATATAATATGAATAATTATTAGGATAATGAGGGTAACGAGCCTAATAAGGTAATGGCGAAAGAGAATTTATCTGTTGATTAATGGCAACAATATGTGGCATAGGTATGTGGGGCGGAAATCAAGATGATGTACGGCAATCGAAAGGCAAGGCAGGAAAAAGGTCAGCAAGTATCGCTTGCAGAGAATGCTTACCATCGCTTGAAGGATAAAATACTCCGCAACGAGTTCCCGCCGTCGGAATTCGTCAGCATCGGCAAGCTATCGGATTCGCTCGGCGACGTCGGCTGGACGCCGGTGCGCGAGGCGGTTCAACGGCTGCACGAAGATCAGTTTCTCACCCTGATCCCGCGCAAGGGGATAGTGATCCCCGAGTTTGACATCAAGAAGATCATGAATCAGCTCGAGCTGCGCTTCGTCATCGAGAGCTACGCGACCGTCAAGGCGGTCGGCAAGATCAGCGACGAGCTCTTTGAGGAGTTGCTGGTGCTCGTTGATCTGATGGGCGACGATACCCGGAGCGACTACGATGTGATCGCCTCGAATTTCGATTACCATCTCAAGATAATCGAGACGCTTAACAACGGCGAGATCACCCGCACCCTGTCGCAGATCTACGACCACAACACTCGCTTCTTCATATACTTCATCGCCGATTATGCGCGCTTGGAGAAGACCTGCGGCGAACACAAGCTGCTGCTCGACGCGCTTTACCAGGGCAATGAGAAGAGGGTGAGCGAGGTTATCGAAGAGCACAATACGGGCACGCGCCAACTCCTGCTCGATTCGATTCTCGGCTGAGCGCGGCGCTCCCGGCCGCATCGCAGCCGTCGCATTTCCAAACTTCCGGCTTTATAGATCAAGCAAATTTAATTCTTGCCGCCGAGATATAGTTGTGATATATCATGAGCGGTGCCCGAATACTTTCTGGTTATCAGCTTTCTTAAACAGCAACACTGTTCTTTATGCACCCGTGATGCAGCCGGCGGGTAAGGCTCGGAAGACGACGCAAGAGCTTGCGGAAGGGAGTGCAAGGCGTTGGAAACCTCTCGATAAGCCGTTACCCATAAATCCAACGTCTTCCTGATGTCTTGCCGAATGGTTTCCGTGATGATCAACACGTCATTCCGAGCTTCCGCCTGCTGCGCAACAGGTAACAAAAGAGACCACTCTTGTCGCGATTGGGTTTACAGACGGCTGGTCTCAGTTCGGCGTTGATAGGAGGCGGACCGAATCCACTGAATGCGGAGAACGCCTTCGTTCGGTGCCGGATCGGGACCAGCCATTTTATCCGCCCCAACCCCCCTCACCCGGTCCTGCGGTGGGAAAGCTGTTATAATCTCTCCACCATATTCCTGGAGCGGAGAGCAATTGCCCGCTGAGCGATCAGATAAGAATATTGTCCCGGCGCAGCAGGCGGCATCCCCTCTCGAGAAACCGGAAGCATAGAGAAAGAGGCTCTACCGTGCTTGATGTTCGTGCCGAGGTGTTGGAAGCGGAAGAGCGGATACGGCCCTTCATCCGCGAGACTCCCCTGGAATTCTCGCACTACCTCAGCGACCTGGGCGCCTGCCGCGTCTACCTCAAACTCGAGAATCTGCAGATCACGGGCTCGTTCAAGCTGCGCGGCGCGGTCAACAAGCTGCTGTCGCTTAGTGATGAGGAACGGGCTCGCGGCCTCGTCACAGCGTCGTCCGGCAACCACGGCGCGGCGTTCGCCTACGCGCTGGAGAAGTTCGGCTGCAAGGGCAGGATTTATCTGCCCGAATACGCTTCCCCGGCCAAGGTCGAGGCACTGCGCCTTCTCGGCGCCGACATCGCCTTCCACGGCAACGACTGCGTCCTCACTGAGGCCTTTGCCAAGGGCGAAGCCGAGCGCCTCGGCATGTTCTGGGTCTCGCCATACAACGACGCGAAGATCGTCGGCGGCCAGGGCACGATCGCCGTCGAACTCGAGCGGCAGGCCGGGCGCTTCGACACCGTCCTGGTGCCCGTCGGCGGCGGGGGCATGGCCTCCGGGGTCGGGGGCTACCTCAAATCCGGCGACGGGGATGTCGAGATCATCGGCTGCCTGCCGCAGCACTCGCCGGTGATGTACGAGTCGGTCAAGGCGGGGCGGATCGTGGAGATGGAGTCGAAGCCTACCCTATCCGACGGCACCGCCGGCGGCCTCGAGACGGGCTCGATCACCTTCGATCTCTGCCGGCGGTTCATCGACGACTACGTCCTCCTGAGCGAGGACGAGATCGCCGCTGCGCTGCGGCTGGTGATCGAAAAGCACCACATGCTGATCGAGGGCTCCGCCGCCCTGCCGGTGGCGGCCTTCATCAAGAGCAGGGAGCGCTTCGCGGGCAGGGACGTCGTCCTGGTCCTCAGCGGAGCGAAGATCGGCCTTGAGAAGTTGCTCGAGGTCTTGAAGCGCTGAAAAGCGAGGGGGGCGGGCGAGTGAAAATAGAACTTTTCGAGCTCGAGCGAATCCAGTCGATCTGGGAAAACCAGGTCGATTACAACCTGACCGAGACGGGCGTCCATCCATTCGAACTCTCGGAGCTCCTGGATGCCGGGGAGCAGCGGGAGTTGCTCTCGTTGCGGCTCGGCTACGGGCAGACCAACGGCTCGATCGAGCTGCGCGAGGCGGTCAGCCGGCTTTATGACGGTTTCGATCGCGACAATGTTCTGGTCACCAACGGCTCGGCTGAGGCGAACTTCATTGCGATGTGGCGGCTGCTCGAGCCCGGCGACGAATTGGTGCTGATGCTGCCCAATTACATGCAGATCTGGGGTGCGGCGCGCGCCTTCGGGGCGGAAGTGAAACCTTTCCACCTGCGGCAGGACCTGGGCTGGCGGCCCGATCTGGAGGAATTGGCGAGGCAGGTGACGCCGGCGACGAAGGTGATCGCCGTCTGCAACCCGAACAATCCGACGGGCGCGGTCCTCGGCGCGGAGGAGATGGAGGAGATAGCCCGCCTCGCGGCCGCAGCGGGCGCGTGGCTGTACGTCGACGAGATCTACCGCGGCGCGGAGTTGGACGGCAACGAAACACCCAGCTTTGCGGGGATCTACCCCAAGACGGTCGTGGCCGGCGGGCTCTCCAAAGCCTACGCCCTGCCCGGATTGAGGATCGGCTGGCTTGCGGGGCCGAAGCAGTTCATCGCCGACGCCTGGTCACACCACGACTACACGACCATCGCGGCCGGCGTGCTGAGCAACTATGTCGCGGCGCGCGCGCTGCAGCCGGGCAAGAGGGAGGAGATACTGAGCCGCAACCGCGCGATCCTGAGAGACAACCTCGCCACGTTGCAGGCTTGGGTCTCCGCTCACGGAGGGCGGTTCTCGCTCGTGCCGCCGCGCGCCGGAGGCATGGCCTTCCTGCGCTATGCGATGGAGATCAATTCCACTGAGCTCTGCGACAGCCTGCGCGAGAGAAAGAGCGTGTTTATCATCGCCGGGGATTGCTTCGGCATGGACCGCTTCGTGCGCATCGGCATCGGCGGCGAGCCACAACACCTGCGGGCCGGGCTGAAGCTGATCGATGAGGGCCTGAGCGAGATACTCAGCTCAGGCGGGTGATGCCGCCAGTATTATTGCACCCCAGCCCTATCCACCAACGCCTTAATCACGGGCAGAATCGCGATCTGCACTTCGTGTTGCGGTTGTTTATCAGCCTCCGCGGCGAGCAGGAGCCCGTCGACTTCCCCGACCCAATCGTCATCGGGCTTGATCCCGGCGGAGATCGAATCGATCGCCTCCAGCGCTGCGGCGGCGAGGCGTGAGACCGTCTCGGAAAGGGGAACGATTTCCCTCAGGACGGCCCGGCTTTTCAACAGAGGCAGCAAGCCCGCGTGGTTCGCTTTTAGCCCGGCCAGCAGGTCGGTGACCTCGGTCTTATGCAAATCCCAGCCTTCCCGCGAGGCGAGCATCCGCTCGACCGACATGTTGAAGCGGCGGGCGAAGGGGCTATCGGAGGGGATGGCGTCGACCAGCCTGTTGAGCGGCGTGTAGCTCGTGTAGTCGCGGGTGCGGTGGCGGGTGTAGTCCTTCACCGGCTCCAGCGCTGCGGCGAGGATTCGCAGGTGCTCGATCGACCCGCCCGGCCCCGCCAGACGCTCGAGGAAGACACGGGTAAAGGCGCGGTGGTTGAGGCCGAGGGATTCTAGGCGGCGGCTCTGGATCTCCAAGCGGCGGTACATGTCGTCGACGTCGGTGATTTCAGCGGGGCTCCAGAAGCGCTCGGC
Source organism: Acidobacteriota bacterium (assembly GCA_035530855.1). GTDB lineage: Bacteria > Acidobacteriota > DATKUA01 > DATKUA01 > DATKUA01 > DATKUA01. Next base: position 4,152 of record DATKUA010000150.1, on the reverse strand, counting down.
GACGGCCGCAGTGCGCGGCCAGATGCGCGAATCAATCAACTCGGGCGTGATCAGCTCGCCCCACATGCAGGCCTCACCGCCGAGTATCCTCGCTTTCTCTTCCTCCGAGAGTGCGGCCGCCGGCCCGCCGAGCGGGTCGACGGTGTAATGGTCGGCGGCGTGGAAGAAGAGGTCGATGTAGTAGCCGTTGGAGAGGATGCCGAGGTAGCCCTTGCGCGCGCCGTCGGCGAGCGACTCGCGCCCGCGCCAGCTCTGCACGACGATGTCATGCGGCAGCTCGGGATGGAAGATCTCGTCCCAGCCGATCATTTTCTTGCCGTGGCGTTGGAGAATCTTCAGCACCCGGCCATTGAAATAGGTCTGCAGGGCGTGGCTGTCGGCGATGCCGCGGCGCACCATAAATTCCTGGATGCGGGGATTGGCGCGCCAGTGGTCGTCGACCACCTCGTCGCCGCCGATGTGGAAGTACTCGTCGGGGAAGAGCCCCGTCATCTCGCCGATGAACTTGTCGAGGAAGGCATAGACTTCTTCGCGGGTGGGGTCGAGGACTGGCGGGAAGACGCCCCACCTGCGGGCGATGTGGTATGGCCCGGGGGCGCTGCCGAGCTCGGGGTAGCCGACGAGCCAGGCCGAGGCGTGGCCCGGCATGTCGAATTCGGGGACGACTCGGATGCCGAGGTCGCGCGCGTGGGAGACCACGGCCCTGATCTCCTCCTGGGTGTAATAGTTGCCGTCGGAGCCCTTCAGCTGGAGTTTGGGGAAGAGCTTGCTTTCGACGCGGAAGCCCTGGTCCTCGGAGAGGTGCCAATGCAGGACGTTGAGCTTGACGGCGGCCATCGCGTCGAGGGTACGGTGGATGACGCCGGGCGGCAACCAGTGGCGGCAGGAGTCGACCAGCAGGCCGCGCCAGCGGAAGCGGGGCTCGTCTTTTATTGTTACGAACGGGACGGCAAAACCGCGCGGCCCCGGCTCGATCAGTTGCAGGAAGGTCTCGATGCCGCGCAGGGCGCCGACGGGAGTAGCAGAGCTCAGCCGCGCGCCGCCGCCGTCGATCACCAGCCTGTACGACTCGTCCTCATGCAGCGACTGCACCGCCTCGCCCGCCTTGTCGACGCGGATGGAGAGGACCGTGCCGGCGCCGTCGATGCCGTCGTATGCGGGGATGAAGATGATGCCCGCCTGCGCGCTGACGCGCTCGAGCAGGCGAGAAGCCGCCCGCTCGAGGCGCGGCTCGCGGTAGCCGTCGAAGCTGATGCTGAAGCTGCCGTCGATGACGAGCGCCCCGCCGCCGAAGGAGATCTCCGCCGGAGCGGGCATCAGGGTGTGCCTGAGGCCGGTATCACTTGCGACAGGAGTTGTAATAATCAGCGCAGTGAATATTGCCGCTGCCAAAACGGATTTCATAATCGGCTCCCCCCCTCGGTTTCCCGGATGAGTGTTAACGGAAGCATAGCAAAAAAGGGGCGTATCTGTTTATAATCGAGCGGCCGGGGGGAAGGCGCACCCACAACAGAATTGAGACGGTTAAATCTTACGCATCAACAATCGCCAGAGTTGTCGGAGCGCAGCGGGGTAAGACGGATTGAATCTCAATTGGTTTGATTACACCGCTTTCATCGCATTCATCGGTTTTGTCGTCACTGTCTCGCTGATCGCGGGGAGGCGTGAGAAGACGAGCGAGGATTACTTTCTCGCGGGCCGGCGGCTGACCTGGTGGCTGATCGGCTTCTCGTTGATCGCGTCGAACATCTCGACTGAGCACTTCGTCGGCATGGCCGGCAAGGGCTTCGGCGTGGGGCTGGCGATAGCGAGCTACGAGTGGATGGCGGCGGTGACGCTGGTGATCGTCGCCTGGTTCTTCCTGCCGAAATTCCTCCGTTGCGGCATCTTCACCATGCCCCAGTTCCTCGAGTACCGCTACAGTGGCTCGACCCGCACGATCATGGCCGTGTTCATCATGGCAGCCTACGTCGTGGTGGCCCTCGCCACGGTGCTCTACGCCAGCGCCATCGCCCTCAACGCGATCTTCGGCATCGACACCACGCTCGCCGTCTGGCTCATCGGCCTGACCGCAGGCGCCTACACCATCTACGGCGGCTTGAAGGCCGTCGTCTGGTCCGACCTGATCCAGGGCGCGGCGCTACTGCTCGGCGGGCTGGTGGTGACGGTGATCGGTCTTCAGAAGGTAGGCGGTCTCGATAGTTTCCTGCAGAACAACGCCGCCAAGCTGCACACGGTGCTGCCCTGGGACCATCCAGAGCTGCCCTGGATGGCGGTCTTCATCGGCGGGCTGTGGATCCCCAACCTCTTCTACTGGGGACTCAACCAGTTCATCACCCAGCGGACGCTGGGGGCCAAGAGCCTCGCCGAGGGGCAGAAGGGCATCTTCCTCGCCGCGATGCTGAAGCTGCTGATTCCGTTCATCATCGTCTTCCCGGGAATCATGGCCTTCCAGCTCTACGGAGCGACCCTGGCCAACCCGGACCAGGCTTACCCGCACATGATCGCCCAGATCCTGCCCGCGGGCCTGCGGGGGCTGATGTTCGCGGCGCTCTTCGGCGCGGTGATGAGCTCGATCGACTCGATGCTCAACTCGGCGTCGACGATCTTCACCATCGACCTCTACAAGAAATTCTGGGGCAGGGAGGCGGGCCCGCAAAAGCTCGTAACGGTCGGCAGAATCGCCACCGCCGCCTTCATGGTCTTCGCCTGCCTCTGGGCGCCGATGGTCGGCTCCTTCGGCAGCGTCTTCGATTACATCCAGAAGCTCTGGGGTTTCATCACGCCGGCAATCGTCACCGTCTTCGTGGTCGGGCTGGTGGTGAAGAAGGCGCCGACGGCGGCCGCCAACTGGGCCCTGCTGCTGGGCATTCCACTCTACGGCGGGCTGCTCTTCTTCCTGCCCGATGTGGCGTTCCTGCACCACATGGCGATCACGTTCCTGACGCTCACACTGTTCATGCTGCTGGTCACGGTGTTCCGGCCGATGAAGCAGGCGGTGACATTCCCCGTCTCGGACATCGATGTGCGCGTGCTGCCCTCGGCGTGGCTCTGGGGCAGCCTGATCATCGCCGCCACGGCGGTGCTCTATGTTCTGTTCTGGTAACCTGCTGATAATCCGTTGTTACGTCAGGCGGGAGTCGATTATTGATGAGCAACAAGGCAAGGCTGCTTGAGGAGACCGCCGGATATTTCCGCGAGAGGTATGGGCGCGAGCCGGAGTTGACGGTCGCCGCCCCGGGGCGGGCGAACCTGATCGGCGAGCACACCGATTACAACGACGGCCACGTGCTGCCGGTGGCGATCGACCGCTACATCGTCGCCGCCGCGGCGAACCGCGCCGACGGGCGCTTCCGCCTCTACGCGGCCGATTTCGACGAATACTTCGAGTTCGAAAAGGGTGGGCTTCCCGCACAACGGCCGGTCTGGTCGGCTTATGTCGGCGGCGTGATCGCCGAGCTGCGGCGCGATGGATTTGAGGTCGGGGGGAAAGATATCGCCATCCACGGTGATGTGCCGCCCGGCTCCGGTCTGAGTTCCTCCGCCGCGCTGGAGATCTCGACGGCCACGGCGGTGGAGCGCCTCGAGGGCCTGGAGATCGAGGACGGGCGGATGGTGAACATCTGCCGCCGGGCCGATCACAACTACGTCGGCATCAAGAGCGGGCCTATGGACCAGTTCGCCTCCCGCGCCTGCCGCGCGGGCCATGCGGGATTGCTGGACTGCCGCGCGATGGCGATGGAGCACCACCCCCTGCCGCAGGGCATCGATTTCTTCTCGATCTACTCGGGCATCCCGCGCGCGCTGGTGACGAGTGAGTACAACGAGCGCCAGGAGTCATGCCAGGAGGCCGTGAGGATATTGGCCGCGGAGAATCCGGGAGTGAAAGCATTGCGCGACGCAACACCGGAGATGGTCGGTGCGCTCAAGGAAAAGCTGGGCGGGCTGATTTACCGGCGGGCGCGGCACGTCGTCTCCGAACAGGGGCGCGTGTTCGCACTGATCGATGCCTTCGGGCGCAACGACCTGTCCGCGATCGGCGACATCCTGCTGGCCGGTCACATCAGTCTGATCGAGGACTACGAGGTCAGCCTGCCGGTGCTCGACGAGATGATCGACTGGCTCTACGCGCGGCCGGGTGCGGTGGGGGCG